>CAVBBU010000035.1:0-17329 GCA_963593765.1 Bacteroidaceae bacterium | reverse complement strand
TCAATGCAAAAGGTCATAAGGGAGATGTTTCGGATGATTTAAAGGCATTTATCAGCTATCTTAATAATCCAGAGCATGCTGATAAAGAACCTGCAAATGACTTTATAAAACAGTTAGATAGAGCCGTTTTAGAAAACTCTGAGAATAAGGAATGGAAGGAGATGCGTATGAAGTATGAAGCAGATATAATTGATTGGCTAGATGAAGGTGAGGCAAGAGGTGTAGCTAAAGGAATAGCTAAAGGAATAGTTGAGGGCGAAGCAAGAGGCATAATTAAGGGAAGAGCAGAAGGAAGAGCAGAGGGTAGAGTAGAAGGTAGAGTAGAAGGTAGATCCGAGGGGATAGCGATAGGACGAGAGAACGAGCGATTAATCATTCGCAGAATTTTTGAACTTGCCAGAGAAGGAAAAACCATAGACTATATAGCTGGCAAGATTAATATGCCTAGGGAATATGTAGAAGAAACTCTTGATATGCTGATGGTAAAATAATGAAGTTGGGCAGATAAGCAAAAACGGTCATATGTGTGTCATATGTCGATATGCCGTTTGGATAGCCATCTTGCAATGCAATCGAATATTTAGTATAATTGCCTAGGCATAACTACAATATATGCCTAGGCTTTTTGCATATTTTTCTTAGCGAGCGAAGCGAGCTTTGAATAGATATGTTATAGAAATTAGGAGGCTTTGTATTGGCAGCACGCAAAAAAAAGAAAAATACAAAAAAGCAAGACCAAAGCTTTTTGAAATCGGAAATTGCAGTCATCTTACTGTTTGCGATTTCCGCTCTTTTGTTTTTAAGTAATTTTGGCATATGCGGCTTTGTAGGCAGCTTTTTTAAGGGCATACAAACTGGTCTTTTTGGTATAGTGGGATATCTTTTTCCGATATTCCTATTTTTCATATCTTTATTTGGCATGTCAAACAAGGGAAATGTTAAGGCAAAGCTTAAAATAGTTGCTGTAATTCTCGCTATATTATCTATATGTGCTATGATTCATCTTTTTTGGGGAAAAGAGGCCACATCTGCAGACGCTGTTTTAGAATACTATTCAAGCGGTAAGGCAGGCGGCGTAATAGGAACTGCTATAGCAACTCTTTTTGGCTCTGTACTTGGTAAGATTGGAACATTTCTTATACTGCTTGTAGTTCTTATTATATCTATAGTATGCATTACGGAAAGATCATTTGTTTCCTTTGTAAAGAAGGGAAGCAGCAAGGCATATATGCATGCTAAGGAGGATGCACATAGGCTTCAGGAGGGTGCTAAAAAGGCGGCGCAGGAAAGAAAAAAGATTAAGGACGAGAAGAAAGCACTCGGAATAGACCTTGCAGCTACGAATTTAAACGAGGTAAGCCCTGATACAGCTGTAGATAATTATGCTGATGACTTTAAGACTCCGGATGATATGGTTAATCCTGCAGATGTATTTAGCGGAAGCATATATAATTCTAATATCGATAATGATGTTCCTTTTGATGAGGATGATAAAAATCTTACTGCAGGCTTTGGTGATGAACTTGACAATGCACTAAAAAAGGCTGATCAGATACTTACGGAAGAAAGATGTGATAATAAGGAATATCCAGATCCAACTAAGGATGCCTATTATCAGGGCACACTTGATGATACTGACAGCAGCGATGTAGAAAACATACTTACAAGTGCAGACGGTGAAAGAACTATAGTTACAGCAAGCGGTAAGGTTATAGAGGCAGATACGGATGCAGTTATTAAGAAGATGAGTAGTGCTCAGAGGGAAACGGCTGTAGGTGAGGTTAAGGAAGAGATAAAGCAAAAGGAAAAGAAGGAAAGACCATACATTTTCCCATCTCTTAATCTCCTTGTAAAGGGAAAGAAAACAGGCAAGGGCTTTTCTGATAAGGAATATAAGGAGACTGCTATCAAGCTTCAGCAGACCCTCAAAAACTTTGGCGTTGCAGTTACAGTTACTAATATAAGCTGTGGCCCGGCGGTTACAAGGTATGAGCTTCATCCTGAGCAGGGAGTTAAGGTTAGTAAGATAGTTTCTCTTACAGATGATATCAAGCTTTCACTTGCTGCATCAGATATAAGAATAGAAGCACCTATTCCGGGCAAGTCGGCTATAGGTATAGAGGTTCCTAACAAGGAAAATAACATGGTCTATCTTAGAGACCTGCTTGAATCACATGAATTTAAGGACAATGAATTTAAGATAGCATTTGCAGTAGGTAAGGATATAGGCGGACAGATAGTAGTTACTGACATTGACAAGATGCCGCATCTGCTTATAGCAGGTGCAACCGGATCTGGTAAGTCAGTATGTATTAATACGCTTATAATGAGCATTATATATAAGTATGCACCTAAGGATGTTAAGATGATTATGGTCGATCCTAAGGTCGTAGAGCTTTCTATATATAATGGGATACCACACCTTCTTATACCAGTTGTTACAGATCCTAAGAAGGCAGCGGCAGCACTTAACTGGGCAGTTGCTGAGATGACAGATAGATATAAAAAGTTTGCTGACAGCGGAGTAAGAGACCTTAAGGGCTATAATCAAAAGGTATTTGATGATGAAAAGATGTCTCAGATAGTTATTATTATTGATGAGCTTGCAGACCTTATGATGGTTGCACAAAATGAAGTTGAGGATGCTATTTGTAGGCTGGCACAGCTTGCTAGAGCCGCTGGCATACACCTGGTTATTGCAACTCAAAGACCTAGTGTTAATGTTATTACAGGACTTATCAAGGCAAATATTCCATCAAGGATAGCATTTGCTGTTACATCAGGAGTGGACTCAAGAACTATACTCGATTCTGTAGGCGCAGAAAAGCTGCTTGGTAAGGGCGATATGCTATTTGACCCTCAAGGAAGTCCAAAGCCTATGCGAATCCAAGGTGCTTATGTATCGGACAATGAAGTCCAAAGGGTTGTAGACTTCTTATTAAAGCAGGGCTCTGGCAACTCATATGATACAGATATGGAAAATAAAATTTCATCTGGCAGTATAAACACAGGAGCAGCTGGGGCATCTACGGCTAGTGACAGAGATGAGCTTTTTGCACAGGCAGGAGAATATATTATAGATAAGGATAAGGCGTCTATAGGAAATCTGCAAAGAATATTCAAGATAGGCTTTAACAGAGCTGCCAGAATTATGGATCAGCTGTGTGAGGCAGGAGTAGTTGGCGAGGAAAATGGAACCAAACCGCGAGAGGTTCTTATGACCAAAGAGGAATTTGAAGAAATACTTAGATAGGAGAGTATTATGAAATCTGATATAGATATAGCAAGGCAGTGTGATATGCTTCCGATTAAGGATGTAGTTAAGCCATTTGGCATGTCTGAGGATGACCTAGAATGTTATGGCAAGTACAAGGCAAAGCTTTCAAAGGAATATCTTGATAAAATTAAGAATAATAAAACAGGTAAGCTGGTTTTAGTTACAGCCATTAATCCAACTCCGCTAGGCGAGGGAAAGACAACTACAACTATAGGTCTTGGACAGGCGATGGCTAAGATAGGAAAGAAGGCTATCATAGCACTTAGAGAGCCATCTCTAGGTCCTTGCTTTGGTATAAAGGGCGGAGCTGCTGGCGGTGGATATTCGCAGGTGGTTCCTATGGATGAGCTTAATCTTCACTTCACAGGAGACTTTCATGCTATCACCTCTGCAAATAATCTCCTTGCAGCGATTTTGGACAATCATATTCAGCAGGGCAATGAGCTAAGGATAGATACAAGGCAGATACTTTGGAAACGCTGCCTTGATATGAACGACAGAGTGCTTAGAAATATAGTTATTGGACTTGGCGGCAAGGTAAATGGACAGCCTAGAGAGGATCATTTTATAATAACCGTTGCCTCTGAGATTATGGCTATACTTTGTCTTGCAACTGACCTTGAGGATCTAAAAAATAGACTCGCTAAAATTATAGTTGCATATGATACAGATGGGAATCCGGTTACTGCTAAAGACCTGCAGGCTGTTGGAAGCATGGCAGCACTTTTAAAGGATGCGCTTAGGCCAAATATAATTCAAACACTAGAGCATACACCTGCATTAGTCCATGGCGGTCCATTTGCAAATATAGCACATGGCTGCAATAGCGTAATAGCAACAAGTGCAGCACTTAAGATGGCAGATATATGTATAACAGAGGCAGGCTTTGGTGCAGATCTAGGTGCTGAAAAGTTTTTTGATATTAAGTGTCGCCTGTCAGGTTTAAAGCCTGATGCAGCAGTTCTAGTTGCTACTGTTCGTGCAATAAAATATAATGCAGGAATTCCAAAGGATGAGCTAACTAAGGAAAATGTAGATGCTCTTAAAAAAGGTATAGTTAATCTTAAAAAGCATATAGAAAACCTAAAGAGCTTTGGAATACCGGTTATAGTTACACTTAATTCATTTGTTACCGATACTGAGGCTGAGTATGCATATATAAGAGATTTTTGCATGGAAAATGGCTGCGAGTTTGAGCTGTCTACTGCATGGGCAGATGGCGGTGATGGAGCAACTAAGCTTGCCAAAAAGCTGGTAGATATACTCGATAATCAAAAATCAAACTTCAAGCCTTTGTATGATGATAAGCTTAGCTTAGCAGATAAGGCTAGAAAAATAGCACAGGATATATATGGTGCAGATGATATAGAGCTTTCTAAAAATGCTGCAAATGCAATAAAAAAGATAGAGAGCATGGGCTTTGGAGAGCTTCCTATCTGCATGGCTAAGACTCAATATTCATTTACTGATGATGCTACAAGGCTAGGCAGACCTACAGGCTTTAAGATACATATAAGAGATGCATATGTTGCAGCCGGTGCAGGCTTTGTAGTAATGCTTGCAGGCGATGTAATGACTATGCCAGGTCTTCCAAAGCATCCTGCTGCTTACGATATAGATGTTGATGCTGACGGAAATATTGTTGGATTATTTTAATTTTGATTACTTGATTTTTTTACTTCATAGGAAAGTACGTTCTATGAAGTAAAAAACGCTCCGCTTTGGATCGCACTGCGGCGGAGTGATATGTGCTCGAGAAGGTTATGACATAGTATATTATATATATGTTTAGCACATGTTGCGTGTCCTTGCAAATATTGTATTCGAAACACGCTCCCATTATGATGCTTAAGCAACAGTGTCTCAGCACATTCTTTCTTGTAGGTTGAATTACATAAATTTATAATTTGAAGTACACTCAAGTGCCTAGCATACATTGTATGAGAAACAATGGTGCGTGGCCGGCACTTCAAGGCTGCGTAGCAGGCTTGTTAGTACCGCTGCTTAAGCACCTTAGCGGGAGCGTGTTTCGAATGCAATGTATGCGTGGCACGGGAGTTAAAGATACATATATATTCTTATCAAATATATTTCGAGGAGAACCATATGTTTACACTTAGCAGCGTAAAAAATTTAAACTACGAACTTCTACAAGGAAGCGACAGAGAGCAGCTTGCAGATGTCTGCGATAATTCAAAAAGCATTATAAACGGCTGCGTATTTGTCTGCATTAAAGGCGCAAACTTTGATTCCCATTCTATTGCAGATGAGATCGCAAAGGGCGGCGCAGCTGCACTTGTAATAGAAGAGGATATTAAGCTTCCGGAAAATATTACAGTTATTAAGGTTAAAAGCACAAGAGTGGCACTTTCCTTAATATCTGCAGCATGCTATGACTATCCAACCGAAAAGCTTACATGTATAGGTGTTACCGGAACAAAGGGTAAGACAACAACTACACATATGATTAAAAGAATATTAGAGCAGGCAGGCAACAAGGTTGGTATGATAGGAACTAATGGTATATACATAGGAGATAAAAAGATACCATCAGTTAATACAACCCCGGAGTCAAAAGACATACAAAGGTATTGTCATGAGATGCTAAAGGCTGGCTGCACGCATATGGTTATGGAAGTATCTAGTCAGGGAATTATGCTCCATAGAACAGATGGCATATGCTTTGAGGTGGGAGCATTTACCAATATATCTCCGGACCATATAGGGCAAAACGAGCATAGCAGCTTCGAGGAATACCTAGAGTGCAAGACAGCCATGCTTAGTCAGTGCAATATGGCAGTGGTTAATGCTGACGATGAGCATAAGGACTATATACTTTCACATAGTAAGGCTAAAAAAACATATACATTAGCATACAAGGTGGCAGCTGATTTTAAGCTTGATAATATAAGATATGTTTCAGATGGAAGCTTTGTAGGTGTTGAGTTTGATTTAAATACTCCAAACGGTAGCATAGATTCAAGAGTCGGAATTCCGGCAATCTTTAATGCATATAATGGAGCATTTGCAATTTCAGTATGTAGCCTTCTTGGTATAAAAGCAGATATACTTTCACATGCACTAGAGCATATAAAGGTAGACGGTCGTATGGAGATTGTCTATACCTCGGATAAGTATACTGTTATAGTTGATTATGCACATAATGCAGTCGCTATGGAAAGCCTTCTTAAGGCACTTAAGGAATATAATCCAAAGAGACTTGTTGTTGTATTTGGCTGCGGAGGAAATCGCTCTAAGGACAGAAGATATGGAATGGGAGATATAGGCGGTAGATTTGCTGACCTGTCTATTATAACAGCTGACAATTCAAGATTTGAGGATGTTAATGATATAATTGCAGATATAGAATCAAGCATTAAGAAAACTGATGGAAAGTATATCAAGATTCCAGATAGAAAAGAGGCTATATTTTATGCTATAGAAAATGCAAAACAGGGTGATATGATAGCCGTTATTGGAAAGGGACATGAGGACTATCAGGAGATTAATGGTATTAGACATCACTTCCTAGATAGAGAAGTAGTTTTAGAGGCAGTAGCTAGCAGGAAATAATGATGGAGAAATTTGCTCAGGTAATTATAGATATTTCAAATGAGAATGTCGATAAGGCATTCTCTTATTGTATTCCACCTGAGCTTGCAAATGATATAGAGATAGGCACTGCGGTAGATGTTCCGTTTGGTAGAGGCAATAAGCTAAGAAAGGGCTATGTGATAGATATAGTCGATAGCATAGATATAGACAGAGAGCTTATTAAGCCTATAGCTTCTATTTCAAAAAAAAGCACTAGCCTTGAGGACAGGTTAATATGCCTTGCTGCATGGATAAAGAAAAGATATGGCTGCACTATGGCTAAGGCACTTCAAACAGTTTTGCCGGTAAAATATAAGGTAAAAAAAAGAGTGCCAAAGAAAGCCGTGGGTGAGGGTGAGAATAAAGACAGGAATACCGCTGAGAATAAACCCCAAAATGGAAATGAAAACAAAAGTGAAAATGATGTAAATGAAAGCGAGAATAAAACTGAGAATACAAATGAAAACAAAAACGAAATTAAAAGTAGTGACGAAACAAAAAACATAATTTTAAACGACGAGCAAAATGCGGCAGCACAGACATTTGCCAATGATTATAACAATAAAAATTATAAAAGCTATCTCCTTTTTGGAATAACAGGAAGCGGCAAAACTCAGGTATATATAGAAATGATAAAAACTGTCCTTGCCTTAAAAAGACAGGTAATAGTTTTAGTTCCGGAAATTTCTCTAACATATCAAACTATAGTTAGGCTTCGTGCTGCCTTTGGCGATAGGGTTGCAATTATCCATAGTAAGCTTAATCAGGGCGAGAGATATGAGCAGTTTGAAAGAGCCAGAGATAATAGTGCAGATATTATGATAGGACCTAGGTCGGCACTTTTTGCTCCGTTTAATGATATAGGACTTATAATTATAGACGAGGAGCATGATGGCTCTTATAAAAATGAAACTATTCCTAGATATAATACTATAGACGTAGCCATAGAAAGAGCAAGACTGTCTAATGCATCTGTAGTTCTTGCAAGTGCAACGCCATCTCCGGATACCTACAAAAATGCATTAGATGGTAGGTATACACTTCTTAAGCTAACAAAGAGAGCTTCAAGATCATCAGCTCTTGCCAAAACGCATATAGTTGATATGCGAAGAGAGCTTATGGATGGAAACAAGAGTATATTTAGCAATGAATTAAATAAGCTGATTTTAGATAGACTGGATAAAAAAGAGCAGATTATGCTTTTTATGAATCGAAGAGGCTATTCTAGCTTTGTTTCATGCCGCTCATGCGGTGAGGTCGTTATGTGTCCGCATTGTGATATATCACTTACACTTCATAAGGACAAGGGGCTTATCTGTCATTACTGCGGATATAGGATGGAGCTTCCTAAAAGATGCATTAAATGTGGATCGCCATATATAGCCGAATTTGGAACAGGAACTCAAAAGCTAGAGCAGCTTACAAAGAAAATGTATCCTAAGGCGAGAGTTCTTAGGATGGATGCAGATACAGCAGCAGGCAAAAATGCCGGAAAGGATATACTTAAGGCATTTTCTGATGGCGAGGCCGATATATTAGTCGGAACGCAGATGATAGTTAAAGGGCATGATTTTAAAAAGGTTAGCCTTGTTGGAATTATAGCTGCAGATACCTCGCTTTATGTAAGTGACTATACAAGCAGCCAGAGAACCTTTGAGCTTATAACTCAGGCAGCAGGCAGGGCAGGCAGAGCTGACATTAAAGGAGACGTAGTTATACAAACCTATAATCCTGAGCATTATGCGGTACTTGCTGCTGCAAGGCAGGATTATGAGCTTTATTATAATAATGAGATAACATTTAGAAAGCTTGCAGGATATCCGCCTGTTATGCATATGTGGACTATTCAGCTTTCATCAAAAAATGAAGAAAAGCTGCAGGAAATAACGAAAATCTGGGCAAATAAGCTAGATATGCTTTGTACTAAGTATAATGCGACTATTATAGGGCCAACGCAGGCTCAGATATATAAAATTAAAGATTACTATAGAGAATTGATATATATAAAGCATAGTGATTATGATATACTTATACGGTTAAAGGATGAGCTCGAATATAGCTTACAGGAAGATGAAGCCATAAGAGAGGCATCTGTTTTATATGATTTTACATAAATTTATTTTGAGAGGAATGTTATGGCTATAAGAACAATTAGAGTGATTGGTGATCCTATACTTACCAAAAGAGCAAAGGAGGTTACAGCTGTATCTGATAGAACTAAGGATTTGATAGCAGATATGATAGAGACTATGCGAGATTCTGACGGAGTAGGGCTTGCCGCACCGCAGGTAGGCATATTAAAAAGAATATGTGTTATCGAAACAGAGCCAGACGAGGTACATGTGCTTATAAATCCGGTTATCAAGGAAACTGACGGTGAGCAAAGAGGATACGAGGGTTGCCTTAGTGTTCCGGGAAAAACTGGAGTTGTTGTAAGACCAAACCATGTTGTAGTTGAGGCGGTAGATGAAAATATGCAGCCATTTACATTAGAGGGCGAAGAGCTTTTAGCAAGGGCTATATGTCATGAGTGCGAGCATCTAGACGGACAGCTATATGTAGAAAAGGTTGAGGGTGAGCTAGAGGACGTTAATAGCAGTGAGGACGGAGAATAATATATGAATATAGTTTTTATGGGTACTCCGGACTTTGCAGTTGAGCCTCTTAAAGCCCTATATAATGCTGGGCATAATATATCACTTGCTGTAACAGGTGAGGATAAGGCTCGAGGAAGAGGAGGACAAACTAGCTTTACTCCTGTTAAAGAGGAGGCACTTAGGCTTGGAATTGATGTTATAACTCCAAAATCTCTTAAGGAGCCTGATATAGAGGAAAAGCTTAAAGAGCTTAATGCAGACGTATTTGTAGTAGTAGCATATGGAAAGCTTCTTCCGGATAATATACTTAATATTCCAAAGCATGGCTGTATTAATATACATGCATCACTTCTTCCTGAATATAGAGGAGCTGCACCTATACAGTGGGCTATTATAGATGGAAAAAAGGAAACAGGCATAACTACTATGCTTATGGATAGCGGACTAGATACAGGAGATATACTAGAGCAATATAAGCTAGAGATAGCGGAAGATGAAACCGGTGGAAGTCTGTTTGAAAGGTTGGCAGAGCTTGGCGGAAAAGCAATAGTTGATACACTAGAAAAGCTAGAGGCTGGAAAAATAACAAGAAGACCTCAGGGAGATGCCACAACACATTATGCATCTATGCTAAAAAAGGAAATGGGACTTATCAACTGGTCTGAAGGTGCTGACGTTATAGAAAGAAAGATAAGAGCATATTCGCCATGGCCGGCTGCATTTACATATATACATGGAAGGCATTTAAAGCTTTGGAGTGCTAAGGTAGAGGATGATAGGTGTGAGGGTGATGTAGGCACGATTTTCAATATAGATAAGGAAGGCTTACATGTGATAACAGGCTCTGGAATACTTGTAATTACATCACTTCAGCTTGAGGGTAAGAAGAGAATGTCTACGGCAGATTTTCTTCGTGGATATGAGATACAAATTGGAGAGAGGCTTTCTGCTTTATAAAAGCGCTTCGCAAGGAGTACGCTGCGGTAAAGTGTAAGATGCCGTTTTGCGATATGCCGCAGGCTGAGAATTACTCGAAGCAGGACATTTCCTTAATTAAGCAGAAACGCTCTGAAATATAATATAATTAAACTTAGGAGAAATTATGGATTTTATACTTGCATATGGATTTAACTACGGATTTTATTACGGCTATGACCCAAGCTATATTTTGGTTTTAATCGGAGTTTTTATAACACTAATCGCATCTGCGAAGATGCAGTCGACATTTCGAATGTATTCTACAGTGCCGTCAGCTTCCGGACTAACAGGAGCACAGGTTGCACAAAGAATACTTGAGGCAAATGGCATATATGACGTTACCGTAAAGCCAGTTAGCGGTCAGCTTACAGACCACTATGATCCTAGAAAAAAAACAGTTAATCTTTCAGCACCTATATATGGCTCTACATCAGTAGCAGCACTTGGAGTAGCAGCACATGAATGTGGTCATGCTATTCAGGATAACCTTGGATATACACCGCTTCGAATGAGAGCGACCTTAGTCCCTGTTGTTAATATAGCATCAACGCTTTCATGGCCTATGATTATTTTTGGTATACTTATGGGAAGCATGGGATATACATTTATTCAGCTGGGAATACTTCTTTTTAGCTTTGCTGTTGTATTTCAGCTTGTTACGCTTCCTGTTGAATTTAATGCATCTAAGAGAGCACTTGAGCAGCTAGTTAGTACAGGAATTATGGATAGCAAAGAAGAGGCATCTAGCAGAAAGGTACTAAAGGCAGCCGCTATGACCTATGTTGCAGCCGCAGCCGCATCCCTATTACAGCTTCTAAGACTTGTAACGCTCTTTGGAAAAAGGAATAACAATGACTAGTACTAAAAGCTATAATCCAAGAGCCATAGCCCTAGATGCCATTATGCTTATTACAAGCGGAGAGTGCTTTTCACATATTGCAATTAATGCCGTACTTGATAAGTATTCATATATTATAAAAAGCGATAAGGCATTTATAGTTAGGCTTATACATGGCACTATAGAATATATGGTACAGGAGGATTATATAATAGATTGCTTTTCTAAAACAAAGGTAACTAAGCTAAAGCCTGTTATTAAAAATATACTTCGAATGTCTATCTACCAGATACTATATATGGATAGAGTTCCGGATAGTGCTGTATGTGATGAGGCAGTTAAGCTTACTGTTAAAAGAGGACTTAGAGGTCTTAGTGGATATGTCAATGGAGTGCTTAGAGGAATTTGTAGGGGCAAGGAGAGTATAAGCTTTGATACTCTTAGTACAAAATATTCTATGCCGGAGTGGATAACTAAGCTTTTTATAAAGGACTATGGAGAGGATATATCAAGGGATATACTAAAAGCCTTTTTAGAGCTAAGACCGCTATGTATTAGGATTAATAAATCTAAAATTAATCCGGCTGATGCGATTCATTTAATAGAAAAGGAATGTAAAAGTATAAGTACAGCAGAAGGGTTTGACGATATACTTTTTATAAGCGGAATTGACAGCATAAAAGAACTTTCGGCATTTAAAAAGGGATATATAACTGTTCAGGATATAAGCGCCAGCTTTGTTTGCCGCTGTGCGAATATATCAAAGGATGATAAAATTCTTGATATATGTGCAGCTCCCGGAGGAAAAAGCCTGCATGCACTGGATATACTTGCTGGATCTGGCTTTGTTACCTCATGTGATATATCAAGTGATAAGTGTGAGCTTATTAGGGATAATATATCAAGATGTGGCTTTGAAAATTCATCAGTGCTTGCACTTGATGCAACTAAGCTTAATGAAGCCTTTAAGGATAGCTTTGATATAGTTATAGCAGATGTTCCTTGCTCAGGTCTTGGAGTTATAGGCTCAAAGCCTGATATAAAGCATAGGCTAAAAGAGGAGTCTTTAAGTGATTTGGTAAAGCTTCAAAGAGATATCATTGACCAAGCAGCTCGGTATGTTAAAAATGGCGGCAGGCTAATATACAGCACATGCACACTTAATAAAGAGGAAAATGAAGCCGCAAGGGAATATATACTTGAAAATTATTCTTACAAGCCATTTGATATTTCCTTATATATACCTGAGATATATAAAACAGGAACAGAAAGAAATGGATATACAACGCTGCTTCCGCAAAATACAAATGGAGATGGCTTTTTTATATCAGCATTTACTAAAATGGGGTAATTTAATCAGACATGATAGATATTAAGTCCTATAGCCTTGATAAGTTAAAGGAATATATTACAGAGCTTGGCGAGAGTGCATACAGAGCAAAGCAGATATACGAATGGCTTCACAAAAGACTGGTTTATAGCTTTGATGATATGACTAATATTTCGCTTTCGCTAAGGAATAAGCTAAAAGAGGAATGTTATATTACGAGTCTTACAAAAGCAGTAGTTCAGGAGTCGGCTATAGACGGAACCAGAAAATACCTATATACCTTAGCAGATGGCAATTCTATAGAAACAGTGCTTATGCGATATAAGTTTGGAAACAGCATATGCATATCCTCACAGGTTGGCTGCAGGATGGGCTGCAAATTTTGTGCATCTACTATAGATGGAATGGTTAGGTGTCTTACTCCGTCAGAAATGCTCGATCAGATATATAAAACTCAGCTAGACATAGGCGATAGAATATCGCATGTAGTAATTATGGGTTCTGGCGAGCCGTTAGATAATTTTGACAATGTTATAGACTTTTTGCATATTATAAGCGATGAAAACGGACTAAATATAAGTCAAAGAAATATTACTGTATCTACCTGCGGCATTGTCCCCAATATATATAAGCTTGCAGACCTTGGGCTTCAGATTACACTTGCTATTTCACTTCATGCTTCGAATGATACAAGAAGGCGTGAGATTATGCCTATAGCAAATAAGTATTCTATAGCCGAGATTATAAAGGCATGTATATATTATTATAATAAGACAGGAAGGCGAATAACCTTTGAGTATAGCCTTATAGCCGGGGTTAATGATAGCCTAGATGATGCGAAGGAATTAGTAAGCGTTATAAAGGATACTAAGGGACATGTTAATCTTATTCCTATTAATCCTATAAAGGAGCGTAGCTTTAAGCAAACAGCTATGCCAAAGGCGGTAGCATTTAACAAATTTCTTGAAAAAAATGGAATTAATGCTACTATAAGGAGAGAATTAGGACGAGATATAGATGGTGCCTGCGGACAGCTAAGGCGTCATATGCTTAATGAATTAAGCTAAAATCCCCAAAAGGGTTTTAATTGAGAGGAGAGAGTTTATGAAAGCGGTTGCACTAACTGATACTGGGTGCATCAGACAGACAAATCAAGATACTATATTCTGCCTGCCAAGTAAGCTAGGCAAGCTTCCTAATCTATTTATGGTAGCAGATGGAATGGGCGGGGAAAATGCTGGCGACTACGCATCTAAGGAGGCAGTCGACATCATTATCAAGTCTATTTCAGATATAAAATCAGGCAGCCCTGCTAAAATCTTACTTGATAGTATAGCTAAAGCTAATATTAAGCTTTATAACAAATCAGTTTCCGATGATTCCTACAAGGGCATGGGAACTACCTTGGTTGCGGCTTATATAGAAAATTCTATACTTTATACGATTAATGTAGGCGATAGCAGGCTGTATCTTTATAAAAAGGATGGCGAGAGCCTTATTCAGATTTCTAAGGATCACAGCTATGTCGAGGAGATGGTTCTTCTTGGAGCTATGGTTAAGGGCAGTAAGGAATATAAGGAAAATAAAAATAAGATTACAAGAGCCATAGGTATAGAAAGCAAGGTTATTCCGGATGTTTTTGATAGCAAGATAGAATTTGGAGATCTTGTTCTTCTTTGCAGTGATGGCTTATCTAATATGGTGGAGGACTTAGATATAGCAAACATTTTAAAGGAAAGCACAGATATAAATAAAAGTGCGACTGAATTAATTGAGCTTGCTAAGAAAAATGGCGGCAAGGATAATATTTCACTTATATTAGTAGATCCCTTTGATAAGGAGGTGATCTAGTATGGAATTAAGAGCTGGAGATTTTCTGCAAAATAGATATGAGATAATTCAAAAGATAGGTACAGGCGGTATGGCAGATGTATATAAGGCACAATGCCATATACTTCATAGACCTGTTGCTATTAAGATACTTAAGGAAGAGTTCTGCCATGACAGTGAAATAGTACTTAGATTTAGAAAGGAAGCACAGTCGGCAGCAGGACTAGTCGGACATCCTAATATAGTAAGCGTATATGATGTAATCGATGACGGCAATTACCACTATATAGTTATGGAGCTTGTAGAGGGCTGTACTGTTAAGAACCGTATTCTAAAAGAGGGAAGACTTAGCATACAGGAGTCTATAGGCATAGCTATACAGGTTGCCGACGGCTTAGAGTATGCACATGAAAGACATATAATCCACAGAGATATAAAGCCTCAAAATATGATTATCTCTAAGGATACAGGAAAGGTTAAGATAGCAGACTTTGGAATAGCAAGCGTTGTTACAGAGCATACTATATCACTTGAAAATCAGGCTATAGGCTCTGCGCATTATATATCACCGGAGCAGGCAAAGGGTGCTACTGTAGATGAAAGAAGCGACATATATTCACTTGGTATAACTATATACGAGATGGTTACAGGAAGACTTCCGTTTGAGGGAGATACAACCGTAGCCGTACTTCTGGCTCAGGTAGAGGAAAATATAACACCGCCTAGCACCTATAGAAATGATATACCTAGGTCGCTTGAAAAAATTATACTTAAGTGTACTAATAAGGATCCTAACATGCGTTACCAGTCTATGAAAACTCTTGCTAGGGATCTTAATAGTGCTTATATGCATCCGGAAAAGGAGCCGCCTTCATTTGTTAGAGAAAATCAGGGAAGCACAAGACCGATCTCTAAGGAAGACCTGATGATTATTAATACTGCAAAGGAAAGGCAGTCAAAGGTGCAGGCTCAAACTAATAAAAAGCCAAAGCCTGTTAGCACGCCGCATGATATAGACGATGATGAGAAGAAATTTGATAAGCTTTTTTCTGCAATAGGAATAGTTGTTGCTTTAGTTATAGCTATAGTAGCCTTCCTTGTTGTTTCAAAGACATTAGGAGTATTTAAGTCAGATAATAAGACTACAGAATCAGAAACTGTACTTGAAGAAACAGGACTTGATGATACACAGGTTAAGGTTCCGAATATAGTTGATATGAATGAGGAGCTTGCAGAGGGACTGCTTAAGGAAAATAATCTTCAGATACAGATAAGCGGCAGCGAGCACAGTGATACCATAAGCGAGGGCAATATAATATCGCAGGAGCCTAAGGCAGATGAGATTACATCAAAATATTCTAAGGTAAATGTTATAGTAAGTCTTGGCTCAGACAAGATAGATATTAATTCACTTAATATAGCCGATATGGATGTTAAAACTGCTACAAGCATACTTGAGGCACAGGGCTTTGTAGTTGATTCTACTAAGCATGAGTTTAGTGATACTGTAGAAAAGGATCACATAATCAGCTTTTCACCTGATAAGGCTGCAAAGGGTGAGACTGTTACTATAGTTGTTAGTGATGGAGCAGAAACTACTATGGTTACTGTTCCTGATATAAAGGGGCAGACCGAGGAGATAGCTATAGGTATGCTTACTGATGTAGGCTTAGTTCCTGGTAAGGCTAGCACAGAGCATAGCGATACAGTTGAAAAGGGCAATATAATATCACAGGCTGTAGAGCAAGGCAGCAAGCTTGCAGAAGGAAGCAGTGTGGACTATGTTGTCAGCTCGGGAGTAGAGGCTACAACCTCTGCACATACAAAGACCTATGTTGCCAGCATCGACACCTCCTATAATATTTCAGACCTTATAGGACCTGGCTCTGCAAATACCAGCATTGCTATTATGGTCAGATTAAGACAGGTAGTAAATTGAAGTACAAAATATACTACGCTTATGGAGCCAAGAACTGTAACAGGAGATACCATACTTCCTATAAGATTTAAGAATATAGAGGGAGCATACGGAGTAGACCAAGGACAGGTCGAGGTCGTTCAAAATGATACTCAAACTGTACTTAAAAGCTATACAGTAGAATTCTTCCCTATGGATTAGTGCCTATGACTGGAAAAATTATAAAGGGAATAGCAGGCTTTTACTATATAGCAGCAGAGGGAAGTATATATACCTGTAAGGCTAAAGGACTTTTTAGAAAGCTATCTGTTAAGCCGCTTGTTGGAGATAAAGTTGACTTTGTGCCGGATGAGGGAGATAGCGAGGGCAGTATTACAAATATTTATGATAGGAAAAATGAGCTTCTTAGACCAGCTGTAGCTAATGTAGATATGATAATAATTATTCTAGCTATAGCAAAGCCGGAGCCTGCACTTTATCTTCTTGATAAATACCTGCTGCAGCTTTCGCAGATAGATATACCTGTTTCGATAGCATTTAACAAAACCGATTTGGGATATGAGGATAAGCTTAGGGAATATGTTGACATTTACCAAAGTGCTGGTTATAAGGTCTTAGAGGTATCTAGCTATAATAATAATGGCATAGATAAATTAAAGGAGCTTATCAAGGGAAAGAGCGTTGTGCTTGCAGGTCCGTCCGGCGTTGGTAAATCATCTATTACAAATGCTATCTGCCCCGGACTTGATATCAAGACAAATACTATCAGTAAAAAGATAGACAGAGGCAGACATACAACAAGACATTCTGAGTTTTTTGTAGCTGGTGATAAAACATATATTTGCGATACACCGGGCTTTACTGCTATAGATATCGATGACTGCTCTGCAGATGAGCTAAAAAATTATTTTACTGAGTTTAAGCCCTATCTTGGGAAATGTAAGTTTAATAGCTGCATGCATATATC
>CAVBBU010000034.1:0-17878 GCA_963593765.1 Bacteroidaceae bacterium | reverse complement strand
ACGAAGATTTATATAAAATGGGGAGCAAAACAACCTGAGCCTTGGCACATATATGTAGGGAATTAAGTTAATCACATTAAACGTAGAAACTATGCTTAGAATAGACATATATGAATGCACTGTGAAGAGCCTGAGAAGACTTTAAAAAATCGTAAGAAAAACCACAAAACCGCTCTTAATTGTTGTATAATTATAGTGCAGAAGTTTCGCGATATAAGAGTGCCAAAGAAGTGGCAAACAAAAGAAAAGCGAAGCTTCATAGCTAGATGTTAAAAACATAACACAGCAAGCATAGGAGTAAATTATGAAAAACTTTTCAAAAAGATTAGTATCCTGGGTGCTTATTTTTGCCATGGCATTATCACAGCCACTTACATCATTTGCAGAGGAGCTGTCAGATGTAACGCAGATAGAGGGCGAGATGCTCGATAACCTGCCGGATGATGATAACTATGTTTATATGGGTGCGGCAAATGTAAACCTAAGCGAAGGCGATGGTATATTTAGCGTACCTATTTACAGAACAGGTAACATAGACGAAAAGGCTACCATTACTATTCGTGCTATAAGCCTTACAGCAAGATATGGCAAGGACTATGCACTTGTAGGCAGTAGCAAAAAGGGTACTCTTAAGGAAACCACTCTTATGGAGCTTATCGCTGGTGTTACAGGTTCTGGTAGCGATGAGGATAGCGATGACGATGAAAGCGGAATTAAAGTAAGGCAGTACGAGTTTGAATATGACGATGAAGAGGATGCAAGTTCATCTAATGCGAAATCTAAAAAATCTACAGACAAGGCAACAGATTCAGATGCAACAGATGAAAACGGAGATGTACTAGACGGTGAGGTTAAAAACAACCTCAAGGAGGTAGGCAGCTATACTATAGCTTCCGAAACTGCAAAGGATAGCCTTTCACTTGGGAAGAGACTATATACTGACCTTGCAACAGATTCTGATTCTGAGGTATCTGATAGCGAGTCAGGCTCTGTTTCGGCACAGCTTCTTTCATCAAGCATGGAGACTACGGCATCTGATTCGGATTCTGACCTAAGTCCACTTGCAAAAATCAAGCAGGAACAGACTGGACTGCCAACCAGAGAGACCTCAGAAACCGAATACCATGATGCAAATGTTACAGAGCAGTTTATGAATGCTATATTGCCTGAGTATATAAAGGAGCTTCCTTATGCATGTGAGCAGGAGATAAGCTTTGAGGCAGGCGAGGATACAGCAGAGGTTATATTTAGAACCTATGATAATTTTAAGGTAGATGGCAACAAAACCTTTTCACTTTATATAGTTGATTCTGATGGAGTAACACCTTATCAGGTAACTAGCACCTCTGTACTTATAGAGGACGATGAAGACGGAGAAGCAGCTACCCTCTCCTTTGATACAGATTCATACGAGGTTAGCGATAACAAGGTAACAGTTACTATTAATAGAGAAAACCTTGAAAACTCTATGGCTACAGCAGAGCTGGTAGCTTACGACATGGGAACAGGAGCAGAAACCCAGCTCGGGGAGGTAGCATTTCTTCCTTATGAAACTAAGAAGGAGGTAAGCCTTAGCCTAGACCATGACGTTACACTTGAGCTTAAAAATTTAAAGGCAGCAGATGAGGGCGAGTATGCCACGGCTCATGTTACCGGAGCGGTTAGTAATGCAGATGGAATAGGCATTATAAGCGTAGATGATGGAAGCAGTGATAGCGAGGAGAGTAGTACAAATGAGATGCCATCACTTAAGTCAAGCTCTAGCTCTATATCAAGCACAGGAGATAGCAGCTCTGATGATGAGCGTTCATTTAATATAACTATAAGCGGAAAGAATTATCAGGTAGTCTACAAGAAGGCTATTATAGAAAATAATAATATAAAGTCAGCACCGGTAAAGGGAACTATATATGATGAGTCATACGATCCTAAGCTTGCAGTAGGTGACTATTATTTTTCGACTCCTACTCAGTACGGCGGTATGTACGATTATACACTAAGATGGAATGGTGATAAGCCATTTGGCTGCGGAACTCTTGAGGAGAAGTACATAGACCAGAAAAATGCAGACGGTGACTGGCATGAAGCATACGGCAGCATGAAGTATTATCATACAACTACCTTTAGAACAGGAACCGTATGGAATACTATACCTGCAGGAAAAAGTGTAATCACTACATATCTATATCAGTATATAGCACCGGATATATGCTCAGAAAGAGCTACATGGGGTGGACAAAGAACATGGTTTACTCTTGATGATGCAGATAAAAAAATGGTTGCAAGACGTGAAAAGCAAGGACAGTTTGACAGATGCATAGCAGTTGATGATCTTGCCTTTAGAATAAAAACAGGTAATGACTCTGAGGATCTTAAAAGCTATGACTATATATATCCGAATGCAGCAGCCAGAGATGGTGACTGGCATACACCGCTTTCTTACGTTAGGTACTATGGCTTTGCAGCTATGTACAAATACTATGAGGTAAATATACACAATCCTAACGAGACCTCATTTATATCTGGAGATTCTACCGTAGATGCAGTCCCAGTTCAGACCGAGGTTGCCAGCGGAGCAGACAGATTGTATGACAAGGGCAAAAAGGATGTATATGTAAATGATGACGAGGACAAGTCTAATCTTGTATTTACACTTAGATCTAATAAGGTAAATAACGTAGATGATATATTCTGTAAGCTTGTAGGATATACCATAAAGGTAGGTAAGGATAAAAACAGCGGACAGGTAACAGTTAATTATCCGGAGGACTTTATAAGCTTTATACAGTCTGATGAAAGAAAGACAACAGGACTTATAGACTATTCACAAAGTGCAAAGGAAAAGGAGATAAAGAAGATACAGCAGTATCTTAATACTGTTCCGCTAGACAGATACTTTATAGACTGGATAGACTATATTCAGACAAACAAGGGGGTAAAGGTTACTGATAAGGGCAAAAGAGGATATACTCAGGCTCTTGATTTCACACCTAGAGTTGAGTATATAGATGTTGATGTTAAGATAGCTGCACCTAAGCTAGAGGATGGCGGAAGCTTAAGCGGTATTGCGGAGTTTACAAACAGTGCACTTAAGGAGGGAACAACTAAAACCTATCATGCAGGTGATAAGCTAGATCTTTCTGTAAAGTCTAATTCAGAGAAGTATACTGTAGTAGGCTATGAGGTATCTACAGATGGTGGCGTTTCGTTTGACCTTGTAAGAAGCACTAGCGAGCTTGTTTTAACTCCGGGGCATGTTAAGGGCTATGTTATAAGACCTTGCGTGCAGCAAGCAAAGAACTTTATAGAGGTTAAGTATAATAATAACAGCTCTAAGAAGGTACATGTTGCAAACCTCGTGCCTCAGGATGTTTTGAGCAAATATTCAGACCTAAAGGGTAAGTATATACTTGATATTAATCCTACAGCTTCTAATATTTACGACAGAATAAAGCCAGAGCCAGGTAAGGTATATTCTATAGATGTGCTTGTAGATGATTCGTCGGCAAGCTCTGCAGATAAGATTACCAGACCTACAGTAACAGATAAGCTTAGCAATACTACCTACAATACAAATAAGTTTTACTTTACAGCAAGAAATACTGTTACAGATAACAAATTCTATATAGACACTGAGGAAACTGCAAAGAGTGCTATAAAGGATTATAAGATAACAGGTCAGGTAGTGATGGAAAGTGATACCATACGCCATGACGGACTTGGTACTCGTAAGGTTCCTATAGTTGGATATACTGCATTTACAGAGGGCGAGCAAAAGATCGCAACAAGCACCTCAGGAGCTAAAACGGATTATATCGCTGCATCTGCATATACAGTATCTGAGGATGCGACTATCGCACTTTCAGGAGTAAAGGCGGCGGCAAATGATACCATTACTATAGCTGTAGACAATGGAATTAATGACAGTCAGGTTGCGACTGTTAAGCTAGGTGAGCTTAAGGATGGCAAATATGATATAGGTCAGATATCTATTACCTATCCTATAACAGCACCTTCATTTAATACTATATATTATACCTATGATAACAAGGCACATACAGAAACTATAGACCTTAAGGATCCAACTATAAAGTGCTTCGACGATACACTTATTCTTACGGTTGAGATTAATCCTAAGGGAAGAAATATCTCATGTGTTAAGTTCATTGACCAGACTATTACAGGTAATAAGAGTACATATACAGCAACGCCTAAGGAAAATGCTGACGGCTCAAAGAGCAACTGCGTATTCGAGCTTAAGATTCCGAAGATGGCAGAAAAAATGTTTAATGGTGACAGGCTGTATGCATATATAGTTGATAGTGACAAGAAGCATGTTGATGGAGTAGGTGACCTTGAGATAGTTTATCCTACCATGGACACTGGTCTTTCTATCTATGTGGAAAATGAACTTGTTAAGCCAAAGAACTTTGACCTTGAGTCTAAGTCACCAAACAGCGTAAACCTTCCTATAATCGGTACGCCGGCAGGCAATGTAAAGTCAGGTGTGCTTTCATTTACAAAGACAAAGCATACTGGTGACAAGGGCTACTCTGTTACTGTTAATCTGGACTTTGAGTTTGGAGATACACCACGAAGCGCTAAAGAGAAGCAGGATAAGAGAAAGAAGTTTAGCGCTCAGGCAAGGCGAATAGGTCAGGAAAGAGAGTATGCTGCCATACAGGGTAATGAAGCGGAGCAGGCAGAGGCAAGGCAGAATCTTGCCCAGCAGATAGAGGCAAATGGAAGAGATGCATTCGACATGGATCACCCTGATATGGCACATGGTGCAGACCAGGCGGCTCAAAGACAGGCAGGCTTTACAGATACGATATGGATGGCAGATGTATATTTCCTTCTTGACTTTGAGTTTGTATATGATGAAAAGAAGGATGACTACTTCCTCGCAACTACAGCCATAACTATAGGAGGCAATGCTACAATCAGCTATACAACCTACTGGGTAGTTGGATATGTACCGGTATTCTTAAACTTTACAGGAGTAGGACAGATAGCAGCAACCTGGGGCTGGGCATCAGATAATATTAAGAATCTTATAGCAGCGGGCGACTTTAATGATACAGAAGGAAACCTAAAGAATCTTACCGATGTAGACAGCACGATGACTAATATCGAAACTACATGGATAGGTAAGATAGCAGGCGGTGTCGGAGTATATGGCTGCCTTGGTGTAAGAGCCTTCGGTAAGATAGAGATTGATGTCGACTATATAGATACGCACAATGCATTTACGGATGACAAACACGGCCCGTGGGGACTTATTATCGCTGCATCAGCAGGCGTAGGAGTAGACCTGATAGTAACCAGCATGGAGCTAGAGATAATCAAGGCTCAGATGGGCTTTGGAAGATATGAGGGTCAAACTAGTGTATCTGGAATATGGGATGCTGATCAAATGAGTGGAACCAGACCTTCAAGCCTAAGTGCTGCAAGATCAGGTGCTGAGTCTGAGGAAGGAGAGCTAGTAGCAGGTGACGGCGATATACAGATACGCTGGACTGGAACCGGTACTAGTGATTTCTCTGGCTTTGGAGACTACGACGATGATGCTAGCGATAGTACAGCTATAGCTTCGCTTAGAGGAGTTCCTAAGCTTAAGGAGCAGCAAACTCTAGTATCGCCGGCAGCAGAGCACACTAGACCTAAGATGGTTCAGATAAAGGATGACGGAACCTCGCTTATAGTATTCCTTGGTGCATCACAGGGGAATTCAAGCGAAACAGCACTTTACTATGTAGTAGGAAAGGGAAAGACATGGAGCGGACCTTTTGCTGTAGATGATGATGGTACATTTGATACAACGCCAACACTGCTAAAGATAAGTGATGATAAGGTATTTATTGCATGGGCAAATGCTAGAAGCTCAGTTACAAATGATGCAAATGCAGACTTTAGAGATAAATATACGAAGTTTAAGATAAGCGGAGCAGTGCTTGACTTAAGTAGCACAATAGGAAAAGAAGGCTATAGCAAAAATGTATTTACTCTTCAGGATGATGCGGCAACATATACTGATGAGAGTAAGAGGTTCTTTAACCTATCACCGCAGCTTAATATTATAGGAGATACAGTTTACTGTACTTATCTAAAGAGAGATGTAACGAAGGCAGATAGTGATGCAGACGTTGCAGATGCCCAGAAGCTATATAGCACTATGGCATATGTAACATGCGATCTAGATGGAGAGAATGTTACAAGCGAAAGGATGATTCCTATAAGTGATGTTTATCTAGAGGATGGAAGTACGATAAAGGATCCCCTGGTAACAGATTATAAGGTTCAGACATTTAAGCTAAGTGAGATTAAGGCTACTGAAAGTGATGTAAGCTCTTCAAATGCAACAGTAAGCAACGCTGATTATGTAGCAGCTCTTTATACTGTAGATACAGATAATGATATAGACACAAGCGCGGATAGGAATATTTATCTTGATTTGTATGATGTTACAAATAAGAAAAATTATAATCCTATAATGATAAGCGGAACAAATAAAGAGTATATAACTGAGGCAGGATCTGCTCCTGTTAAGGAAACTAGCAATGTAGCACAGACATCGCCGCAGCTTAATCTAATTAATCAAAAGCTGTATGCTACATGGATAGAGGATGCCAAGGAGTTTGTTCTTGTAGACCTAAGTAAGACAATTAAGACTCTGCTTGCTACTGATGGAGTTAGTGAGTTCTATACAGACCTTGGCTCAGCAGCAGTTACAGCTACAAAGGCAAGTGCTTCAAATGCAACACCGGCAAACGCATCAAGCTCTAATGCCGCAAGAAGGACTATAAACAGCTTAAGCTCTGGAACAAAGGCACTGCTTAGCCTTCTTAAGTCAAGGATGCTTCTTGGAACTATAGGTCTTGGACTTAATATTTCAGACAGCGACCAGGCATGGACGTATGATTCAGACACAGGCTGGTATACAAATAACCATAAGTGGTATATGACAGATTATAGCGACCTTTCAGCTAGACTTAAGAGCTATTATACAAGTGAGTATAGGGCTCAAGGCTTTACAGCTACAAACCTTAATGCGAATTTAACAGAAGCATTTGCACAGGGTATGTATGAGGATACAGTATTTGGACAGATAGCAGATAATGATATTCCAAGATATACGATAGGAGTAACAGACTACGATACTGCGGAAAATATATCAGAGTACAAGCTTACAACTGATGGAAAGGATGTATATATATTCTTTACAGGTACCTGTAAGAAGCCAAGACATACCGGAACAGAAATCTATGGTATGAGATTTAGAAATACTCCTGAAAGAACTAAGGCAGAGGTTGAAGAGGACGAAGCACAAGAGGATGATGGTGATACATCAGATATTACGTCAGGTAAAAATAAACAAAGTGATTCTTCGGCTGGTGGATTTACAAAGCCTGTAATGATAAGCTCAGATGATGATACTAATGATGACATCATAGACGAGTTTGATATATTTGCAGATACAAACCAGAATGTATATGCTGTTGCAAATACCTTCGGAGTAAACTTTGTAGATGATGGAAAAGGCAAGAAGGCAGAAAGCGGAGCAAAGACTGCAAACAAGCTTACCTACTTCTACTTTGAACCGGCAGGCTCTGTAAAGGTTAAGGACGATGAGATAAGCTTTGCATCAGAGATAGAAAAGGGCAAGCTCTCAGATGTACATATCAATGTAGAAAATCAGGGCTTGTATGAGGCTAATGGCTTTAATGTTACTGTAGATGTTTTAGATTCAAATGGAAACAGAGAGTCTTCAATTAGCTTGCCATATGATCTGACGCTTCAGCCGGGAGAAAGTACATTTGTAAAGATACCATGGCAGGTTCCTGATAGTAATCTTAAGGATTACAAGATAAGGATTACAACGAAGGAAGAAGGCTATGATGATGAGTATACATGTACAGCTTCAATTCCTGTAAAGCCTGAGGTAGAGCTTGAGGATGCTGAGGTTACCTATGACGGATACTATGTAACAGTAAAGGCGACTGCGCACAACTATGGCGGTGCGGACTGCGACAGTATGGAATTTAAGCTCTATAGCAATGACTTTGGGAAGGAAACGCAGATAAAGTCGGTTAAGAAGAGCGGCGGACTTAAATCCGGAGAGGACTACGAGGTTGAATTTACTATCGTACCTACGGTAGATGATTTCAATGACGTAGGCTACATGGATCTGGAGATAAGAGCCGTAGACGGTGATGAAGAGATTGCTTATACATACCAGACCTTTACACCTAATATGCCTGTTGTCTGTGAGATCGAGGACGGTGCAGAGAATATTAAGCTAAAGACAGGGGATACAAAGACTCTTAGCGTTGAGACAGCACCTTGGAGCAAACTTGCTGAAACTCCAAGCTTTACAAGCACTGATCCAGAGGTTGCATATGTAGATGCAGACGGCACAGTACATGCTGTTAATAAGGGTACCTGCCATATAGTAGTTTACTATCCGCAGCTTGGACTTTCTAACTCTATAGAGGTTAATGTTAAGAGGTCATCAAGCAGTAGCAGCTCTGGAGGAAGCTCGGGAAGCTCTACAGGAATGCATGCTGCAACGCTTGACAGCGGCTATAGCGGCGGACCGGGAGCAGGAGTAGTAGGCAACTGGAGCTACGATAGCATAAGCGGCAAGTGGTCGTTTACAGCAGGTGGAAGATATTACAACTCTGAGTGGGCATATATATACAACCCATATGCTACAGGTACGCAGGAGAGGCACGACTGGTTTAGGTTTGATGAAAATGGCAACATGCTTACTGGCTGGTATAAGGATACAGACGGCAGCTGGTATTACCTGTGGCCGACTAGCGACAATCTCCTAGGGCATATGGTGACAGGCTGGCAGAGGATAGACGGCAAGTGGTATTACTTTAATACTATATCTGATGGCAAGCGTGGAGCTATGCTTAGCAACAGATGGACACCGGATGGATATTATGTAGGATCAGATGGAGCTATGCCAGAGTAAACGTATGCTAAACTAAGCGTAAGCCAGAATTAATTACATATTGGTTTAAACGAAATCCGCAGGGAAAGGCTCTGCGGATTTTTTGCTTCATAGGAAAGCGCGTTCTATGAAGCAAAATGCCACTTGCATGAAATATATATAGCATATACGAATTAACAAGGCGGTTGCATGAATATAATGCTTTTTATTGCACAAATGTCATATAAAAAATCTACAATTAAGTCTATAAATGTAGTAAAATAATGTTTAAACGATTTTGAAGGGAGGACGTATGACCTTACAGCAGCTAATATATGCGGTAACAGTTGCAGAGTGGCAGTCTATAAACAAGGCGGCACAGTCGCTTTTTATATCGCAGTCCAGCCTTTCGGCAAGCCTTCAAAATCTTGAAAATGAAATAGGCATATCTATATTCTCTAGGACAAATCGTGGAGTATTTACCACGCAGGAGGGCGAGGAATTTCTTATATATGCAAGGCAGATAGTAGAGCAATATGGTCTTGTGCAGGAAAAGTATATACAGAAAAAGGAGACCAAAAAAAGCTTTAGCGTATCAGCACAGCACTATACATTTGCCATAAAGGCATTTATAGAAATGGCAAAAAGGTTTAGCCTCGACAAGTATGCATTCGGAATATACGAATGTAAAACAGCAGAGATTATAGAAAATGTCAGAAGCTACAAAAGTGAGCTAGGCGTTATATACATGGATGATTTTAACTCAGAGATATTAACAAAGCTTTTAGTGGACAATGCTCTCGAATTTATAGAGCTGTTTACCTGTAAGACCTTTGTATATCTTGCAGCTAAGCATCCGCTTGCAAACAAAAAGGTTATATCGCTTGAGGAGCTTGCACCTTATCCTTGCCTTTCATTTGACCAGGGAAATAACCAGTCCTTTTATCTGGCTGAGGAAGTATATAGCACATATAACTATAGACAGATTATTAAGGCGAGCGATAGAGCAACGCTGCTTAATTTTATGATAGGACTTAATGCATATACACTTTGCTCTGGAATATTATGCGAGGATCTAAATGGAACAGATTATTGCGTAGTTCCATTAAAATCAGATAAGATAATGCATATAGGATATATTAAAAGACAAGGCAGTGTAGTAAGCAGTCTTGGAAAGATATATATAGAAGAACTTAAAAAATGTAATATTAATATATTGTAGGAGGATAGATATGAAGGTTGGAATGTTGACGAGTGGTGGAGATTGTCAGGCACTTAATGCGACTATGAGAGGCGTTGCTAAGGCACTTTTTAAGATGTACAAGGATGTAACTATTATAGGCTTTAGAGATGGCTACAAGGGGCTTATGTACAATGAATATAAGGAGCTTACACCTAGAGATTTTGCCGGAATACTTACCATAGGCGGAACTATGCTTGGAACTAGCAGACAGCCGTTTAAGCTTATGAATATTCCTGATGACGAGGGCAATGACAAGGTTGAGCTTATGAAGAAAACCTACAAAAAGCATAAGCTTGATTGCCTAGTTGTATTAGGGGGCAATGGCAGCCAAAAGACAGCAAATCTTCTTAGTGAGGAGGGACTTAATGTAGTTTCTCTTCCTAAAACTATAGACAATGATCTTTGGGGAACTGATGTTACCTTTGGTTTCCAAAGTGCGGTTAATGTTGCGACAAATGCGATAGACTGCATACATACAACAGCAGCATCACACAGCAGAGTATTTATAGTTGAGATAATGGGACACAAGGTAGGCTGGCTAACATTATATGCAGGTATGGCAGGTGGAGCAGATATTATACTTATACCGGAGATACCTTACGATATAGATGTTGTTGTTAAGGCTATAGAGGATAGGACTAATGAAGGAAAAAGATTTTCTATATTAGCAGTAGCAGAGGGCGCTATCTCAAAGGAGGATGCTAAGCTTAGTAAGAAGGAGCTTAAGGCTAAGAAAAAGGGCTCAAAGGCATATCCATCTGTGGCATACGAGATAGGAGCTAAGATAGAAGAGGCTACAGGTCAGGAGATTAGAGTTACAGTACCGGGACATATGCAAAGAGGCGGTGAGCCTTGTCCTTATGACAGAGTGCTTTCATCTAGGCTAGGGGCTAGAGCAGCAAAGCTTATAAAGGACAAAAGGTTTGGACGTATAGTTGTTGTACAGGGTAACGAGATAATAGATATTCCGCTATCAGAATGTGCAGGAAAGCTAAAAACTATAGATCCGGATTCTAGCATAATAAGCGAGGCAAGATTACTAGGACTTTGCTTTGGAGATGAATAAATGTCATATACGGCACTATATAGAAAGTGGCGACCAAAAACCTTTGACGAGGTAATAGGTCAAGAGGCTATATGCACCACACTTAAAAACCAAATAAAGTCTGGCAGAATAGCACATGCATATGTATTCTGCGGAACGAGAGGAACAGGAAAAACCAGTGTTGCTAAGATTATGGCAAGGGCGGTTAATTGTTCCTCTAGTAATGATGGTAATCCGTGCAACGAATGTGATACATGCAAATCAATTCTTAATAATACATCTATCAATGTAGTAGAGATGGATGCTGCATCTAACAACAGAGTAGAGGATGCAAGAGGCATAATAGAAAAGGTTATTTATCCACCGACGGAAGGAAAATACAAGGTATTTATTATAGATGAGGCACATATGCTTACAAAGGAAGCATTTAATGCACTTCTTAAAACCCTTGAGGAGCCGCCGGAGTATGCTATATTTATACTTGCAACAACAGAGGTAAATAAAATTCCTATAACTATATTATCAAGATGTCAGAGATATGACTTTAAGAGGATATCAGTAGGAACTATATCAGAAAGATTAAAGCTGCTTTCAAAGGAAGAAAATATATCTATAGAGGATAAGGCTATAGACTATATAGCAAAGAGAGCAGATGGTGCTATGCGTGACGCACTAAGCCTTTTGGATGAATGTATAGCATTTCACCCAAACGAGAACATAAGCTACGAAAGAGTTCTGGATATACTTGGTGCAGTAGACATTACTATATATGACAAGCTATATAATGATATAGTAAGCATGAATATATCCGCAGCACTAGATACACTTGATGAAACTATAAAGGCAGGAAGAGAGCTAGGACAGTTTGTTATAGATTTTCTGTGGTATCTTAGAAATCTTCTTGTTATAAAAACTATGTCAGATCCTTCTAGTATAATAGATGCCTCTAAGGAAAATATAGAGCAAATGAAGGAAAGCAGCAGCAGGGCTACTAACGAGCAGCTTATGCGTTATATTAAAACGCTAGCAGAGCTTTCTAATAATATACGTTACTCAAATCAAAAGAGAGTTCTTATAGAGCTGGCTATAATTAAGCTTGCAACGCCTAGTATGGAAACAAATCTTGATTCTCTTTTAGAGAGAGTTGCTAATCTTGAAAAGAAATTAAGTCAGGCTACGGTGCAGGTCGTAGATGCACCTAGGCAAAGCACTAAGCCTAATAAAGATGAAAAGGATAGCAGAAGCATTGCCCAAAGAAGGGTTGTCGAGCTGCCTAAGGCTAAGTATGAGCAGCTTATGTCCGTAAAAAAAATCTGGGGCGGAATAGTTTCAGCGCTTCCTATGGGTGGCAATGCAATACTTAGCGACACAAAGGTAGAGCCGGGAAATGATAATCATATTGTAATAGTATTTTCAAGTGATATGACTGCAGAGATGGCGACAGAAAATATAATGTCAGCTATAAAGGCTGCCATAGAGGACAAGCTGGGGATAGATGTTGAGCTTGAAAAGAGAATTAAAAAAAGCGATGAAAGAGATAATGTAGACTATAGAGCGACTAAGGAAGATATAGAAGCTACTATTAATATGGAAGTTACTACTATAGATTAATTTAAAAATAGGAGATATGTATATGGCAAGAAGAGGTGGATTTACAGGTATGCCTGGGAATATGGGCAATCTTATGAAGCAGGCTCAGAAGATGCAAAAGCAGATGGAGGAGCAGGCAAAGGAGATGGAGACTAAGGAGTTTACAGGAACTGCCGGTGGCGGAGCTGTAAGCGTAACTGTATCCGGAAAGAAGGAGGTTACTAAGGTTACTCTCCAAAAGGATGCAGTTGATCCTGATGATGTAGAGATGCTAGAGGACCTTATCATGGCTGCGACTAATGAAGCACTTCATCAGATGGAGGAGGCTAATCAAAACGCACTCGGAAGATTAACTGGTGGATTAGGTGCAGGACTAGGCTTTTAATTATGGATTATTATAGTAAGCATATTAGTAAGTTAATAGAGGAGCTGTCGAGGCTTCCGGGTATAGGAAGTAAGTCGGCACAGAGGCTTGCATTTCATATTTTGGGGCTTCCAAACGAGCAGGTTAGAGAGCTTTCAAAAAGCATAATAGATGCAAAGGAAAATGTGCATTATTGCAAGGAATGTTATACTCTGACAGATGATGATATATGCCCTATATGTAAAAGTGCAACTAGAAATCACAAGCAGATTATGGTGGTTGAAAACAGCAGAGACCTTGCGGCATATGAAAAGACAGGCAGATATGAGGGAGTATATCATGTTTTGCATGGAGCTATCTCACCTATGCTTGGAATAGGCCCTGCCGACATCAAGCTAAAGGAGCTTATGAAAAGACTGGAGGCAGATGTTGATGAGGTTATTATAGCTACCAACTCAAGCCTCGAGGGAGAAACAACAGCTATGTATATATCTAAGCTGGTTAAGCCAACTGGAATTAAGGTTAGCCGAATAGCAAGCGGAGTTCCGGTGGGTGGAGACCTGGAAAATATAGACGAGGTAACACTGCTTCGTGCACTTGAAGGAAGAACACAATTATAGCTAATAGGAGAGCTTCATATGGAAAAGTACGAATTTAATCTAAAGGTAGAACAGCTAAAGAAGATGGTTGCCTCAGGAGATTATACTACTGCGATGAAGATTGCTGACAGTATAGACTGGAGACGCGTTAGAAATGTCAGCCTTCTTATAACTGTATCAGAAATATATGAAAAAAATAGAGACTATGCAGAAGCAAAGGACATTATGCTATATGCATATGAATATGCACCAAGCGGAAGAGGACTTTTATATAAGCTGACAATCCTTGCTATTAAGGAGGGAGATGTGCAGGAGGCGGAAGCATATTATAAGGAGTTTTATTCTCTTGCAGGAGATGATCCAAGACAGCATATACTACGCTATCTTATATTAAAGGAAAAGAAGGCTCCTATCGACCAGCTTATACATTCGCTTGAAAGCTATAACAGTACAGAGCTAGATGAAAGATGGATGTACGAGCTTGCAGAGCTGTATCATGAGGCAGGAAGGTCTGACGAGTGCGTTGCACTTTGCGACAAGCTTATGCTTATGTTTGGCATAGGTCAGTATGTAGATAAGGCTATAGAGCTGAAAACTCAAAAGGAAGGCAGAGAGCTAACCACATATCAGCAGGGACTTATAGACAACAGAGATATGTACGAGGAAAAGCTTAGAGCGGTTCAGGAAAAGTACGAGGGAGAGACTGTAGAGGAAGAGGACTATGGCGAGGAGATGCATGGCAGTGTTACAGTTTCAGAGGACTACGAAAATGAAAGCTCTGAGATGGATGATGAGATCGCAGCGCATATAAGAGAGCTTGAGCAGCAGGAGAAGATAAAGGAAGAGCTTAAGGATCAGCCTATAGATGTAGATGATAAAACAGGAACAGACAAGACTAGAATATATGGCGAGGTAATAAGCGAGGATAAGTTTAAGGAATATGATGCAGCAGGAGATAATGCTGAGGACAATGCTGCCGATTCGCAGGAGGATGCTTCAGGTGATGTGGAAGGCGCTGCGATAGAGGACGGTGCTGGTGAAGCTGCCGCAGATGAAAGTGATTCAGAACGTGCTGTGGGTTCTGTGAATGATGATAAGACTTTAGCAGAAGGTGACAGTGATAGGACTGCTACTATAGCAGGGGAGGTGACAAAGGATGCTGCTAAAGAAGATAATAAAAAAGAAGTAGTGGATAATGTTGCCACAAATTCCGCAAGTGAGCATTGCATAGTAGAGGGAAAAACTGCAGATGAATGTACAAAGCTTGCTATAGCTAAGCTAAAGGAGCTTCATGAAAAAACAGGCTCTACAAATCAGGCAGCAAAGATAAAAGCAAGTAAGCTTAACCTAAGAGGATTAAAGGCTTCACTTCCTAAGCTCTCTGGAAAGGATCTTATAATAGAAGAAGCAGGAGATCTTAGTGCAGATACTATATCAGAGCTTATAGATATTTTAGGTGCTGACAGCACGATGACAGTTATACTTGCGGACAATCCTATGCAGATTAATTTACTTTCAAAAAATTATCCAAGGCTTATGGATTGCTTTAAAAAGAATGTGGCAGCTTCTGGGGAGATAGTAGAAAATGTTGGAAGTATAAAAACGGAAGATGAAGGACAAGAAAATACAAAACTAGAAGATATAAAGCAAGAAAACACAAGTCTAGAAGATATAAAGCAGGCAAATGCAGGAGTTAAAAAATCTACTTTGCAAAGTAGTGACAAGGCGGTGCAATCTGAAAATGCAGGAAATAAAGTAAGTAAAAATGCAAGTGCCGGAACCGCTAGCATGAGCCACGAAATAAATAATAAGAAGCCTCAAAAGGAAGAGGAGATGAGCATAGACGAGTTTGCTGAATATGCTGCAAATTATGCGAAGTCAATAGACTGTGCTATATCGGGAAAGAGTATGCTTGCACTTTATGAAAGAATAGAAATTATGGAAGAGGACAATATCCCTCTTACAAAGGATAATGCAAGAGATCTGATAGAACAGGCGGCAGACAGGGCAGAAAAGCCAGGGCTTGGTGGAAAGCTAAAGGGCATATTCTCAGCTAAGTATGACAAGGATGGCATGCTTATACTCAAAGAGGAGCATTTTGTAATATGATGGAATGGTTGTCTAGTAATTGGCTAGTAGTGCTGGTTATAGTATTTATGGTAGGCATGACACTATATGGACATTACAGAGGATTTTTTAAAATAGCACTTTCATCACTTGCGCTTGTTATTACTTTAGTAGTGGTCAATGCTACCCTTCCGCAGGTGAGCTCATTTATAAAGGATAATACAAACATAAAAAAAATGGTAAGAGAAACTATGCTCGACTATGTCGGTATAGATGATATGGACGGTGAGCTTATAATGTCACCGCTAGGGCAGAGTGAGGCTATTAATAAGCTGCAGCTTCCTAGTGAATTAAAAAATCTCTTGATTGCAAATAATAGAGGCGAGGTATGGCAGCAGCTAGGTGTTGAATATTTTAAGGATTACGTAGGCGAATACCTTGGCAATATAGCTTTTAATGTTGTAGGCTTTGTTGTTTTATTTATAATTGTTTTTGTACTTCTGCATATATTAATAAGAGTCTTGAATTTGTTTTCAAAGCTCCCTGTTATACATGGACTTAATCAAATAGTTGGAGCAGTACTTGGATTTGTATTAGGGATGGTTTACGTATGGATAGCCGGAATGATAGTATGCGGATTTTCCGGAACAGAGTGGGGAAGCTATCTTATGCAGATGATAAATAAAAGCTGGTTTTTAACCTTTATACTTAAGTTTAATCCGATTACCTACTTATTAAGAAGCGTAATATATGCATTAGCGACTACTGCGTAGAAAATATAAATAAAATCTATTGACATCATATTTTGCCTATGATAATATATGGAAGTTGCCCCTAAAAAGGAGTAACAAGGAATCCATTTCTCCCGACTAAAGTTAAGGAAGCATATTTCTCCCGACTAAATCGGATCGAAGTATGTGCGAAATTTCTAAATGATAAATCATTAAGAAATTTCGGAATCGAAATGGATGCGAAACACCTAAGCAATAAATTGCTAACGTGTTTCGGAACATTGAAAATCGAAGATTAAACAGTACACACAACCCCGAAAGACCTTTTGAGAAAAATCAAAAGAGGATTTCGGAAACGAAACCTAAAGCGAAGTAAAGAAGATAACGAAGTGAATGCAAAATTTCTGAATGATAAATCATAAAGAAATTTTGGACGTTCATCAAGGCAAGAAAGAACAAAGCTAATCACAAATGGTGATTAGATAAAATTATTTGAGAGTTCGATCCTGGCTCAGGATGAACGCTGGCGGCGTGCTTAACACATGCAAGTTGAACGAAGCGATACGCTGTTTGTGAAGTAGCTTGCTATGGAACAAACTTGTATTGACTGAGTGGCGGACGGGTGAGTAACGCGTGGGTAACCTGCCTTACACAGGGGGATAACAGCTAGAAATGGCTGCTAATACCGCATAAGACCACAGCACCGCATGGTGCAGGGGTAAAAACCGAGATGGTGTAAGATGGACCCGCGTCTGATTAGCCAGTTGGTGGGGTAACGGCCTACCAAAGCGACGATCAGTAGCCGACCTGAGAGGGTGATCGGCCACATTGGGACTGAGACACGGCCCAAACTCCTACGGGAGGCAGCAGTGGGGAATATTGGACAATGGGGGAAACCCTGATCCAGCGACGCCGCGTGAGTGAAGAAGTATTTCGGTATGTAAAGCTCTATCAGCAGGGAAGAAAATGACGGTACCTGACTAAGAAGCACCGGCTAAATACGTGCCAGCAGCCGCGGTAATACGTATGGTGCAAGCGTTATCCGGATTTACTGGGTGTAAAGGGAGCGCAGACGGATAGACAAGTCTGAAGTGAAAGCCCGCGGCTCAACTGCGGGACTGCTTTGGAAACTGCCCATCTAGAGTGTCGGAGAGGTAAGTGGAATTCCCAGTGTAGCGGTGAAATGCGTAGATATTGGGAGGAACACCGGTGGCGAAGGCGGCTTACTGGACGACAACTGACGTTGAGGCTCGAAAGCGTGGGGAGCAAACAGGATTAGATACCCTGGTAGTCCACGC
>CAVBBU010000033.1:10059-18601 GCA_963593765.1 Bacteroidaceae bacterium | reverse complement strand
TGATATTTGAATCTGCAGATAATACATCTGTAAAAGCAAAGAATAATTCAGGTGATGGATATACTAGCTACGATGGAGAAAGGCTAAAGCTTCAGATAGTTAATGGAACCGAGGACAATGAAGATATATCAATTAATACCATTGACCAGCTTACAGAGATTTCTCAGGTGAGTGGAGGCAATAACTATAATGATACCGCATATCTTGATTTGGGAGTAACTGATACCTCTGGAGATATAGATTGGAAGATCTATGATAACTATAGCTTTACTATAGAATATAAGGGAGCTACAGGCTTCGATGAAGCATTGACACCAATCTCCTTTACAGGACTAAAGACAGATAGTGAATATGGATTCACAGTTAAAATATATATAAATGATGCATCGGGTTCGAGTGCACAGAGAATAGAAACTATACTAGGAATGAAAAATTCCAGCGAGACCTACGAATATACCAAGGCTGATAATGAAACTATAGTAGGTAGAGGAATTAATTCGTGGGATGGTAAAAATAGATTGTCTTCGACTGAATATGTATCTAAGGTGGAGATTGTAAAGGATAAAATTGCAGGCGGTGATTTAAGAGGTAATAGTGTTAGATATTTTGTTGGTAATGTCATACTTAGGGCACAGCATCTAAAAATTGATGGCTCAAAAACTGATATACCAGATAAAACAAATGTAGATATAGTTTCAACGCTTAGGACCGAAGATCATATTTGGTGTACAACAACTCAGTCTGTAAAAACACTTCATGTTAATGATAATCTGGAATTAATCAAGGCTGATGCAGGACTGAGCTTACAGGTAAATAAGGCTGAAAAAGAAAATGGTGTATTGGGTAAATATATTATTAAAAAATACTCAAATACCATGGCTTATGATACAAATGATCCGCCGGTGGTTGTGATATCGGGTGATGGCGTGACTATAACAGACAGAGTCTCAGCTAAAAATCAAAGACTTATGTATGTAGTAGATCCAGATGGAAAGGCTATAGATGTAAGAGATAGTGCAGCTACACCATCAAAGGCATTTATTATAGATGCAGTAGATGAGTATAAGCAATCATTTTATGAGGGCAAGGAAAAGCTAAAGGCAAAATGGAATGATGAGGTCAATAGACCGATACATGCATACAGAGCAGAGAGCACGGCATTTGATACAGATGATAAGCTGTATAATCTTCCAGCACTTTATGAGAAGCTAGGTATAAAATATGCAACGGCACTTGTGCTTAGTCAGGACTATGTAAATTCATGGAATGTTACTGATGAAAATGGCAAGCTACGTGTTATGTATTTTTATGCTAATCAAATAAAGCCTAATTATTTGAATTATGAAGGCGTGGTTGGTATAGATGGTACAGATGAAGCTGCATATGCGGATAATAATTATAGCAGTGAGTTGTATTGCAGGCTTAGTGACTGGGTTAATGCTATAGATGGTACATATACAGATAGCAATACCGGAAGCCATGGACCTAGCAGCAAGAAGGAACAGAGCGTATCACGCATAGTATATGGTAAGAAGGATAATATAAGTGTTAATGAGTATAGTCACTTTATAAATGCTAAGTATATATCACAGGAAAAAAGCGGAACTGTTGTAACAGATACTATAGACAGCTTATGTGTTCTTGCTGGAATAAAGGCAGATAATATAAGCGAGAGTAATAGTAATATATATATGGACTATGATAATGTAGAATATGATTTTACTGGTACAGATAAGCAGCTGTTATCTATTACTACAGCAGTTGGCGTATATCTTCCTATTAAGTACAGCGGATATCAGCTTGACATAGAATATACAACCAGTGATGGAAAAACACATACGTATAATAATCAGCTGTTTTGGAATGATTCTACTAGCAGTGCATTTAAGCTGATTCCTCTTGAGCTTTCGGAGGGAACATATCTTACCGGTATTAAAGTAAAAACCAGCAATGAGGATTATATATGGTCTACATTATCATATTATAAGGCTGAGGGTGCTATGCAGCCGGGGCTTCCTCAGATTACATTATTTAGGGCAGATTCATCAGGTGTTTTGCCAAACAGGTATCCATACTCAAACAAGCCGATAGGATATCAGAATAATAAACAGGATGATAGAGTATATGATAAGTTTGATGTTGTATGTAAGCTAACATACGAGGATATTTTTGAAAAACAGGCAACACAGGTTGTTACAGGTAGCTCAGCTTATATATCAAAGGCTAGATATACTGCTAAATATACAGAAACAGTACTTTCAAAGGAAGATACATCAAATAATAGGGTAGAATATAGTAATTCCAGCGTAAATAAGGGAAGAACTAGAAATGTAACTCTTAGCCCAACCATACTTTTGCCTGAGGGAACATCTGCTGCGGTATCTATGAAGCTTAGACCTGTATTCTATTATGCTATTGATAAAAACTTTACAGTAGACATAGCAGGTATCGAAGGACTTGAGGATGGTGCAGGAGCAGCTTTTTATCCGGCAGGCGAGGGTGACGGATATTCAGGAAGTACTGAATATGGATATCTTGTTATAGATTTAGGAGATGTTGCTGAGAGTAAGCTTCCAGAGTTAATAAGCAAAAAAGCAATTAATGGAAGCTCTGCTTGTGATGGATATATATATGGAGAGTATACTATTCCTTTGTTAGCTAGTATAAGTGCACCTCTTAATAATTTTAACCCTATATTAGAGATGTGGACAGATATTCCTCATGATTCTGGAAGAGATGGAGGTAGCGGTAATTCTATAGCTGACATTGAGCTGGATGATGATGCCTGCACAAATGGGGCACCAGATATAAAGGATTATAGAGGAAATAAGATATCTGCTACAAGAGATTTTGATAATGATGGCACACCAGAAATGTTATATACGAATCTTAGGACTGCTGATGGCAATTCTCTAAGTGTTGTAGACCGTGAGATAAGTGGAATTGTTCCTTATGTTACAGAAAGTGCAACTGGTGGAATAGGCGAGGAATATGTAAAGGCTAGAGATTATACTGGTTTAGATCAAAGCAAGGGAATATTTGGTAATTTGATATATGTTGCAGGTAATGCAGCAAGTGATGTAAAGACATTTGACGTATATGTTCCTGTTCCTAAAAAGGGTGAGTCTAATCTTTATAAACCAGCTAGAGAGGAAGCTACGCTATCAGATGCATCTGAATTTGGCTTAGTGTTTAAGTCTATAGATACCTCTAAGCTAGAGACGGCAGGTAAAAAATATACAGTATATTATACACAGAAACCAAATCCTGGACTTGGTGGATTTTCTAGCATGAAGGCGGCAGGCTGGAGTACAGAAAAGCCTGATGATGCTAGCATAACCGGAATTAAGGTAAGCATTGAAGCCCTTGGAGCAGGAGAGGGTATTCCTTTTGAGATAAAATATGCTCTCGATGGTAACAAGGCTACAGTAGGTAAGCAAATAGCTTATCAGACCTTTTATTGCAATTATTTGGTTAATAATGAGTCATATTATGGAAATGATGGATATTCTCATCCTGTACTGGAAAAGTATGTACTTGAGGATATGTCTATTACAGGTCTTGTATGGGATGAGACCGGTGAGCTTCCAAATTCTATATATGATATTTCAGATGATAAGCCATATAAGAATGCAACAATTAAGCTACTAAGGGAAGATGGAAAAACACAGATAAAGCAGACTAATGCTTCTGATTTATCAAATAATTCAAAATATAAAACTGCAGAGGATGGAACATATACCTTATATGCACCATGTGATGGGAATTATATAGTTGAAATTACTATGCCAGATGGTTACAAATTAGTAAAGAAGCTTGCGGATACAGATACTAGCCTAAGCTCTCGTGCAAATAAGGATACTGGAAAAACAGATGAATTGCCACTTTGGCCAAACTGTGCACAGGGTAGATATACACTAGCAGATATAAACTTTGGTATATATAAGATGGCAAGTCTTAGCATTACTCCAGATGATTTTAAGGTACATGTTACTGATGTAGCGACAGCAAGTGTGGCTGAGAGTGGATATAGTATATCGCTTGGAACAGATCATACTATTAGCTGGAGCGTTGCATCAAATTCAGATGCTGTTAGAATTAAAGCAAATGATGATAATACCGCAGACATAACAGGACTTAAGGCAGGCATTGCCGTTATAAAGGCAAGCTGCACTGATTTATATGATAATGAAATAAGCTGCACTAATGATGTAATAGTATATGCTAGGGTGCTGTATGATACTACAACTAATAAAGGCAGCGGAGACGTTAAAGACTCTGGAATGTATTATCCATCTAGTACACCAAGCACAGCAGTATATAAGGTTAAGAGTAGTGATGGCGTAAATGCACCTGATGGGCTAACATTTGTAGGCTGGTCTACAAAAAGTACATCTACTAATGCTGATTTTGATAGAGCTCCGGAAAGCGAATGGAGTATAGGAAATGATGTAACAGGTGATATAGTCCTTTATGCTATATATTATGATACTAATGAATATACAATTACATATAAGGATGGTAAGGATGGTATTATCTGGGCAGATGAGACCATTACAGTTAATTATGGGCAGAATACACCAACAACCTCAAGAGACATGGGCATATATACCGATAATACTGCAACGCAGTGGAGCTTTACAGGCTGGACACCAAGCCTTGAGGCAACTGTTACAGGCAATGCGACATATACAGCTAATTGGGAAAATATAGGCAAGGACAAAAATGTATATACAGTTATATATACTAAGGGCTTACATGGAGCATTTGATGATGATATATATGGTGGGTTAAAAGCTGGCTCACAGGTGCCAGATTATGCAGGTGCTAAGGATACCCAGGGAGTTAATGCAGGAAATCCAAAGGCAGAGGCTGGCTGGATATTTAATGGCTGGAAGCCAGAAGCTAGAGCGGTAGTAAATGGGGATATAACATATACTGCACAGTGGAAGGCTACTGATGATAATACAGATGTATATAGGGCTATATTTGACCCAGGAGAGCAAGGAACATTTGAGAAGCAGATTTATGAGCTGCTTGATGGTGAAGGTGTGAGCTTTGAGGGTGCACCTACAGGAAATGCAGGATATAGGTTTGTAGGCTGGGATAGTGATGGGGATTCGAAGGTAGATAACGAGCTAAATGCTTCCATTACTATATCAGGAAGTGATGTTACATGGACAGCAATTTGGGAGCCAACAGATCCTAGTAATACATATCATACAGTTACATATGTAAGGGGAGATAAAGGAAGCTTTATAACAGAATATTATGTAGTTAAAAGTGGCGATCCTACTCCGGCATTTATAGGAAGCCTTACAAGTGTCGATGATGCGAAGTATTATTTTAGAGGCTGGTCTAAGGATGGAGCAGCTACTATAAGCACTATTGCTGCAACTGTTACCGAGGATGCGGTATATACTGCAGCATGGGGACAGTATCGCTCAGTATATTACAGTCTAAGCTTTGATGGCGATGGCTCTGAGCAGGATAAAGAGCTATCAGAGACAGTGCTAGATATAGCAAGAGGAGCTAGGATAAAGGACGGAGATATAACAGTGGATCCTGCGTTCCCGAGTGACCCTACAAAAGCTGGATATACCTTTAAGGGTTGGAAGATAGATAGTGCAAATGATCCGGAGGGAATTATAGTTTCTGGTAATTATTTAAAGGATAGCGATATTATGCCAGAGTGTGATGTAAAGCTTAAGGCTGACTGGGAGAAGATCGATCAGCCTGTAAAAATAATCGCAAGTGATTTTGCATATAATATTTATAAGGATAAGACCAAGAAAACAAAAAGTGATGATATCACAGCTGCTAAGGCTATAGAACTAGCAAAGGCTACTATAATAGATGATGAAATAAATATAGCAGCTAATTCTATTGCGAGCCTTGGCAGGAGCAATGCATTAGTTACGAAGCTTACAGCGTCAGATAATATAATAGTAGATAGTGCTCAGCTTAATGCAATTAATTCTGCTAAAAACTCAGGCAACAAGGGAGAATATACACTTACCTTTTATACTGAGGATTACGATGAGGCTTTGGAGGCTGGAGATAAGGCAGCCATTACTGTTACCTTGTACGAGGAAAAGTCGAGTGGCGGTAGTAGCAGTGGCGGCGGCGGAGGTGATGGCGGCACTGGAAAGCATGCCATAAAGACAGATGAGTCTGATAACGAGCAGCCAACTGCAGACGACCAGCAAGATGGTGAAGATAAACAAAATACTGACAATAAAAAATTTACAGACATTATACTTGATAAGCTTCCAAAGCTTGGATGGCAGGATTTTGATATTACATGGCCTTTGTTAATACTATTTATTGCTATTATCTATATATTGTTTAAACATCACAAAAAAAGAAACTGATGGTTATAACTATTGCTTGTTACAACGGTATAAGCAATGTTATGATAAAAAAACAAAAAATGAGGAGGAGCAACTATGAAAAGACTATTGAGTTATGTATGTATGGCGGCTATGGCAGCTTCACTGCTGGCAGGATGTGGAGGTAGTGCATCCAGTACAGATACTGAGGCTACAAGTGCAGCTAGTAGTGGTAGCAGTACTACTACAGAGGAAACAACCGGTGGCATATCATCATCAGACATTAAGGTAGGCATTATCTATATAGGTGATGAAAATGAAGGATACTCTGAATCACATATGACAGGTGTAGCAAAGGCATGTGAGGAGCTAGGTATCGACACAGCTACTCAGCTTATACAAAAGATGAATATAGCTGAGGACGAGAGCAGTCTTGATGCTGCAGAGGATCTGGTTAGTCAGGGATGTAATGTTGTATTTGCAACAAGCTTTGGACATGAGAGCTATCTTATGCAGGCAGCTATGGATCATCCAGAGGTACAGTTCTGCCATGCAACAGGATATCAGGCAGCATCATCAGGACTTTCTAACTTCCACAATTATTTCGACAATATATACGAGGCTAGATATGTATCTGGTATAGCAGCAGGTATGAAGCTTAAGGAAATGATAGATGATGGAACTATTACAGCAGACAAGGCTAAGATGGGTTATGTAGGTGCATATCCTTATGCTGAGGTTATATCTGGATTTACTTCATTCTACCTTGGTGCAAAGTCTATAGTTCCAGAGGTTACTATGAAGGTTCTATATACAAATAGCTGGGCAGACCCTGCGCTTGAGGGTGAGACAGCTAAGCAGCTTATAGCAGATGGATGCGTGCTTATAAGTCAGCATGCAGATACAACAGGAGCACCTACTGTATGTGAGGCTGAGAATACTCCATGTGTAGGCTACAATGTATCTATGCTTAGTGTTGCACCTAATACAGCACTTACATCGTCAACTAACAAGTGGGCTGCTTACTATACATATGCTATAAAGAGTGTAATAGATGGACAGCCTATAGATACTGATTGGTCTAAGGGCTTTGCAGATGATGCTGTAGAGATCACAGAGCTTGGAAGTGCATGTGCAGAGGGAACTAAGGAGAAGGTTAAGGAAGCTGAGGAGGCTATCAAGGCCGGAACACTTCATGTATTCGATACATCTACATTTACAGTTGATGGGGCAGAGCTTACATCTACTAAGGATCTAGATGGATATAATGGCGTTGAATATATCGCAGATGGATATTTCCATGAGTCAGAATATGCTTCAGCACCAGCATTTGCCACTATAATAGATGGAATAGATGCTAAGACAAACTAAATAATTCGGAGGCGATGATGGCAGATTGCACTAATGCAATAGAATTTGAAAATGTCACTAAAAAATTTGGAAATATCATTGCCAATGACAAGGTAAGTCTCTCCCTTAAAAAGGGAGAGATACTTGCTGTCTTAGGAGAAAATGGCAGTGGAAAAACCACACTTATGAATATGCTATCTGGTATATATTATCCGGATGAAGGACATATATATATAGATGGCAAGGAGGCTAAGATAAAGTCTCCTAAGGATGCCTTTAAGTATGGAATAGGAATGATACATCAGCATTTTAAGCTGATACCTGTTTTTACGGCAGCAGAAAATATAATATTAGGCTTAAAGCAGGATGGCAGCCTCAACATGAAAAGGGTTCAGTCTGAGGTGCAGGCTCTTGTAGATAAATACGGCTTTACGCTAGATCCTTCTATGAAGGTATATAGCATGTCTGTATCACAAAAGCAGACTGTTGAGATAGTCAAGGTGCTTTACAGAGGTGCAGATATACTTATACTTGATGAGCCGACAGCAGTTTTAACACCTCAGGAAACGGAGAAGCTTTTTGACGTTTTAAGAACTATGAAAAAGGACGGCAAGTCCATAATTATAATCACGCATAAGCTTAATGAGGTTTTAGAGATATCTGACAGAGTATCTGTTCTTCGTAAGGGTAAGTATATAGGAACTGTACCTACTAAGGATGCTACTACGGCATCGCTTACAGAGATGATGGTTGGTGAGAAGATAACTCTTGATATTAAGAGAACAGATCCGGTTAATGCAGTCGATAGGCTTGTATGTAAAGGAATTTCTTGTAAGAATATAGAGGGGCTTCCAGTTCTT
>CAVBBU010000033.1:0-10049 GCA_963593765.1 Bacteroidaceae bacterium | reverse complement strand
GCAAAAGCAGGGGAGATACTTGGCATTGCAGGTATTTCCGGAAACGGACAAAGAGAGCTTCTTGAGTCTATATGCGGTCTTGAAAAATATGAAGGTGAGATATCATTCATTAAGGAAGATAATTCTGTTTGCAATATGTCTGATATGGATGTGGCACAGATTAGAGAGCTAGGAATAAGGCTTGCATTTATACCAGAGGACAGACTTGGTATGGGCTTAGTAGGAACTATGGATCTAACGGACAATGTTATGCTTAGAAGCTACCTTAACGGACGAGGCGTAGAGGTAGACAGAAAGGCACCTAGAAAGCTTGCTAAAAAGATAGTTAAGGACTTAGAGGTAGTAACGCCATCTGTAGATACCCAGATAAGCAGACTATCTGGCGGTAATGTTCAAAAGGTTTTAGTAGGAAGAGAAATTTCTGGTAAGCCTAAGGTTTTATTAGTAGCATATCCTGTTAGAGGACTCGATATTAATTCATCATACCTTATATATAATCTTCTTAATAAGCAAAAGGAAAATGGCTGTGCTGTTATATGTGTAATCGAGGATCTTGATGTTTTGATGGCTCTTTCAGACAGGATATTAGTTCTCTCTGGAGGAAGATGTGCAGGATTAGTAGATGCAAGAAGTGCAACTAAGGAAGAGATAGGACTTATGATGACAGGAGATGTAAGCATGGGAGGTGAAAAGAATGAATAATAAAGAACCTTTTGTGCGAATGATTAAAAGATCTAACATATCACTTGGAAAGAAAATATCAATCTACCTAGTGGCTATAATTCTTGCACTTATAGTTTGTGCAGTTGTTATAGTTGGACTTACAGCACAAAATCCTTTTCAGGTATATTCAGGAATAGTTGGAGGTGCTGTAGGAACAAGCAGAAGAGCATGGGTTACTATAAGAGAGGCTATGTTCCTTCTTCTAATTGCAGTTGGACTTACACCTGCATTTAAAATGAGGTTTTGGAATATAGGAGCAGAGGGACAGATTCTTATAGGCGGAATGACTACAGCTGCACTTATGATTTACTGTGGAAATACAGTTCCGTCACCGGTTCTTGTTGTTATGATATTTGTACTAAGCAGCCTAGCAGGCATGATATGGGGAATTATACCAGCATACTTTAAGGCTAAGCATGGAACTAATGAAACGCTGTTTACACTTATGATGAATTATGTAGCTATGCAGATAATTAATATAGCTATAATCAAGTGGGAAAATCCAAAGGGCTCTAATAACGTAGGTATAATTAATCAGCAAACTAAGGGCGGTTGGTTTCCATCTATAGCAGGGAATCAATATTTGCTATCTGTAATTATTGTACTTATTATTACATTTATCATGTATAGGTATTTAAGATATACTAAGCAAGGATATGAAATAGCTGTAGTTGGTTCGTCACAAAGAACCGCGAGATATATAGGTATAAATGTATCCAAGGTTATTATGAGAACTATGGCAGTATCAAGTGGTATATGCGGAATTGCAGGAGCACTTATCGTAGGAAGCTCAAGCCATACTATATCTACATCAACTGCCGGAGGAAGAGGCTTTACGGCGATTATAGTTGCATGGATGGCAAAGTTTAATCCGTTCTTTATGATACTAATATCGTTTCTTATAGTATTTATGCAGCAGGGTGCTATACAGGTTGCATCGCAGTTTAACCTTAATGAAAATGCATCCGAGATAATTACAGGAATTATTCTATTTTTCCTAATCGGTTGTGAGTTCTTTGTTAATTACAAATTAGAGTTTCGCAGAAAAGAGGTGGCATGATGAATTATATAATCACTTTTATCTCTCAGGCGATACAGCAAGGCATACCTATACTATATGGTGCGACAGGTGAGATACTTACAGAAAAAAGCGGAAACCTTAACCTAGGCATACCAGGGATAATGTATATGGGCGGCGTATCCGGACTTATGGGTGCATTTTTCTATGAGAGAGCAGCAGGAGATGCAGCCGTAGGAGTAGTTGGATTTATCATATCGCTTATTGTAGCTATTATAGTATCTGCTATAGGTGGGCTGATATATAGCTTTTTAACTATTACGCTTAGAGCAAATCAAAACGTAGTTGGACTTTCTTTAACTACCTTTGGCGTGGGCTTTGGTAATTTCTTTGGCGGCTCTGTTTCAAAGCTGGCAGGCGGCGTAGGTCAGATATCTGTTAAGACTACAGCACATGCCTACCGTGCCACATTGCCAGTGCTTTCAGATATACCGATTTTAGGTGGAACACTTTTTTCTTATGGTATACTTACATATGTAGCTATAATTGTTTCTATAGCTGTTACAGTATTTTTGCTAAGAACAAAAAAGGGTCTTAACCTAAGAGCTGTAGGTGAGAGTGCAGCTACAGCAGATGCAGCAGGTATCAATGTATCAAGATACAGATATGCAGCTACCGTAACCGGAGCTGTTATAGCAGGGCTTGGCGGTCTTTACTTTGTTATGGAATACCTTGGCGGAACCTGGGGCAACAATTCCTTTGGAGACAGAGGCTGGCTTGCAATAGCACTTGTAATACTTGCCATATGGAATGCAGACAAGGCTATATTTGGTGCTATACTATTTGGAGCATTATATATATTATATCTGTATATTCCTAATCTAAGCAGAGCTACGCAGGAGGTATTTAAGATGCTTCCGTATCTTGTAACTATAATTGTTCTTATAGCTACAAGCAGGCACAACAGACCTGAGGATCAAGCACCGGCAGACCTAGGCGTGCCTTACTTTAGAGAGGACAGATAACAAAATATTTACATGAAAAGGAGACAAAAGAAATGAAAAACGTATTTGAGCTAGAGCATATTGGAATCAATATGGAAAATGAAGAGGAGGCAACAAAGCTTGCAGAGCTTCTATGCAGTCTGTTTAATATCGAGATAAAAAAGGGAAACAAGTCAATATTTGCAGGAAAGGATTTTGAGCTTATGAAGAGCCCATTCCTTGGCAAAAATGGACATATAGCAATGCGTACTAAAGATCTAGAGGCTGCTATGGCTGAGCTTAAGGAAAAGGGCGTTGAATTTAATATGGATACAGCTGCTTATTTTGATGATGGCAAGATGAAGAATATATATCTAGCCGGAGAGTATGGCGGCTTTGCAATTCATGTTATACAAAAATAAAACAAATAGTTGATTTGAGGCTTTTATAAAATCAAGGAGCTGGCATATTACCTTTAAGGTGATGAGCTAGCTCCTTAGCTGTATGGTAGATTTGTGCTTAGTATATGATTAGTGAATGGCGATTAGTATATGCATTTATTTACCGTATGTTTATTTACAGCTTAAAAATGATAGAAGCGTAGGGTTTTTATTGGCTGCTGAATATGAAAAGCCTATATTACGAGATTTAAGCTCAGACTTAAGCTCTAGCTCAACAAGGCTTCCGTCAGAAAGCTCCTTTTGTACTACTTCTTTTATTACACTACCTATTCCAAGCCCTATCTTTGCAAATTCTATAACCAGATCCATAGTTGTAACCTCAAGTATATTAGATGGCTCTATTAGGTTGCCCTCAAGATAATCATCAATATATTTTCTGGTCATATTCGTCTTATCAAGAAGAATTACTGTTCCTGAAACTAAAGGATCTGAACTACTTCCCTCACGCTCATACAGCCTTGACAGATAGCTAGGCGTAGCTACAAAGGTATCATGTATCTCAAGAAGAGGAGTAAATGACAGCGACTTTCTATTACTAGGTGCAGCTATAAGACCTAGATCCAGCAAATTATTTTCAAGCATATGAACTGTTCTTGCAGTATCCTGTGACTCTACGCTTATCTTAACATGCGGATATTTTTGTATAAACTTTTGAAGATACGGAAGGAGTATATATCTGCATAGGGTATTACTTACGCCTATCTTTATATTGCCCATATGAAGCTCTTTTGCTCTTTTGATTTGCTGCTCGCCCATATCTATTTCCTTAAAGGCTTCGCTTATATGATCAAAAAGAAGCTGTCCCTCGACCGTAAGAACAACGCCGCGAGAGTTTCTTGTAAAGAGAGTTATCTCAAGTCCATCCTCAAGCTTAGATATAGCCTTAGATATAGCAGGCTGACTTATATAAAGAGCCTTAGCTGCCTTTGAGATATTTCCAAGCTTAGCTACCTCATAAAATATGTAATATTGTGATAGATGCTGTTCCATAAAGCTCTCCTTCATAACCTTAGCTTATAGTATTTATTTACTATATGTATTAGAATTATAACATAGATAATGTTAATATGGTATAAGAAATGCGATACGGAGGCATGACTATGGGAATGACCATGACACAAAAAATTCTTGCTGCACATGCAGGCAAGGAAAGCGTAGCTGCAGGGGAGCTTATAGAAGCGGATCTTGATTTAGTACTGGGCAATGACATCACATCGCCAGTTGCTATCAATGAGATGGCAAAGATGAATAAGAAAAATGTTTTCGATAAGGACAAGATAGCACTTGTTATGGATCATTTTATTCCAAACAAGGATATTAAATCTGCTGAGAATTGCAAATGCTGCAGGCAGTTTGCTATAAGGCATGAGATAAGTCATTATTATGATGTTGGTAAGATGGGTATAGAGCATGCACTGCTTCCGGAGCAGGGACTTACCGTTGCAGGAGACTGCATAATAGGAGCAGACTCACACACCTGTACCTATGGGGCACTGGGAGCATTTTCCACGGGGGTTGGAAGCACAGATATGGCAGCAGCTATGGTAACAGGTAAGGCTTGGTTTAAGGTGCCTAGTGCAATAAAATTTGAGCTAACTGGAAAGCCGCAGGGGTATGTGTCTGGCAAGGATATAATACTTCATATCATAGGCATGATAGGAGTTGATGGCGCATTATATAAGTCTATGGAATTTGTCGGTGATGGAATTAAGTATCTTTCTATGGATGATAGATTTACTATATGCAATATGGCTATAGAGGCTGGTGGCAAAAATGGAATATTCCCCGTAGATGAGGTTGCTAAGGAATATATGAGGGAGCACTCAAAGAGAGAATATAAGATATATGAAGCGGATAGTGATGCCCAGTATGAGCAGGTGATAAAAATAGATTTAAGCAAGCTAAAGCCTACGGTAGCATTTCCACATCTTCCTGAAAATACAAAGGAGGTCGGAAGCTTTGAGAAAATCAAGATAGACCAGGCTGTTATAGGATCATGCACTAATGGGCGTATAGGTGATCTAAGAATAGCTGCAAGCATAATGAAAGGAAAGAAGGTTAATGATGGAGTAAGATGCATCATTATTCCGGCAACGCAGAGCATATATTTGCAGGCGCTTGAGGAAGGATTAATAAAAATATTTATAGAAGCAGGTGCTGTTGTTTCTACTCCGACCTGCGGACCATGCCTTGGTGGATATATGGGCATACTTGCATCTGGTGAAAAATGTATATCTACTACAAATAGAAATTTTGTCGGACGTATGGGTGCTACTGATTCAGAAATATATCTTGCAAGTCCGGCAGTTGCAGCAGCAAGCAGTATAGCTGGATATATTACGATATAAAAATTTAGAGGATAGTTTGGTTTGTCGGCTGACGGATTAAGGCTAGGCATAGTTAGAACAAAAAATGTCACAAGGAGAAGCAGATGAAAGCAAAGGGACATGTATTTAAATATGGAGATAATATAGACACAGATGTAATTATTCCTGCAAGATATCTTAATTCTACATCAGGCGAGGAGCTTGCAAAGCATTGCATGGAGGATATAGATAAGACATTTATATCTAAGGTTAGTGATGGCGATATAATAGTTGCCGGGAAGAACTTTGGCTGCGGCTCGTCAAGAGAGCACGCTCCGCTTGCTATAAAATGTGCAGGAGTTAGCTGCGTTATAGCAAAAACCTATGCCAGAATTTTCTATAGAAATGCAATCAATATAGGACTTCCTATAATAGAATCTGATGAGGCAGCAGATAGCATAAAGGCAGGAGATGAGGTTGAGGTGGATTTTGATAGTGGAACTATTAAAGACATCACAACAGGGGAGAGCTTTAAGGGGCAGCCTTTTCCGGAATTTATGCAAGGGATAATATCTGCCGGTGGCCTTGTGGCATATGTTAATGCAAAGTAAGGCGGCAGCTTTATAAGTTGTGTTTTGGAATAGTTGGTTTTATTTAGATATATTTAATGCCTGCATATATGTGACAATCTGAGTCTTGGTGCATATATGCAGAATATTATTTTAACTAAGATACTATAAAAACGGAAGGACGAGCCTTGACTCGTCCTTCCGTTCATTAAACATAAAAATCATTACTTCATATTTAACGTTCATATTTATATACTGATACAAAAATTTATTTTTCAGCTCCCGCATACTTAAGTGCCGCAGCTATAAATCCTACAAACAACGGATGCGGTCTGTTAGGTCTTGATTTAAATTCCGGATGTCCCTGCGTAGCTATAAAGAACGGATGGGTAGGAAGCTCTATCATCTCAACTATACGACCATCAGGAGACTTGCCAGAAAGCTTAAGTCCTGCCTTAGTAAGTGCATCACGGTAATCATTATTTACCTCATATCTGTGTCTGTGTCTTTCAGTTATATTCTCAGAGCCATATAGCTTATATGCAAGAGAATCCTTATCAAGCACGCAAGGATAAGAGCCAAGCCTTAGCGTTCCGCCAAGATCGGTTATACCATTTTGGTCAGGCATAAGTGCTATTACAGGATGCATAGTAGCAGGATTAAGCTCTATGCTATGTGCGTCTGAATATCCGATTACATGTCTTGCAAAATCAACTATAGCTAGCTGCATACCAAGGCACAGGCCAAGGAATGGAATATTATTTTCTCTTGCATACTTAATAGCATATAGCTTTCCGTCTATACCTCTGTCACCGAAGCCGCCAGGAACTAAAATTCCGGAAACATCGCGTAGTATAGAAGCTACATTATCAGGCGTAACCTTTTCTGAATCAACCCACTTTATATGTACGCTTGCATGATTAGATACACCGGCATGTCTTAGAGATTCTACAACTGATATATATGCATCATGCAGCTGTGTATATTTACCTACAAGTGCAACAGTAACATCACTAGTAGGATTCTTCCAGTCGTGGATCATCTTTTTCCAGTCCTCTAGCTCAGGCTTAGGACAAGGAATATTAAGTGCCTTGCAGGCAGCATCGGCAAGGTGCTCTTCTTCGAGGACTAAAGGAAGCTCATATAGCACATCTACATCCATATTTTGGAAAACATTGTCCTTATCTACATTACAAAACAGTGCTATCTTAGAGCGAAGTCCATCATCAAGCGGATGCTCGGTTCTGCAAACTATTATATTAGGGCTAAGTCCAAGCGATTGAAGCTCACGAACGCTGGTCTGTGTTGGCTTTGTTTTTAGCTCGCCGCTTGCCTTAAGATAAGGAATTAGGGTTACATGTATAAGTATCGCATTGTCCTTTCCTACATCATGCTGGAACTGACGAATGGCCTCTAAAAATGGCTGACTTTCTATGTCGCCAACAGTTCCGCCAACCTCTATAATAACGATTTCTGTCTCGGTTGAAGAAGGATTTCTATGGAAGCGAGATTTTATTTCATTAGTTATATGCGGAATTACCTGAACTGTACCACCGCCGAAATCACCATGACGCTCCTTTTGAAGCACAGACCAGTATATCTTACCAGTGGTAACATTTGACTCTATGCTAAGGTTTTCGTCTATAAATCTCTCGTAGTGACCTAGGTCGAGGTCGGTTTCAACTCCGTCCTCTGTAACAAAGACCTCTCCATGCTGTATAGGGTTCATGGTTCCGGGGTCTATATTTATATACGGATCGAACTTCTGCATAGTTATCTTATAGCCCCTTGCCTTAAGGAGTCTTCCTAATGAAGCGGCTGTTATACCCTTGCCAAGACCAGATACTACGCCACCAGTTACGAACACATATTTTACTGCCATGTTGGCACCTCCGACTCTAATTTTGATAGGTACTTAAAGAAGAATTATACAACATCTAGGGCAAGCCGTAAAGGATATCAATATTGATTTATAAGCCCACTTATCTTATAATTACCTTGTTTTTACTTAATAGGAAGGGCTTAAGAACAACGTAGGAGACTTGAATGAACGATAACGAAAACAGAAAACCAAATAAGAATTACAATGGGCAGACAGTAATTGTGCTTATTATTGCGGCACTGCTTACATTTTCCGTTGTATCTCTTATGAGAACTAAGATTTTTGACAGCCTCAGACAGGAAATTCCATACAACGAATTTATGAAAATGGTTGATGAGGGGCTGGTAGATTCAGTTGAGATAGAAAATACTCAGATAAATATCAAAACAAAGGCAGATGCAGAAAATTATTATCCGGAAACAGAATATTATACTGTACGCATGGACAGCGATCCGGAGCTTATTAATAGACTTTACGCTGCAGATGTAGAGATGACAAGGCAGAGACAGGATACTACTAATATGATATATTCTGTCGCTAGCTTTATACTTCCATTTGTGTTTGTGCTGTTCCTTCTTAATTTTATGATGAAGCGTATGGGCGGCGGAGGAATTATGGGAGTAGGCCGCAGCAATGCAAAGGTATATGTGCAAAAGGCAACCGGAGTTAGCTTTAAGGACGTAGCAGGAGAGGACGAGGCAAAGGAATCTCTTACAGAGATAGTTGACTTTTTGCATGATCCGACTAAGTTTTCTAAGATAGGTGCTAGGCTTCCTAAGGGAGCACTGCTTGTAGGACCTCCGGGAACTGGTAAGACGCTTCTTGCAAAGGCAGTAGCAGGTGAGGCAAAGGTTCCATTTTTCTCGCTTAGTGGTTCAGACTTTGTAGAGATGTTTGTCGGTGTAGGTGCATCAAGAGTTAGAGATCTTTTTAAGCAGGCACAGGAGCAGGCACCATGCATTATATTTATAGATGAGATAGATGCTATAGGTAAGAGCAGAGATTCAAGATACGGTGGGGGCAATGACGAAAGAGAGCAAACCCTAAACCAGCTTTTATCTGAGATGGATGGCTTTGATTCATCTAAGGGACTTCTTGTTCTCGGTGCTACAAACAGACCAGAGATACTAGATCCAGCACTTCTTAGACCGGGAAGATTCGACAGAAGAGTTATAGTTGAAAGACCGGATCTTAAGGGACGTGTAGCTATACTTAAGGTTCATTCTAAGGATGTTAGGATGGACGATACCGTAGACTTAGAGGCTATAGGACTTGCAACCAGTGGTGCAGTAGGCTCTGACCTTGCAAATATGATTAACGAGGCAGCTATACTTGCAGTTAAAAAGGGCAGAGAGGCTGTTAATCAAAAGGATCTCGAGGAGGCTGTAGAGGTCGTACTTGTAGGCAAGGAAAAGAAGGACAGAGTTCTTAATCAAAAGGAGCGAAGGATAGTTTCCTATCACGAGGTAGGACATGCTCTTGTATCTGCCCTAGAAAAGAACACAGAGCCGGTACAAAAGATAACTATAGTTCCTAGAACTATGGGGGCACTTGGATATGTTATGTATGTTCCGGAGGAGGAAACCTATCTAAAGTCAAAGAAGGAGCTTGATGATATGCTCGTTTCACTTCTTGCCGGAAGAGCTGCAGAGCAGATAGTATTTGATTCAGTTACAACTGGAGCTTCAAACGATATAGAAAAGGCTACCTCTATAGCAAGGGCTATGGTAACGCAGTATGGTATGAGCGATAAGTTTGGGCTTATGGGGCTTGCAACTCAGGAGGACCAGTACCTGAGTGGAAGAACAGTTATGAACTGCGGAGATGATACTGCAACAGAGGTAGATAAAGAGGTTATGCGTATACTTAAGGAGTCCTATGATAAGGCACTTAATATATTAAGAGAAAACAGAGATGTATTAGATAAGATAGCGGATTATCTTATAAAGAGAGAAACTATAACCGGTAAGGAGTTTATGAAGATAGTTAGACAGATGAAGGGACTTCCTGAGCCGGAGGAAGAAAAGAAGGTTCTTCTAGTATAGGTATTAAGTGGTTTTTCTAAAGTGGCAGTATAAAAGTATACTTTTATAAAGGGGTGTGGTGC
>CAVBBU010000032.1:0-18674 GCA_963593765.1 Bacteroidaceae bacterium | reverse complement strand
AAAACCTGCATATATGTCCAAGGCGAATTTGTTTTGCGACACCATTTTAATAAATGTGAGTTTTCTGATTATCGAAAATATCCCACTGTTGAAGTGCCCCTAAGACGAGCAACGCTCGTCAATCAAAAGGGGCACAAGTTTGGGATATTTTCGATTGCTTATGAAGAAAACGAAGATTTAATAGAATGTGCCTTGGCACATTCTCGCACCGAGGTGCGGTTGCTTTAGCAACCATCTTCCACTGCACCGAGTGTGCATCCATAGCGGAGCGTTTTTACTTCATAGGACGTAATTTCCTATGAAGTAAAAAATGGGGAGCAAAACAACCTGAGTCTTGGCACATATATGCAGGCCATTATTATATTACATAGTGCGAACGTACCTGCATTATACGTATGTGCTGTGAGAAGGGCGTATGTTAAGCAAAAGATCTAGCAGATTTAACTCCACTAGATCTTTGAAATTTATATTATAAATACATTTTATAAACAGTCGTATATCTCTAATTCGTAAGCTTAAACATTTAAATACGAGTTTTATTATACAAGTCTTAAAAAATAGAATTTATTTAACCCACGCACCGCTTGCATCTACTGCAAAATTATCCGGCGTTACAGTATTTGCATACATAGAACCGAATGGACGATTGCCATTGATATTGCTGTATATCCAAACGCCTGTCGATGAATCAAAGCTATATGTTGGAGCAGTTGGTGCGGCTGCAAAGTAATAATTCTTACCATTAATGCTTTGCCAGCCTGTCAGTGCCTCTCCTGTGCTTGGCAGCAGATAATACCAGTAGCCATCCTGTGCCTCATAGAACCAGCCATATCTCTTACCACTGTTTTCATCACAGTAATACCACTTATCCTCTAGCTTATCGTATATCCAGCCTGTAAGCAGATATCCGTCAGAGCCAAATGCATAGTATCCATTTCCTGCATGCTGCCAAAGAACCTTCTCTATCCTTTCGCCATCTGCATCTGTTACTGTAGTTCCCTTAGCTAGTATGCCATCAGAGCCTCTGTACTTCCAGCCCTTAGAGTCCTTTATCCAGCCTGTATTGCTTCCTCCAGATGATGAGCCTGAGCTGCTAGAGCTGTTGTTATCATCATCATCGTTGTCATCATCATTATCGCCGCTGCCGCCCTGCTCTGTGCAGGTTACTACAAGTACAGGCTTGCCAGATGATGATTCACTCGTAGTGATAACACAATCATATCCCTTGGTTTTGTCCGGAGGTGTTACAGAGCTTATTACAAAGTCTTCTTTATTTATTTCAACCGTCTTTTCCTCTGTGCTTCCACCAGAGAAGATATATTTAACAGTTACCTTCTCCGTATCGTCAAAGGTACTATCCGAATCCTCATCAAGGGCAAGAAGTATCTTTATATCCGTTCCTGCTGCAGTTGAGAATGTCTTAGTTTCAACCTTATCCTTAATTTCATCGTCGCCCTCACGAGCATCCCACCAAACCGATTTTTCAGTAGTGTCATACCATACAAGTCCTGGTATTAGATTTTTATTTGCCTCAACCTCCAAGTTAAATTTAATGCAATAAACCTTATTATTTTTATCATCCCCAAAATAAGCACAATACGTCGTGCTGCCGACTGAATCATCATCAACACTAAGCACATATTTTCCATCTTCTTCATCTATATCTACGTCAACATCATCATTAGTATTTGTATCGCTTTGGTTAATATGCTCCGTCATTGAGGATAGGTTAAATTTAGTGCCATCACCATCTATCGTATAGTCTCCGGTAAGCTCTAGTGTGTCTCCTGCAGTCAGTTTAACACTGCTGGTAGATGTGTAATCACAGACTACACATACAGGCACAACACAACCTTGCGTCTCACCCGTATTTGTGACAGTCCCAAGTAAATAATACACGTCCTGCTTTGTTTCGTCAAAAATAATTTTACTGTTTTTATTTATTACAACACTAACTTTACCCTCTTCTTCCATATTATAATATGTATTTGGCACTACGTTATGGCTCTCAGTCTGACCCCAAAAATAAATTTTGTCAGGATTTTTAAAATAGCTTACGTCTAGTGTAAGCGGCTCATCATAGTAGTGCATTTTTACGAGTTCATGCGTATCGCACTTAATGACATTAACATCGAACGAATATTTTTTTTCATCGTTTTCAACTATAAATCTGGTTCTACCAGTCTTAGTCTCATCAGAGGATGATGTTATAGTGATGACTTTGTTGTCGCTGCTGTATTTATCGTCTCCTATACAGTAATTACTAAGAAGTCCCGATTCTTCTTTTTCTGTCAAACTGGTAGCTTTATTGAAATCAGTTCCACTAACATTATTGAAAGTTCGTGACCCTCCTCCAGATGCCAGCGACAATGAATCTGTATAAATTATATCTGATACGTTTACCTTGTAAGTATATTTTTTGGTATCCGCACTATCATTTAGCTCAAAGGTAATAGTAGCACTTCCTTTACTTAGAGTTTGAAAACTAATACCAGTGGTATCATACTCATTAACATCTATTCTAATTACATCCGGAGAGTCTACACTTATATTGTTTTTGTTTATAGTACCAGTAATGTAGTATTCGTCAAGCCTTACTGAGCCCCATTCATTTATATCAAGATTTACGGAGTCTAATTCAGTTGCATCTTCTGCACCCTCTGGTGTATATTCATCTAACGCCTTTGCAAAGCTCTCTAAAAACGCATTATCCTCCTCTGAAATCTCAAGCTCTACAAAGTCAAAATCAGCTATCCCATTAAGGATTGTCTCTATATCACTCAGCTCCTCATCAGTAAGCGTACCCTCATTAAGCTTTGTCTCATATTCCTTAAGCTTTTTAATTGCATCCTCTACTGCAAGCTTTTGTTTTTCTACATCTGTCTCTGATGCTTTAGAAGCATCTAGGCTCTCATCTGCATTAACACTATCTGTATTTGTTCCCTCTGTCTTATCTGATGAGTCTTCTGATGTTCTATCATTAACTACTTCACCGTCTGCATCTAGCTCCGTATCACTTGCATCTCCCTTTGCATCTGTCGGAGTAGCCTTCTGCTCTGTCGCTGACTCTTCCTTGGCGATCACCTTTTCTGTACTGCTGCCTACAGCTGAGTAGGAAACTATCGGTGTAGCTACCATCGCCACTGCTGCCGTGATTGCTATAATACTCTTGTAATGCAACAATCTGCTAAAATAATTCTTTTTCATATACACTCCCATCCTTTAGATTAATTATCTAATTAACCCAACAGCTCCTGTCAAACTCTAGCGGATAAAAATTACCCGTAAGAGCCCTCCAGGAGCTGAAGTTTAATAGACCTAAATCTATTATATATATATATATATAAATGTTGCAAGTAGTTTTCAGATTGTTATAAATATCACAAGTAGCTTTCAGATAATTTTTTTCCATCTTATCCTGCAAAAAACTTATCCTTATATCCCATTACAAATATAAATAATACCAAAAGCGGAAGCACATATTTGCAATAATAGTAGCAGCACCTCGGGAACTTTAAGCCCTCTCCCTCGTCTGCCTCCTTAAGGAAGTTTTCAAAGCCCCAGCCTATCTTTGTAGTACAGAAGGCTACATATATAAGTGAGCCAAGTGGAAGTATATTATTAGAAATCAAGAAATCCTCCAAATCCATAATTCCACTTCCCTCGCCAAATGGCATAAAGCCAGACCATATATTAAATCCAAATACACATGGCAGAGAAAGTATAGGAAGTATTATAGCATTTACAAGTACAGCCTTTTTTCTATCCCAGCCTAGTGCATCCATGCATATAGCAATTATATTTTCAAAAACAGCTATAATAGTTGTTAAAGCTGCCATAGACAAAAACAGGAAGAATAGCGTACCCCAAAATCTTCCGCCAGGCATAGCTGCAAATATATTCGGAAGTGTTACAAATACAAGTCCCGGTCCGCTTCCCGGATTAACTCCATAAGCAAAGCATGCAGGAAATATGATAAAGCCTGCCATAAGAGCAACCACTGTATCAAGTATAGTTATAGTTATAGACTCCGGAAGCAGCGCCTTTGTTTTTGAAATATAGCTTCCAAATATAGCCATAGCACCTATTCCAAGCGAGAGCGTAAAGAATGCCTGCCCCATCGCTGCATATACTACGTTAAATACTCCTTGTTCTACAACATTATTAAAATTAGGTATAAGATAAAACTTAATTCCCTCGATAGCCCCCGGAAGCGTAACACTTCTTATACTAAGAACCAGCATAAGTCCAAGAAGACATATCATCATTATCTTAGTTACTCTTTCAACTCCATTTTGAAGCCCCTTATAGCATACGACAAAGCCTATGGCTATAGATACCAGCATCCAAAATATCTGCGGAAGTGGCTTTGAAAGCATAGTGGAAAATGCTCCCTCTATCTCAGTAGAATTAAGCGATACAAAATCCCCCTTTGCCATTTTAAGTGCATATGCCAAAAACCAACCGGCTACAGTAGTATAAAACATCATAAGAAGGTAGCAGCCTACAAATCCACCTATTCCATGCAGATGCCAAAAGGTGCCCTTTTTCTCAAGTACCTTAAAGCTAGTTCCTATACTCTTTTGAGATGCTCTTCCTACTGCAAACTCCATAGTCATAACAGGAAGTCCCATTACAATAAGAAAGAAAAGATATATAAGTACAAATGCCGCTCCGCCATACTTACCGGTAATATATGGAAATCTCCATACATTGCCCACGCCTATTGCACAGCCTGCACTTACAAGTATAAAGCCAAGCCTAGTTGCAAAGTTTTCTCTGTTGTCCATAAATCCCCCTATATATATTTGTAGCTATTACTCTCCCTTAACCTCTTTCCAAAGCTCATTATACAGCTCATCGCCGTCCTCGCCTAGATACTGGTATACATCACAGTTTGCAAGTTCCTTTTCATCAGGAAATACTGCCTTGTTGTTTTTGATGTCATCATCTAGCATTTCGAAGGCTGCCTTGTTAGGTGTAGGGTAGGTTATATAATCAAAGTTTTTCTTTGCTATATCACCACGGCATAAAAAGTCTATCCACTTTTCTGCATTTTCCTTATTCTTAGCATTCTTTGGTATAACCCATGAATCTATCCATACATTAGAGCCTTCCTCCGGAAGCACATACTTAAGCTCAAAGTCTGAATCGCTATCTGCTATCTCGCCCTGTATATATAATATCTCGCCAGAGTATATAACACCTATAGCAGCCTCGCCGCCTATCATCTTATCTCTTACCTGGTCTACAACATATGCCTGAACTAGTGGCTTTTGCTCAATCAGCTTATCCTTAACCTTATTAAGCTCATCAGGATTTGTTGTATTAATATCATAGCCAAGCAGCTTTTCTCCTACCATAAATGCATCTCTTACAGAATCCTGCATAAGTATCTCGCCTGCATACTTACTATCCCAAAGGTCAGCCCAGCTCTTTGGTGCCTCGCTATCCGGAATCATAGATGAATTATATAATATACCTACCGTACCCCAAGCATAAGGAACTGAATACTTATTCTCCGGATCAAATGCCTTAGACTTTTCCATATATATATCATCTATATTTTTTATATTTGGTACATTGTCAAAATTAATTTCAGCAAGCATGTCATTATCTATCATCTTCTGGATCATGTAGTCGGAAGGGCAAACAACGTCATATACAACTCCGCCTGCCTCTATAACAGGATACATCTCCTCATTAGTTTCAAAAAGATCATATATAACCTTTATGCCTGTTTCCTCTTCAAACTGCTCTATAACCTCTTCGTCTATATACTCACCCCAGTTATATACATACAGCTCGCCATTATCTCCTGCTCCGGATTCCTTAGAGCCGCATGCAGTAAGTGATGAAAGTAGCATTGCAGATAAAACAGCTGTAGCAACAATTCTTTTCATAGATTTTTTCATATCCCTCTCCTTATCAGTTAGCATTTTTAGTTTTTAAATTCGATATAATAAGCAATATCAAAACTGCAACAAATATAATTGCAGAAAGTGCATACATACTAGGCTTAATTCCACGCCTTACCTCAGAATATATAAGTGTAGAAAGCGTATTAATTCCTGCGCCCTTTGTAAAATGTGTAATTATAAAATCATCAAGCGACATGGTAAATGCAAGCAAAAATCCTGATAGTATTCCCGGCATAATATCCGGCAAAACAACCTTATAAAATGCCTGCGTTGGCGATGCTCCCAAGTCAAGTGCCGCCTCGTAGGTATATCTGCTTGTTTGCTTTAGCCTTGGCATAACGCTTAATATAACATAAGGTATATTAAAGGTAATGTGACTTATAAGTATAGTTTTAAATCCAAGCGATATGCCAAATGCTATAAATGACAGCATTAGCGATATTCCTGTTACTATATCCGCATTAAGCATAGGTATGTTTCCAAGTCCTGTTGCTATAGTTCTGGGAACTTTCTTCATCTTTTGCATACCTAGTGCAGCAAGCGTGCCAATAATAGTTGCTATAGCCGCTGACAAAAATGCTATAAGCAGAGTATTCTTAAGTGCATCCATTATGGTGCTGCTGCTTGCAAGCTCGCTATACCACCTAAGCGTAAAGCCTCCCCAGCGTGACCTAGACTTACTTGAGTTAAAGCTAAGAACTATCATAGTTGCTATAGGTATATATAAAAATATAAGCATAATAGCTAGGTAGCAGCTTCCAACAAGCTTTTTTATCAAATAGGAAACTTTAACCGAAAGAGAATAATTCATAGTGAACTGCCTCCTTCCTTATCATACTTAGCAAGAAGCGCCATACTTATAAGTATAAATATCATCATAACAAGCGAAAGCCCTGAGCCCAAGTGCCAGTTGCTTCCCTTAGTAAATTCCTGCTCTATTATATTTCCTATAAGAAGTATCTTACTTCCGCCAAGCAGATTACTGATAACAAAGGTTGTAAGTGCCGGAACAAAAACCATAGTTATTCCGCTAACTATTCCCGGTATGCTAAGCGGAATCCAAATATGAATTAGAGTTTGAACATAATTAGCTCCAAGGTCTCTTGCCGCCTCTATGGTTGCATTTTCTATTTTGCACATAGCATTGTAAATCGGCAGAACCATAAACGGCAGGAAGTTATATACCATTCCTAGAACTATGGCATATGGCGTATTAATTATATTTAATTTTGGAAGATGTATAAATTCAAGTATTCCATTTATAACACCATTTTTTTCAAGCAGGGTCTGCCATGCAAGTGTTCTAAGCAAAAAGTTCATCCACATAGGAAGTACAAATATAAAAACTATAAAGCTTCCTGATGATATATTGCTTTCTCTAAGAACCATTGCAAGTGGAAATGCAAGCAAAAGGCAGATAAGCGTACTCACAAGCGAAAGGAGTATAGAAAGGTAAAGTGCCTTGCTGTGCTCCGCTGATGCTATCGCAAGTACATTGCCAAGCGTTATCATCCCACTTTTATCTGTAAGCCCATACCATGCTATCATAAGAAGAGGTATGATAGTAAAGCCTATCATCCATATAATATATGGAGCAGCATATAGCTTTCTTCCAGGCATAGTATTATTCATTGACTCCTATAGCCTCCTCGTCCTCAGATACAGGCTTATTCATAATCTGTATATTAAATGGATCTACATGCAGTCCAACCTTAGTTCCTACATCCTTAGCCTTGGTAGAATGTACCAGCCACTCAAAGCCATCATTAGTAGTAACCTCCATCTCGTAATGCACACCCTTAAATATAATATGCGTTACATATCCGTCTATGCTTCCATGCCCCGGCTCAACCAGCTCTATATCCTCAGGTCTTATAACAACATCGACCGGCTTGTTATTTCCAAAGCCCTTATCTACACAGGCGAAGTTGCTTCCGAATATATTAACCAGTTCATCATGGATCATGATCCCTGGTACTATATTGCTGTCTCCTATAAAGTCTGCAACAAATGCACACTCAGGCTCATTATATATCTGCTCAGGCGTTCCCATCTGCTGAATATAGCCCTGATTCATAACAACTATAGTATCAGACATAGTAAGAGCTTCCTCTTGGTCATGTGTTACATATACAAAGGTAATGCTCAGCTCGTTTTTAAGTCTGATAAGCTCGTACTGCATATCCTGCCTTAGCTTAAGATCAAGTGCGCCTAGCGGTTCATCAAGAAGAAGCACCTTCGGCTCATTGACTATGGCTCTTGCTATGGCTATACGCTGTTGCTGTCCACCAGAGAGCGAATTGACATCTCTTTTTTCATAGCCATCAAGATTAACTAATTTAAGTGCATACTTTATCTTATCATCTATATAGGACTTAGACTTGCCCTTTATCTTAAGCCCAAAGGCTATATTGTCCGCTATAGACATGTGCGGAAAAAGTGCATATCTTTGGAATACCGTATTAAGCTGTCTTTTGTTTGGCGGTACATCTGTTATGTCCTCTCCGCCAAACATTACTCTGCCCTTGTCAGCCTTAGCAAAGCCTCCAAGTATTCTAAGAGTTGTTGTCTTGCCGCAGCCTGATGGACCTAGCAGTGTAACAAAGGACTGATCCGGTATCTGAAGATTAAGGTCATCAAGAACCAGCTCTCCATCAAAGCTCTTATAAATATGCTGTAAGTCAATAAGTGGAACTGACATAGTAACCTCCTAGAACGACGGCGGCGTACTAACCCATATAACGCTAGCACCGCCCCTACTTGTTAGATAATGCTTTTTATCCGGTATAAAATAAAAGCTCTCTCCCTTTTTTGCCTTATATATCTTGCTGCCTATATGTATGTCTATGCTTCCGGACAAGATATATCCAAACTCCTCACCCTCATGCGGATTGTCCGGATATGTAGATCCGCCTGCATCAAGTGTAAGATGTATAGGCTCCATCATATTTTTCTGTGCATTAGGAATAATCCACTGAATAGTATTTTTAAGCTCGCTATCCTCTTTGACAAAATAATCATCCTTGCCAAAAACTATCTGCTCCTCAGGATCCTCATTAAAAAATTCGCCTGCAGTAGTTCCGAGGCATTGCAATATATCGAGCAATGTTGTAATAGACGGCGAGGTGTTATCTCTTTCAAGCTGCGAGATAAAGCCCTTTGATAATTCAGCTCTGTCTGCAAGCTCCTCCTGCGTAAGTCCACTTCGAACTCTAAGCTCTTTTATTTTTTCTCCTATATTCATACCCAAACCTCTTTTGTTTTCTTATAGTCATACTAATAAGAAAAAAGTTTAGTAATATTAAACACGCACGCATACTATTATACAGAGATTAGAATAGATGTCAATTGAAATATCAAGAAATCAGTTCGCACTTATACGAAATTTATACCACATCCCATATATCGCCCTTAGGCATGTAGCTAAAGCTTAAGCTCCTTCTGGTTTTTGGATGTGTAAATGTAAGCGATACCGCTGCAAGTGCAAGGCTGCCGCCTTTATCTCCTGCAGCTTTGTCCGCCGTGGTAGCACCTTCTCCCTTGCCCTCTTTATCACTATACATAGGATTGTATTTTCTATCTCCCACTACAGGAAGTCCTGCATGGCTTAGCTGAACTCTTATCTGGTGGTGTCTTCCTGTAAGCAGCTCTATCTCAAGGCGGCTTAGCTGTTTTCCATCTATATATTTGTGCTTTAGTAGCTTGTAATTTAATTCTGCCTTCTTTCCGTTCTTATCCTTACTGCTTACCACAAGGCTGGTATTTGTTTTATTATCCATAGAAAGATAATCAACCAGATGCCCCTCTTTGCCCTTTGGCTGTCCGCAAACTATAGCATGATAGAGCTTTTTCATGCCGCCGCTCGCCACCTGCTTACTAAGTGCAGCTGCTGCTTCCTTTTCCTTTGCATATACCATAATACCGGAAACCGGCTTATCAAGCCTATGCACCACGCCTACATAGGGATCGCTAATCCCATTTTCCTTTGATAGATAGCTCTTAATCATGCTAACCATATCCGCATCAAGTGCCTTAGCAGACTGCGACTCTACTCCGGATGGCTTTATAACCACTATAAGCTCCTTATCTTCATATAATATATCCATTTTTTTGCTCTCCCTTCTTGAAATATCAACATTCATGTGCTATAGTACAGAAAAACATTACATGTGGTTTTGAAAACGAGGTGACATAGTATGAAAAAATCTACCATAAAACCTGGTAAAAAACGGTTTCTTAAAGACCCCGGAAGTGCTATTACACACTTTATAGCACTGCTGCTTTCTATGCTTGCTACTATACTACTGCTAACTAAGGCTGCCCTCTCAGGTGACAACATAACAACTATAGCCGCTCTTAGCATATTTATGGTAAGCATGATGCTTTTATATACCGCAAGCACTACCTATCATTCGCTAAATATATCTCCTAAGATAAATAAGCTTCTTAGAAAGATAGACCATATGATGATATTTGTGCTTATCGCCGGCTCTTACACTCCTATATGCCTTGTAGTTCTTGGAGACAAAACCGGCTATGTTCTTATGGCTATAGTTTGGTCTATCGCTATAATCGGAATTATCATCAAGGCACTTTGGATTACCTGTCCCAAGTGGTTTTCCTCTTCTATATATATAGGTATGGGCTGGGTATGCGTGCTTGCATTTACAAAGATAGTTAATGCTCTTCCACCTCTTGGCTTTGCTTGGCTGCTCTCTGGTGGAATTATATATACTATAGGCGGAATTATATATGCACTTAAGCTTCCTGTATTTAACAGCATACACAAGCACTTTGGTTCACATGAGATCTTCCACCTCTTTGTTATGGCAGGAAGCTTCTGTCACTATATGCTAATGTATACCTGTATAGCTTAGCTATTTGCGACCTGCCGCTGGCGAAGAATCCTGCTTTGCAGGATTCTTTTATATATGATATTCGTTTCTTTCACTTTTTATAAGCTCTGCCTTTTGCACCCTTGTTAGCTTTTTTATCTCGGCTTCTCTTTTCATGGCCTCTGATTTTTTGGCAAAGCTCTCTAGATATATAAGCTTAACAGGTCCCTTTGCATGGGTATACTTTGCACCGCCTCTTCCGCCATTATGTGCCTTAAGTCTTCTTTCTATATTATTAGTCCATCCGCAATAATACGAGCCGTCTGCGCACTCTACTATATATGTATAGTTATCTCTATTATATTCCTCTAGGAAGCTGTGCCTTACACCTCTGCTTGTATAGCCTATGCATTTATCTAGATTTACATTGACCGCACTCTTATATATATTTTTTTCTACATATGGATTAGTCTTTAGAAGCTTCGCTATAAGTGCCTTTGTTTCGCTTCTCTTAGAGGTCATCGACTCCTCGCCGATTAGCCTTTCCTCCTCGACTATCTCCGTAAATCTGCATGCACAGTGAAGAAATCTAAGCTTGTTATAATTTTTCCATCTTATAACATCTTCCTCACGTATATAATAAAGAGGTCTTATTAGCTCCATACCTGCAAAGTTTTCTGAATGAAGCTTAGGCATCATAGTATTAAACTGTCCTGCATATAATACGGACATAAGCACAGTTTCTACAACGTCATTTGCATGATGTCCTAGTGCTATCTTGTTACAGCCTAGCTCCTTTGCCTTAGCATACAGCCATCCTCTTCTCATTCTTGCACATATATAGCATGGTGACGAATCTATATGCGTTACAGAATCAAATATATCTGATTTATATATAGTCGCAGGTATATCAAGTGTTTTAATATTTTTTTCTATTAGAGCTATATTGTCCTTATGATATCCCGGATCCATAACTATAAATTTCAAATCGAATTTTACCTTGCCATGCCTTTGTATCTCCTGAAGGCACTTTGCAAGAAGCATAGAATCCTTACCGCCTGATATACAAACAGCGATCCTATCCCCCTCTTTTATCAGCTCAAAGTCATTAAGCGCCTGCACAAAGGGATGCCATATCTCCTTGCGAAAGCGCTTAATAATACTTCTTTCTATCATCTTAGCTCTGCTAAGCTTTTTTTCTTTTTTTTCCATGTTCTATTTTTTCTCTTCTAGTATCTTTACTCTGTGCTTTAGCTCTTCTATCTCACTAAGCATAACTCTCGGATCTGCTGTCATTTCCTGCATGTGGGCAATGCTGACACCGCCTACCTTAACAGGCTTTGCCGGTATTCCTGCTGCTGTCGTGTCTGATCCAAGTGGCTTAAGAAGAACTGCATTAGCTGCTATCTTACAATTATCCCCAACTACAAACGAGCCAAGTATTTTTGCTCCTGCACCGACTGTAACATTTTTCCCAAGTGTAGGATGACGTTTGCCCTTTTTAGTTCCAATTCCGCCGAGCGTCGCTCCCTGATATATAGTACAATAATCTCCAACCACAGCAGTCTCACCTATAACTATGCCACAGCCGTGATCTATAACTACGCCCTTTCCTATAACAGCACCCGGGTGTATCTCAATCAATGTAAAAAATCTTACTATCTGAGATATAAGCCTTGCTGCAAAAAAATGCTTTTTAACATACAGCTTATGTGCAAGTCTATGACATATAATGGCATGCAAGCCTTGGTGCATAAGAAGAACCTCTGCAGTGCTTCTAGCCGCAGGGTCCCTCTCCTTTATTGTTTTTATATCTAGCTTTATATCCTTTATTATACTCATACAAGCTCCAGTTTATTTAATGCATATGCTATGCCATCTTCATTTACATTCTTTGTAATCATGGTAGCATGCTGCTCTAATATCTTATCATGCACGCCCATAACTATTTTGTTTTTTGCGCCACTCTTAAACATAGCAAGGTCGTTTATGCTATCTCCAAATACATAGGCATCCTCAGGAGCTATGTTATACTTTTCTAGTATAATCTGCACAGCCTTTCCCTTATCATAGCCCTTTGGCACACATTCAAAGAAGCCATCTCCTCTGTCCATAGGAACAAGCCCAGTCATAGAACTAAGTATCTTATCCTTATCATGTATTCTCGGATCGATATGGATACAAGCCTTATCAAAGGTATGCTCTGTATCGGTAAATGCATCCGTAACGCTGACATTTTCCCCTTCTAAAGCATTATATATTCTATCTATAATATAGCTTCTAAATGGTGCTTTAGAAAAGTATACTGCCTCCTGAGCTTCAAGCACTCCCTCGACATTATTTTCAAGAAGCACCTTTCTGATTTCATTAGCATGCTCAAGTGGAATCCTATGCTCGAAGATAGTTTCTCCATTAATAATTATCTGCGTACCGCAGCCACAAGAAATGCCGTCCACATCAAAGGTCTTTCGAATACCACTAAGTATACTTTTTGTTCTTCCTGTATTAATTATAACAAGATTACCCTTTTGCCTAGCCTTTTTAAGTGCCTCTATAGCACTTTTTGGAGCTGCCTTGGTATCATTGTCAACTAATGTTCCATCTATATCAAAAAATAAAGCTTTACGACTCATCTATACCTCTTTAGTTTGCTGACTTTGTAGTTTCTGCTTCTGTTTTCTCTGATGACTCTTCTGATGATTCTTCTGATGACTCCTCTACAGCCTCATCAGTAACAGCCTCATCATCTGTTACTACCTTTGTTGAATTGTCATACAGATATCCTATAACCTTATAGATCATTGCCTCCTGATCTACATCCTCTTGTCCATAATTTGCTACAAGAGAATCTATATCTGTTCCTAGGTTTTCCTCTAGCACCTTGTAATCAGCATCCTCAAGCTTCATATTCTCTGCCTCTGCGATAGCATCTATTATAAGCTTTTGTGATACAGCCTCATATGCATAGTTTCTAAGCTCTTCCTTAAATGCATCCCCGTCCTCAAGTCCGTATGCCTGTGCAAGTGAATCAAGATCCATGCCATAGGTAGTTGCCATAGTCTCATACTGCTGAAGCATCTTGTTTAACTCGTAGGTAACTGCCGCATCACTAGGTACGATCTCAGAGCTCTCCATAACTATAGTTAGTGCAGCATACTGTCCCTGAAGCTTTGAATTTTCTTCCTTTGATTTTTCAAGGCTCTCTCTTACATACTTTTCATAGTCAGCTGCCTTAGTGCACTCACCATTTGTAACATCACTAACCCACTCATCTGTCAGCTCTGTTACCTGCTTCTCATCCTTAATATAATTAACCTTTACAGTAAATACTGCTGGCTTTCCTGCAAGGCTCTCAGAATTATAATTTTCTGGGAATGTAACCTTTACCTCTACAGTATCGCCTGGCTTTGCACCTACTAGCTGATCCTCAAAGCCCTCTATAAAGGTTCCGCTTCCAAGCTGCAAGTCATAGCCTGTACCAGTTCCGCCATCAAATGCAACTCCGTCCATCTTGCCTTCGTAATCTATATTAACTGTATCGCCTGCTACAGCTGCTCTGTCCTTAACCTCATTGATTATAGGATTGCTTGCCTTAACATTTTCTATCTCTGCCTCAACCTCTTCGTCTGTAACAGTTGTGTCCTCTACAGGTATCTCTAGGTTTTTGTAGTCACCTAGCTTAGTTACCTTTCCATAGTCATCTGGCTTAACTAGCTCTGTGCTTGCAGCATCCTCTGTTGTTGCTGTTGTAGATTCAGAAGCTGTATCCTTCTTTCCACAAGCTGCCAGCATAGCAACTGCTCCTATTATAAGTGCCGCCTTAATTAATCTTTCCTTTTTCATAATATCCTTCTCCTCGTATTATTGTTTTGCTTCATAAAATGCTTTAAAAGCCAAATATGTATTATATATATCAAGCTTTGCTGATATTTCAAACGGTGAATGCATAGACAAGATAGGAACTCCAAGGTCTACTACATCTATATTCATCTTAGCAACAAACTGGGCTATGGTTCCGCCGCCGCCCTCATCTACCTTACCTAGCTCTCCTATCTGCCAGAATACTCCTGCCTTGTCCATAATATCTATAACATATGCCATATATTCTGCACTTGCATCTGATGAGCCTGACTTTCCTCTAGCTCCTGTATACTTAGTAAGTACTGTTCCGTGGTTAAGGAATGAAGCGTTGTTTGCTTCAAACACATCATCAAATGTAGGATCATAGGCTGCATTAACATCTGCTGAAAGGCATGCAGAGTTTGCAAAAACATCCTTAACATCTGCTCCCTGATTGTCTGCAAGATATGCTATATAATCATGGACATAGTTTGAATTAAGTCCTGTATTGCCAACTGAGCCTATCTCCTCTTTATCTGTAAGTACAGTAACCGTAGTAAAGTGAGGCTTCTTTGTTGCAAGCTCTGCCATAAGTGCAGGATAAGCACATATCCTGTCGTCCTGACCATAAGCACCTATCATAGACCTGTCAAAGCCTATGTCTCTTGGCTTTGCTGCCGGTACCATCTCTATCTCTGCTCTTGCAAAATCTCTTTCTGTAATGCCATACTTTTTATTAAGTATCTCTAAAACTCTTAGCTTAAATGGTTCTTTTATCTCACTGTCCGGATAAGGCACAGAGCCAAGTATAATATTAAGCTCCTCTCCCTTGATTCCTTCAGAAAGCTTTCTTTCATTTTGCTTTGCTGCTAGGTGTGGAAGCAAATCAGAAATGCAAAAGCATGGCTCGTCATCCTCTTCCCCAAGGCAAACATTGACCACGTCACCATTTTTCTTAATTATCACTCCGTGCATAGAAAGAGGAATAGTTCCCCACTGATACTTTCTTATGCCGCCGTAGTAATGCGTCTTAAAATATGCGATCTCCTTTTTCTCATAAAGCGGATTAGGCTTAAGGTCTAGTCTAGGCGAGTCAATATGTGCTCCGTTTATTCTAACTCCATCGCTTATTGGTGCAGTTCCAAATGTCGTAGCAAGTATAGCCTTGCCTCTGTTTATTTCATATACCTTATCACCTGCCTTGTATTTCTTATTCTTATCAAATCTTTCATAGCCAGATGCTATAAGTGCAAGCTCTGCATAATTAACACATTCTCTCTCTGTCTTTGCCCTAGAAAGGAAATCCTTAAAGCCCTCGCAGAACTTGTATGCCTTCTCCTCCTGATCTGGATCTTCCTTTGCTATATGCGGATAATTATAAGAGAGCTTTTCTTCAAGCTTCTTGCCGCTTAGTTCCTTTTCCTTAGACTTTTTATTCTCTGTCTTTTTTGCTTTATCCTTTGCCATAATATGCCTTCCTTTAATTTAATTTTAATCCCTTTAAAAGAGAACCAAGGTCTGTAGTTGCCTGTCCCTTTTCTTCATATTTAAAGCCATCTGTTTCATCTACAGCTTCCTCTGCAAATTCACCAGGTGCAGGTATAAGTGCCTTCATAGAAAGAGATATCCTTCCGTCCTTAACATCAAGCACCTTAACCTTAACGTCCTGACCTTCCTTAAGTACAACGCCCGGATGCTTAATTCTATTATGTGATATCTGTGATATATGAAGAAGCCCACTAACACCGCCTAGGTCTACAAATACACCATAGTCCTTAAGCATCTCAACCTTACCATCTAATACGTCACCTGCATGTATCTGAGATATTTTTTCTGTCTTAGCTGCATCCCTCTTTGCTCTTTCTACCTCTCTATGGCTAAGGACTAGCTTTTTGTTCTCCGGATCTACAGTAATAACAATTACATCTAAATTCTTATTTTGGAAATCATCAAGATTTTCTACATGCTCAAGTGATAGATGGCTTGCCGGTATAAAGCCTCTTATATCCTCAAGGTAAGCTACGCAGCCAGACTTTACTACCTCTATAACCTTTACTCTAACTACTTCCTTGCTTTCTAAAAGTGCTTCAAGCCTTGCCCACTTGCCTGCATCAGGATCTTCTATTTGCTTTTTATTTGCAAATGATTCCTCTATTTCCTTTTCAAAGTCCTTCATAGTTTCCTCTGCCATAATACATGCCTCCAATATTTCTTCTATAATAATATGCCAGCTAATCTAATAAACCGCATTGTTTTAGATTATATCATATAATTAGAAGAAAATTTTTAAATAATTTCTTGACTTTTAAAATATATATGATATTATATCAATATCAGTAATAATTACTATTATTATTTAAGGAGATTTTATGCAGACGATTAAGTATAGCAGGCAAAGGGAGGCTCTGCTAGATAATCTATCACATAGATATGATCATCCTACAGCAGATATGCTATATGAGTCTATCAGAGCGGAGTATCCGCATATAAGTCTAGGTACGGTTTATAGAAATCTTAATCTGCTTTCAGAGCAGGGAAGACTTTTAAAGCTTAGCTGCGGTGATGGCACAGTGCATTATGATTATAATACTTCACCTCACTATCACTTCTACTGCAAAAGCTGCGGTCGTATGTTAGATATATCTATGTCATATTTAGAGGACATTGATAGTATGGTAGATCCAGAGGTTGGAAGAGCTGATTCGCATTCCTTGATTTTTTATGGCTGCTGTAAAAAATGCAGCGATAAGAAATCATTAGAATAAATTTAATTTAAATCAAAGGAGATTATTATTATGGCAAAGTGGAGATGTACAGTATGCGGTTATATACATGAGGGAGATAAGCCACCGGTTTCTTGCCCACAGTGCAAGGCACCAGCAGAGAAGTTTGTAGAGGTTAAGGACGAAGAGGGTGCTAAGAACTGGGCTGCAGAGCATGTACTTGGAGTTGCTAAGGGAGTAGACCCTAGAATACTTGAAGGACTTAAGGCAAACTTTGAGGGCGAGTGCTCTGAGGTTGGTATGTATCTTGCTATGGCTAGAGTTGCACACAGAGAGGGTTATCCGGAGGTAGGTCTTTACTGGGAAAAAGCAGCATATGAAGAGGCAGAGCATGCTGCTAAGTTTGCAGAGCTGCTTGGTGATGTAGTTTCTGATTCTACTAAGAAGAATCTTGAGATGAGAGTTGAAGCTGAATATGGTGCAACACAGGGCAAGTTCGAGCTTGCTAAGCTTGCTAAGGAGCTTAACCTTGATGCTATACATGACACAGTACATGAGATGGCTAGAGATGAAGCTAGACATGGTAAGGCTCTTGCAGGATTATTAAAGAGATACTTTGGTTAAGCTAAACTTTTGCTTTGCTGCATGTATGTAAATATTCTCATGCATGCAGCTTTCTATATGCTATAATGGATATGGATTTTTGGAGGAGCTTTTAATCATTATAAGGAGGTTATTGTATGGCATCTAAATATGCAGGAACAAAAACAGAAAAGAATCTTATGGAAGCATTTGCAGGAGAATCACAGGCTCGTAATAAGTACAGCTACTACGCTTCTGCTGCTAAGAAGGAAGGCTATGAGCAGATAGCTGCACTCTTTACAGAAACAGCTGACAATGAAAAGGAGCATGCTAAGATGTGGTTTAAGGCATTCCACGGAATAGGCGATACTCTTACTAATCTTAAGGATGCTGCTGCCGGTGAGAATGAAGAGTGGACAGATATGTATGTTCGTATGGCAAAGGAAGCTAAGGAAGAGGGCTTTACAGAGCTTGCTGAAAAGTTTGAGCTTGTAGCTAAGGTTGAGTCTGAGCATGAGAAGCGTTATAAGGCACTCGCAGAGTCTATAGAAAAGGGAACTACCTTTAAGTCTGAAACTACAACTGTATGGCGTTGCAGAAACTGCGGATATGTATATGAGGGAGCAGAGGCACCAGATAGCTGCCCTTGCTGCGACCATCCAAAGGCTTACTTTGAGAGAGTTGCGGAGAATTACTAAAACCGGTTTTGCAAAAAAGCAAGTTGTCGCCGCCTGTGGTTATCATTCCTTATCCTTCTCACTCGCGAGCAATAT
>CAVBBU010000031.1:0-19854 GCA_963593765.1 Bacteroidaceae bacterium | reverse complement strand
ACTGCCGCAACTGCAAAGATAAGTACCTGTGACACCCCCCATAAAAAATATTATCATAGATAACCGCTATGGCATACTAAGCTTTTTACTTTTATTTGTGCAGCTTATATATAACTGTGCGTGGGAGATCCATCCGTGGGCAGCCCCAATGTATGTGGTACACTATGGACTTGGCTTTATATCAAGAGGTTTTATAGGCAGTATACTTCATTTAATTAGCCCTGATTTTATTTCGGCTTCTCTAGTAACGCATCTTTTAAAGCTCTGCCTTGTCATAATTATTTTTGTTCTGTCATTTATAATTAACAAGGTAGTTAAAAGCTGTAATTATAATAAAGGAATACTTTTTCTTATTATATTTTATTTGTGCTCTCCCGGCTCAGTAGCAGCCATGTGGAATAATTTTAATTTTGGCAGGCTCGAAACCTTTGTTTTCCTACTAGCCTTGCTAGGCGTTGATTTATTTAATTATTTACGAGAACACTTATATTTAAAATATATAATTGTAACTGCCCTTTCTTGTTTAGGTATTGCTATATATCAGGGCGGAGTTTTTCTCTACTATCCCGAGATTCTTTTAATAATTGCCTGCGACTGCATTGCGGATATAAATAATAGAAGAAAACATCTTGCTGCAGCTAGTAGTATACTTATAACTGGTGCCACATTTTTTATATTTCAGTTCTGCTCTCATATTAATTTTGATTCACATGAAGCACTCTGTGAATATGTAATTTCGCATACAGATCTTAAAATGGATACAAATGCTTTGCGATATGAATATTTTGGAAATGTAGTAAGTAGCTTTTATAATACTATACCCCGCCATGTTTTCACTATGTCCATGCGAGAATATGCCTTTATTACCTTGTGTATTCTTGCTCCGCTTGTTATATTATTTATTGCACTTTGGATGAAGCTATTTGAGAATTGCAAGGCTACTAAAAAAGCATCCGAGCATTACCTATGCATTTTTGCTTTAATACTATATCTTGCCTTTGTTCCTCAGTTTGTTTTAAACTGCGACTGGCAAAGATGGCTTGTAGCTGTAATTTTTTATTCATTTTTTGCTATTATATATCTTCATTATATAAAGCTTGATGCAGCTACTCGTACTATCAGCTCTCTTTTAGCCTTTATAGATACACATAAGCTTGCGGCTATAGGAGCTTTGGTATATATGGCATCTCTTAGCAAAATCTCAGACGGAGACTGGGCTTTTTTAACAGAAACAGGCAAGCTATTGCCACGGCTTAATCATATATTAGATATAGCAGGAAGGCTAATCGGCTTATGAAGAAAACTATAATCGTTATGCCTGTAGCAAATGAAGAGGCTACTATGGCAGATGTCCTAGACAAGATACTTTCTCTTCCTTATGATAACTTATTTATCTATCCTGTACTTGATTCTTATTCGAAGGATAATACCGAAAATATAGTTAAGGAATATGAGAAGAAAACTGGCAGAGTAAAAAATATTTTTTATAAAGAGTCCTACGGAGTTGTAAGCTGCTATCTGTATGGCTTTAAAAGAGCCCTCGAAGATGGTGCCCAAAGGATAATCGAGATGGATGGCGGCGGAAGTCACCAGCCTGATGAAATTCCGAGATTTATAGAAAAGCTAGATGAGGGATATGACTGCGTATGGGGCTCCAGATTTGTTAATGGCGGCAGCCTTAAGGACGACCCTCTATACAGAAGAATACTTAGCAGAGGCGGAACTATCCTTTCTAATTTAATACTTGGCACAAGGCTAAAGGATATGACCAGTGGCTTTGAAGCATTTCAAAAAGACGTTCTTTTAAACATGAACCTTGATAGCTTTCTTTCGACAGGGCATATGTATCAAACTGAGATGCGATACTACTGCCGAAAGCTTAATACTATAGAGGTTCCTATTTGTTATATTGCAGGTCAGTCTGTGCTGAAGCTAAAATCAGTCACAGAGGCACTTAGAATATTGTTTATGCTAAAGAAAAATGAAAAATATGTTGTTAAGTAAATAGTGAAAGGAAATAAGGCTTTACTATTATGAAATATCTTATATTAGGTGCAGGTCCTGCAGGGCTTAGCTTTGCTAGCTCCTTGCTTTTAAAGGGCGAGGATAGCTTTACTGTTCTTGAGGCAAATGCCTCTGCTGGCGGACTTTGCAGATCGGTTATGGTAGATGGTGCTCCGCTTGATATAGGTGGCGGACATTTTCTTGATACAAAAAGACCACTGGTAAATGAATTCCTATTTAAGTTTATGCCGGAGGATGAGTGGAATCTATATACAAGAGATAGCCGTATCGAAATTTTTGGAAGCTATATAAATCACCCCTTTGAGGCAAATATATGGCAGCTTGATACTGATAAACAAAAGGAATATCTTGAATCCATAGCTGGGGCCGGCTGCAATACCGGTAAGAAAATGCCAGATACCTTCATAGAGTGGATAAACTGGAAGCTAGGTGATAAAATAGCCGAGGATTATATGCTTCCTTATAACAGGAAAATGTTTGGAGATGATCTAAACGAGCTTGGTATATATTGGCTTAGCAAGCTTCCTAATGTAAGCTACGAGGAAACGCTTTTATCCTGTAAGGAGCACAGGGCTTATGGAAGCGAGCCGGGACATGCTATGTTTTACTATCCTAAAAAATATGGCTACGGCGAGCTGTGGCTTCGCATGGCGGCTGCCCTTGGTGATAGACTAGAATATAACAAGACAGTATGCAGCATAGACTTTGATAAGCATATAGTAAAAACAACTGATGGCACAAGCTATAAGGCAGATGCTATAATAACGACTATCCCTTGGCTAGAGTTTGATGAGCTTTTCGGTATGCCAGAGGATATTAAAAGTTCTATAAGTGAGCTTAAGCACAGCTCTGTGCAGATTGGTTACTATCCAGAGGATAAGAATACATCTGCCCAGTGGATATATTGCCCAGATCCTAAGCTTAGCTATCATAGGCTACTAATTAGGTCTAATTTTATTAATAATGCTCGTGGCTACTGGAGCGAGACAAATGCGAGCAGACTTTCACTTGAAACTGATAAGCCTTATTATAAATATCTAAATAAATATGCATATCCTCTTAATACAAAAAATAAGCCAGAGATTATGAAACGTCTACTTGAGTTTTCCGAGGCGAAGAATGTATACGGACTTGGAAGATGGGGCGAACACTCGCATTACAATTCAGATGTTGTGGTGGAACTTGGCATGAAGCTAGCCCAAAGGCTTACAAGGAAGTAAAACCGTTGCATTTTAAAAAATATAAAAGGAAACAAATCATTATGATGAACAAGGATGCTAAAATATATGTTGCAGGTCACACTGGTATGGTGGGCTCTGCTATAGTAAGGGAGCTAAAAAAGCAGGGCTATAATAATATTATCACTATGTCGCATAAGGATCTGGATCTTACAAGGCAGATAGATGTCGAAAATTTCTTTGAGGCAGAAAAGCCTGAGTATGTATTTCTTGCTGCTGCTAAGGTTGGCGGTATAATGGCAAATAAAAATGCTCTTGCGGATTTTATGTATGATAATATGATACTAGAAATGAATGTCGTTCATTCGGCATGGAAAAACGGATGTAAAAAGCTGGAGTTTTTAGGCTCATCTTGCATTTATCCAAGAATGGCTCCTCAGCCTATAAAGGAGAGCTATCTTCTTACCGGAGAGCTTGAAAAAACGAACGAAGCATATGCCCTTGCTAAAATATCCGGGCTAAAGTACTGCGAATTTTTAAATAAGCAATATGGCACAGATTATATATCGGTCATGCCAACAAACCTATACGGGCCTAATGATAATTACCATCCGCTTCATGGCCATGTTCTGCCATCACTAATTCGCCGCTTCCACGAGGCAAAGGAGGCAGGCTTAGATACAGTTACCTGCTGGGGCGATGGCTCACCGCTTCGTGAGTTTTTATATGTTGATGATCTTGCAAACCTTTGCGTATTTCTTATGAACAACTACAGTTCAGATGAAACTGTCAATGCAGGTACAGGAAAGGAAATCACTATAAAGGATTTAACTGAGCTTGTCGCAAAGGTAGTTGGATATACTGGAAGTATAACGTGGGATACATCTAAGCCAAACGGAACACCAAGAAAGCTGCTTGATGTAAGCAAGGCTGCTGCCCTTGGTTGGCATTACAAAACAGAGCTTGAGGATGGAATAAGGCTTACTTATGCGGACTTTTTAAATAATCCTATGCGTGCGGAGAGATAACAAGAACGCTTAGTATTTTTATCTCTCCATTACTTTCTGTTTTAATACAGCCCTGCCGCTATAAGCTTTTTAATAGATGCAACTACCACTTCTTTATCTTCCTTGTAGGTTACGCCAAACCATTTGTCATTAGTTGTAAGAGCACTAACGCTTGCACTGCCATGCTTAATCATGCTATCTATAACTGTAGGAAGAAGATATTCTGATTTGATGTCGTCTTTATCTAGTCCCTCTAGAAATTTTTCAAAGCCATCAGATAAGGTATCTATAAACTTAGGCGGAAGTCCCCACATATTCATAGATACATAGCTATCCATATCAACCTGCTTTTGCTTGCCTGCCTCATCCTTAGCACTAAGCACTCCATCCTTAAGCTGTATATCATAGGTTTCTGTAACATCTATCATCTTGCCATTCTTAATATCACAAACGCCCCTTGTTACGCCTCCATTTTCACTAAGCGTATTAGTAAGCTTAAAGGCTGCCATGCACATGTCCATAGGTAGCACGTCCTCTTTCATGTCATTTACAAGATAGTCATGCACTCTCTTAAAGCCTTCCTTGCCATAATAATCGTCTGCATTGATTACTAAAAACGGCTCATTAACTATACCCTTAGCTGAAAGTATAGCCTGTGCTGTTCCCCAAGGCTTTTTTCTATCCCACTTACCCTTAAATCTATCAGGTATATTATCTAGCTCCTGATATGCATATGCACATTCTATCTTCTTTTCTATCCTATTACCTATAACCTCTTTAAAATCCTTTTCAAGGTCATGTCGAATAATGAAAACTACTTTGTTAAAGCCTGCCTCTATCGCATCATGTATAGAATAATCCATTATTATCTCGCCATTAGGTCCAACTGGCTCTAGCTGCTTTATTCCACCGCCGAATCTGCTTCCTATTCCTGCTGCCATTATTACAAGTGTTGTTTTTTTCATAATATGCCTCTCGTTTTTTATTTTTACTCTACTCCCAAACCTTCCAAGGTGCTCTTCCTGACTGCCAAAGCTCCTCTAGCTTATGCATCTCTCTTTGCGTGTCCATGCACTGCCAAAAGCCCTGATGGTAAAATGACATCAGTTCTCCCTCTGCTGCAAGTCTTTGAAGAGGTCCCTGCTCGAATATGGTTGCATCGCCCTCTAGGTAATCAAAGATCTCTGGATTAAGAACCATAAAGCCGCCATTAATTAAGCTGCCATCGCTCTCATCCTTTTCTCTAAACGAACGGATAACATTTCCCTCGTCTATATCAAGCACGCCCTTTGCCTGACCTATATTAACAGTAGTTATAGTTGCTATCTTGCCATGCTTTTTATGAAATTCATTAAGTGCCTTTAAATCTACTGTAGATACTCCATCTCCGTATGTCAGCATAAAGCTTTCATTGCCTATAAATTCCTGCACTCTCTTTACTCTTCCGCCTGTCATGGTATTAAGTCCGGTATCAACCAGCGTTACCTTCCATGGCTCAGAATAATTATTATGCACCTGCATAGAATTGTTTGATAGGTCAAAGGTCACATCTGAATTATGCAGATAATAATCAGCAAAATATTCCTTAACAACATATTGCTTATATCCAAGGCAAATGATGAAATCATTAAATCCAAAATGCGAATAATATTTCATAATATGCCACAGTATAGGCTGACCACCTATCTCTATCATAGGCTTTGGCTTTAGATGGCTCTCCTCGCTTATCCTTGTTCCAAGCCCACCTGCTAATATAACAACCTTCATATATATACCTTCCTTTATCTTCTACCACCTATCCATAAGAAGAAAATCCCTCATATGGATTATCCTAATTCCATTTTGGATACCAACGTCCATATCATTTAGCGTAACTACGTATTTATTATACTGATCCTTTATATCTAGTAGATTTTGCACCTCACGCTCTGAATTATCTGGCAAATGCACACATACCTGCACATATATCCTATCATCACGATTTATAGCAACAAAGTCTATCTCCTTGTCAGCATTTTTCCCTATATATACGTCATAGCCTCTTCGCTTAAGCTCTAGATAGATTATATTTTCCAAAACACCATTAAGCATAGTTCGATTATAGCCAAGCAATGCATATTTTAATGATACATCTGACAGAAAATACTTTTCCTGAGTTTTTAATATGCTCTTTCCCTGCATATCATACCGCCTGCATTTGCATATAATAAATGCTTCCTCTAGCCACCGCAAATAATTATATACCGTTTCAACAGAAATACTTCTTTTTTCGCTTTTTAAAAAATTCGATATGGTATTTGCGGAAAATGTCTCCCCCACGTGGTCTATAATATATCTTACAACTCTATCATACAAATCCTGTTTTTTTATACTATGTCTTTTAACTATATCTCTTGAAACTATAGTATGATAAATTCCATTTACTATCTGATAAGCCTGCTGCTCATCAAAATCAGCAAGAGCTATTATAGGAAAGCCACCATATCTTATATATTTTTCTAATAGCTCGCTTTCTGAAAGCCCTTCTCCTTTAAAGGATATATATTCCTTAAATGATAATGTATATACGGGAATCATTATATATCTGCCAGTTAGATATGTAGATATCTCGCTGGACATAAGCTTTGAATTAGAGCCTGTAATATATATGTCTACATTTCTTTTTTCAAACAGGCTATTAACAGCCTTCTCCCAGCCATCTACCTCTTGAACCTCATCAAGAAATACATAATATCTCTTATCGTCCTTTATATGCGACTGTATATCATCATGCATCGCCCTAGCTGTTATATCGCTTGGTATGTCGATTTCAGTATAGGTTTTTTGAATTATGTGGCTGCTATCTATTCCTCTTTTTAAAAGCTCCTGCTTTAATAATTCTAAAATCGTCGACTTTCCAGAACGCCTAATACCAGCCAATATTTTTATTAATGGTTGGTCGATAAATGGCGATATATTTTCAATATAAGCTGGTCTGTTTATCATAAATTCTCCTTCGATTATTTCTAATAGTAACCGAAAAAGTTGCCAAATTCAAGAGGTTTTTCTAGTTCAAACCGAAAAACTTTGGTATTTGGGGAAGTTTTTCCAGTTGAACCCGAAAAACTTTGTTGACATAAGCTATAGTATCGCCTTTTTGATACTCTCTGCCATATAATCTATCATACTATCTGTCATGCCCGGATATACTCCAATCCAGAATGTATCTCTCATAATTCTGTCCGTATTATCAAGGCTTCCTACTACTCTATATCCGCTTTTACTCTCTCTTAGCTTATCAAAGCAAGGATGCTTAATTAGATTACCTGCAAAAAGCATACGAGTTTGAATACCCTTATCCTCTATATACCTTACAAGCTTATTTCTATCTGTGCCCTCTTTACATGTAATCAAAAATCCAAACCAGCTAGGATCCGAATTAGGCGCTGCCTCTGGAAGCAGTAGCTTGTCCTCAGTTCCCCTTAAGCCTTCCTTTAATCTATTAAAATTAGCCTTTCTTCTTTCTACAAATGATGGAAACTTCTCAAGCTGTGCACAGCCTATAGATGCCTGCAAATCTGTAGCCTTTAGATTATAACCAAAATGCGAATAAACATACTTGTGGTCATACCCATGTGGAAGCTCGCCATAGTCCCCATCAAATCTATGTCCGCACATATTATCTCTGCCTGACGGACATATGCAGTCTCTCCCCCAGTCTCTCAAAGAGCGAATTATCTTATGCAAAAGCGGATTGCTTGTATATACTGCTCCGCCCTCGCCCATAGTCATATGATGTGGCGGATAAAAGCTCGACGTGCCTATGTCGCCTACTGTTCCGGTGAATTTTGTTTCGCCATCTATAGTATATCTGCTTCCTAGTGCGTCGCAGTTATCCTCTATAAGCCAAAGCTTATGCTTCGTGCAAAAGTCCTTAACCGTCTTTAGGTCGAACGGATTTCCGAGAGTATGTGCTATCATTACCGCCTTAGTTTTTGTGGACAATGCTCCCTCTAGCCTAGTTGCATCTATATTATATTGCGGAATAGTTACATCTACAAATACAGGTACTGCTCCGTATTGCAATATAGGTGTAACAGTAGTTGGAAAGCCACATGCTACCGTTATAATCTCATCCCCGGGAAGCACCTGCCTCTCCCTAAGAAGCGGTGATGTAAGAGTCATAAATGCACACAAATTTGCAGACGAGCCAGAATTAACTAGAGATACATATCTAACCCCTAGATACTCTCCTAGCTTTTTTTCAAACTCGTCAGTATATCTTCCTGATGTAAGCCAAAACTCCAGAGCGCTGTCAACAAGATTTGTCATTTCCTTGCTGTCATATACCCTAGATGCATATGTAATCCTATCTCCCGGCTCAAATTCCTTTTTAATATTATGATACCTCTTGCAATATTCATCTACCGCCTTAAGTATCTCATCTCTTGCTTCTTCCTTTGTCTTGTTTTCAAACATAGTCTTGTCCTTCTTACCTGTTTAAAATATTTTGCCTTCTCTTTGTTGCTGATTAGTTGGGTGTTTGTTATATATTGTTGGTACTGAACTCTTTGGTGTAGATTATCGCTATCATATTATTTCGTTTTTTATTACTGCTACTAATTTTTTTCTAAAATAAAGCACTCTTAAATCGCCCATTCAGAGTATCTGACAAATAAAAGTGTGAGCGGCGCATAGCGGTTCCCAGCGTAGCCGCGAGCACTATTTATTTGGAAGATACGACTGTTTGCTATTTCAAAAGCTACGACTGTTATCTTTTTCCGTATCTACAACTATTTGCTCTTTTCAAAATCCACAACATTTTATCTCTCGAAAAATTCTTTAATCTGCATCTTCGTAGTATTCAAAACATCCCCACCGAGCGCAAATATTTTATACCACTCAACAGCCTTTTGGGTAGCATCTTCAATATGATACTTTGGCTCCCATCCAAAGGTCTTTTTAAGCTTCGCACAATCAAGCTTTAAAAAATTAGCCTCATGCGGACCACCATCTGATTTATTAACCCAGCTAAGACCATCGCCCCAGCATTTGCAAAACATATCTACAAGCTCGCCTGTAGTTACGCAGTCACAATCATCCGGTCCTACATTATAATATCCCATATATTTTTTATCATTATACTGCTCTTTTGCTATCATAAGATATACAAAAAGCGGCTCTAGCACATGCTGGTAAGGTCGTATCGAATGAGGATTTCTAACCTCTATGTCCTTACCTGCCATCGCAGCTCTTACGCAGTCTGGAATTATCCTATCTGTAGCGAAATCTCCGCCACCGATTACATTGCCCGCTCTGGCAGTAGAGGTGCGACAGTCCATCTCATCAAGAAATGATTTTTTGTAGCTATGTGTAACCAGTTCAGAGCACGACTTACTGTTAGAATAAGGATCATATCCATCAAGAAAATCCGTTTCTAAGTATCCTCTATCCCACTCCTTATTTTCATATACCTTATCCGTAGTTACATTAAGAAGCGACCTAACGCAGCCTGTAAGCCTTGCCCCCTCAAGTACATTGACCGTTCCTAAGACATTAGTCTCGTATGTATATACCGGATCCTTGTACGAATCACGAACTATAGGCTGTGCTGCAAGATGGAAAACTATCTCCGGCTTTTCCTCTTTATATACCTTAAGAAGCCCTTCCTTATCTCTTATATCTCCTATAATGGAGTTCATGTTTTTTTCAAGGCCTATAAGCTTATATATGCTAGGCTCTGTCGGCGTATCAAGTGCATATCCAACTACATCCGCTCCTGCCATAATAAGTATCTGACTAAGCCAAGCACCCTTAAAGCCTGTATGTCCTGTTATAAGAATTTTCTTTTTATTATAAAAATCCAGCATAGCTACCTCTTTTTATTTTTCTGCACCTCTATATGAATATGTCTCAGGTGTCAGGTGAATTATTTTTGTTCCGTCATCATCAAAGCCAAACGGAACATACAGCAAATTGCTAAGTGCTGCTCTTACGCTTTCTCTTTTTTCCTTTGGTACATAAAATGCAAGGAAGCCACCGCCGCCTGCACCTAGTAGCTTGCCGCCTGTTGCACCTGCCTTTATTCCTATTTCATATAATTCATCTATCTTATCTGTAGAAACTCTATCGCCTGTTTGCCTTTTTAATTTCCATGATACATCAAGCAGCCTTCCAAACTCATCTAGGCTTGCATTTTCATCTATAAGTATATTTTCTGCTTCATCAACTAACTCAAGCATCTGCCTTAGCTGGCTTGTCTTATCCTCTACCTTTTTAGATGCTGCCTGTATCTCTGATGAAAGTCTGGTAAAACCGGTAAAGAATACTAGTATGCCCTCCTCCAGCTCTCTTCGTCTTTCTGCAGATATAGCTATAGGCTTTACCTCAAAGGAGTTATCCTTAAAATCTATTCTGTTAAATCCGCCATATGCTGCTGCTATCTGATCCTGCCATCCGCCGGCTTCCTTACAAAGCTCTCTTTCAAGATATATGGCATCCTCTGCCAGTTTTTTCTTGTCCGGAGTTTTATTTTTTATCGCATAAAATGCTTCCAGCATGCCAACTGCAAATGAGCTGCTAGTTCCTAGCCCTGACCTTGCAGGAAGATCCGCCTCGTAGGTTAATCTAATGTCATGTATATCTAGCATCTTCATAGCATTACGAACTGCCGGATGCTCTATTTTTTCTATGTCAGTAACTCTTTCTATCTTAGCATATGCAAGCTCTGTATAATAATCAAAAAATGGCGGCAGATGCCTTACTGTCACATAGCAATATTTATCTATAGCTGTAGATATAACTGCGCCGCCATATTCATTAAAAAACTCTGGCATATCTGTTCCGCCGCCAAAAAATGCCATTCGAAAAGGTGTTTGTGTAATAACCATTAGCCATCTCCTTTTTTGTATCTGTTAGTCTGTAAGTTCTAGCCTTTTTTCTAATTCTACTTTTAATTTATCTTCAATGCCAGTAGCTTCTTCTTTATTTTTTGCATTTATACTTATATATAGCTTTAGCTTTGGTTCTGTTCCTGATGGTCTTATAACAACAGCTGTTCCATCCTCTAATATATATTTTATTACATCTGATTTTGGAAGCATTATCTCCTGCTTTTTTCCATCATCATATATGCAAACGCCTTCCCTATAATCATATACCGCTTTTACATTTTTTTCAGAAAAGGCGGTCAGCTTATTATCTCTACACCTATGCATAATGCCCTGCATTTTTTCAAAGCCACTCTCTCCTTCAAATTTATAACTATATAGCGAGTTAAGAAAGTAGCCATGTTTTTTATAAATGTCATCTAATATATCAAAAAGCGACTGCCCCTTAGACTTATAATATGCAAACATCTCTGCTATCATAAGGCTTCCTGCAACTGCATCCTTATCTCTTACATAAGTGCCCGTAAGATATCCATAGCTTTCCTCAAAGCCAAATATATATCGCTTATCTTCGCCTCTTTTTTCAAGCTCGCCTATCTGCTCGCCTATAAATTTAAAGCCGGTAAGCACATCTATAATTTCAACGCCATACTCCTTTGCTATTTTGTATGCAAGGTCTGTCGTAACTATAGTTTTAATACATATTGGCGAGTCTGGCATAGTACCAAGAGCAAGTCTTCTCTTACATATATAATCAAATAATAAAAGTCCGACCTCATTGCCCGAAAGAAGCTTATATTCATTCTTATCTAATGCAGCTATTCCAACTCTGTCGCAATCAGGATCTGTTGCTATAAGTAGATCCGCCTTTTTTTCTCTTGAAAGCTTTAGCCCAAGCTCAAGTGCCTGCCTTATCTCAGGATTTGGATAAGGGCAAGTCGGAAAATGTCCATCAGGGCTAGCCTGTTCATCTACCAGCTCTATATTAGTAAAGCCATTTTTCTTAAGACCGCTCAAAACGCACCTAAGCCCGCTTCCATTTAAAGGCGTATAAACTATCTTAACATTTTTGTCTATGTCACCCTCACAAAGCGACTGATTAGAAACCGCTTCTATAAATGCATCAAAGCAGTCCTCGCCTATAAGACTTATCCTGCCATCTTTAATTCCATCCTTATATGTATATTTTTCCTCTACCGAAAATATATCTACTGCCTTTATATATTCATATATGTCTCCTGCTGCCTTAGTCGTAATCTGACAGCCGTCAGCTCCATATACCTTATATCCGTTATATTCTGCCGGGTTGTGGCTTGCGGTTATAACTATTCCTCCATCGCAGCCTAAATATCTTATGGCAAATGATAGCGACGGCGTAGGCATAAGCTCCTTCCATATATATACTCTTATGCCGCAGCTTGCAAATACAGCCGCTGCCCTTTTTGCAAATATATCTGAATTAATTCTACTGTCATAGGCTATGGCAACTGATGAATTAGAATTTTTGGACAGCATATACTCTGCCAATCCCTTAGTCGCCTTAGAAACAGTATAGATATTCATTCTATTTGTTCCTACCCCAAGCACGCCTCGAAGTCCGCCTGTGCCAAACTCAAGTTCCTTATAAAAGCGATCGTTTATAGCTTCGCTATCACCAGCTATTTCTTCAAGCTCCCTTACTAAATCTGGATCTCTTAAATTTTGTTTTTTCCATACTTCATATCTTTGCTTTGTATTTGTGTCCATATAAAAAACCTTGGCAGGAAATTTTTTCCTAGCGTATGAATTAACCTTTTCTAGCAGCTTCTTCTCTTGCAAGCTTTAGATCATGCTCTGCCATAATACTGCAAAGCGCCTCATAGCTGGTTTTTTGCGGATTCCATCCAAGAACAGTCTTAGCCTTAGTTGGATCTCCAAGAAGATTAACTACATCTGTAGGCCTATACCATTTTTCATTTACACAGACTAACATCTTTCCTGTCTTTTTATCATAGCCCTTTTCGTCTATTCCAGCTCCCTTCCATTCAAGCTCTATGCCTATATATTTGAATGCGAGCTCTGCAAATTCTCTAACTGTATGCTGGACTCCGGTTGCTATAACAAAATCATCAGGCTGATCCTGCTGAAGTATAAGCCACATACATTCTACATAATCCTTAGCATATCCCCAGTCTCTTTTAGAATCCAAATTACCAAGCTCTATATGATCCTGAAGTCCGCATGCTATCCTGCCTACTGCTCTAGTAATCTTTCGTGTTACAAAATTTTCTCCCCTTCTTTCTGATTCATGATTAAAGAGTATTCCATTTGCCGCAAATATATTATAGGCTTCTCTATATTCTCTAACCATCCAAAAGCCATATTGCTTAGCTACAGCATATGGGCTATAAGGGTGAAAAGCTGTTTTTTCACTTTGCGGGCACTCCTCTACCTTTCCGTAAAGCTCTGACGTAGATGCCTGATATACCTTTGCCTTTTTTTCTAAGCCTAACGTATGTACCGCCTCCAGTATACGGAGAACGCCTAACGCATCTACATCACCTGTGTATTCCGGAACATCAAAGCTTCCCTGTACATGGCTTTGGGCTGCAAGATTATATATCTCATCCGGCTTAACTCTTGCTATAATTCTTATTATACTCGCCGAATCTGACATATCTCCCTCATGTATAGTAAGTCTGTCAAGTATATGCTCTATTCTCTGCGTGGTTGGTACAGAGGATCTTCTAATTATTCCATGCACCTCATAGCCCTTGTCTAATAAGAATTCTGCAAGGTATGATCCGTCCTGCCCTGTAATTCCTGTGATTAATGCCCTTTTCATTATCCTCATCCTCATTTAATATCAATTTTTGTATATTATAAATATTTATAAATACTCATTGCGATTGTTTATTTTAAAATTCTCTATAACCTTTTTTATATCTCCTGTATGTTCTCTGTGACAAATAAGAAGTGCATCTTTAGTATCAACTACTATCATATCCTCTATTCCGACAGTTGCTATTAATTTATCTATTCCCTGTACAATACACTTTTTTGTATCAACTGCTATAACATCCCCCGAAATTATATTACCCTGCTTATCGCTTTTTTGCAGTCTTTCAAGCGAAATCCAAGAGCCTACATCGTCCCAGCCAAAGCTGCCAGGTATTACATAAATATCTCTTGCCTTCTCCATAACTCCATAATCTATAGACTCTGATTTTATATTATCAAATTCCTTTTTAAGAACATTCTCCTCGTCCTCTGTGCCTATGGCATCTTGTATTCGCATAAGTGAGTCGTAGGTATCAGTCATAAAATTATTTATATTATCTAATATAGAGGATACCTTCCATGTAAACATTCCTGAATTCCAAAGATATTCCTCTGTAGCTATATATTCCTTTGCAAGCTCAAGGCTTGGCTTTTCTACAAATCTCTCTACCTTATAGCCTCTGCCCTTTGTACTACTTGGATCAAATTTAATATATCCATAGCCCGTCTCCGGATACTCGGGGTTAATGCCTATGGTTACTAAAGTTTTCCCATCCTCAGCTAGCATAGCTGCATCCTCTAATGTAGTTAGAAACATCTGATTAAATCTAATCTGATGATCCGACGGAAGCACATACATAATAGCATCATCATACTTTTTAGCTATACGCACAGCACCTAATCCTATACATGGGGCTGTATTTTTGCTAACAGGCTCGCAGATTATATTTTCCTCTGGTATATCTGGGAGCTGCTTTTTTACTAAATCCTTATAGTCCTTATTAGTTGCTATATAGATGTCGCTATAAGCTATAATAGGTAATAGTCTTTCTACTGTAAGCTGTATCATAGTTTTTCCGTCACCTGTAAGTGACAGAAACTGCTTTGGAAGATTTTTTCTGCTGCGTGGCCAAAACCTCTCACCCCTGCCACCTGCCATAATAAGTGCCGTTTTTTTCATCCTAAATTTTTCCTTTTGTATGCCTCATATCCTTATATTGTATTCTATTATTGTTAAAATTAAAACAAGCTTTTTAATTATCCTCTATATGCTCTATATATCCCTTAGCGTAGCTTTTCCATGTATAATTAGCTTTTATAAATTCTCTTGCATTTATCTCTATATATTTATAGCTGTCTTTATTTTCTTTTATATCTAATATTGCATTTATATATTCATCTGGCGTATCGGCAATTATGAATTCCTTTTTGTCTAATGCACCCTTAAAGGCTATCGCTGACAGGTTTGAAATTATATTGATTTTGCCAAGCGCCATACCCTCAAGTATCTTATTTTGTATTCCACCACCGGTTTGCATAGGTGCTACAAGAAGCAGTGCTGAGCTGGCATATATATAGGGATCGTCAACATATCCTGTTACGGTTACATTGCCCAGTTTTTTTGCAAGCCTTAATATATCCTCTGATGGATATGCACCAACTATTATAAAGGGAATTTTATCTCCTATCCTCGTATGTACATTTTCCATATACCACATGGCGGCGTCTATGTTTGGCTGGTAATCCATCTTACCCATAAATACTACAGAATTTTTATATTTATCATCTGTCTTATTATACTCAAACAGCCTCTCGTCTACTCCATGCGGCAGGCAGTATACCCTTCCATATGCCTTAAAATATTCCTGTTCCTTTTCATTAAAAAGATAGGTTATGCTGCTTCTTTTAATATATTTTTTTTCATACTCAAGCAGTCTTTTGCTTTCTATGCTGTATATGAATTTCCAAAATAGCGACTTGGTTTTGTTTTTTGAGCTGCTGTAGTTTAAGCCTATGGAATCTACCATATCAAATACGATAATCTTCCCTGCACTCTCCCACTTACTTAGATATTCTCTTGTTCTTATAAGTGCTGATATAAGTATGTCGGTATCCTTTGCGATATTATCTATAATGCGTTGCAGCCCTTTATCATAATAATATCCTACCTGCAAGGGCTTGCTGCTTGGCAGCGACTTAAACGCTCCTAATATACTTTTATATTTTGGCAATATATAATTTATATAGCTGTCTGTATGTGCCTTATAAAAGCCTTCTTCCTTACTTCCTATAGGACTTCTGCTAATTACAACTACTGTAAGCTTGTACTGCTTTGAAAGTATCTCTATAAGATTTTTATTTTTTATTGCATATCCGCATACAGTCGGGTATATCGCTCTAGGCAGGATTAGCAAACAGCTTTTTTTGTTTTCCATGTAAGGTTCCTTAGAATACTTTATTTCATAATTACACGGATTGTTTCGTGCTTTGCACTCCCACAATCCTCCCTCAATTCGGGTTCTCGCTGGGCTTACACCCAGCTTCACCCTCATTGAGGGGCGTGTCATAAATACTTTCTCCCACTGGCATGCAAGCATGTCATGGGAGAAAGTACTTATGACACTGTAATATCAACATCATAGTCAAAGCAGCTTCGAACCTGAGTATATGGTCTTACCTTGCTGTCCGCTACCTCAACATGTGCCGGATGCACTGCATATCCTTTTAGTGCCTCAGGGCTTTCTAGCGTAGTATCCAGCATTAGATCCATGTTTGAGCTTCCTAAGCCCTCTGTATATACATGTACCTCCTTAAGTCCCGGAACCTTACCTACTAAGCCCTCAAGACCTTCCTTTATTCCAGCCTTTATTCTCTTAATTTCTTCTCCGGAATATTCTTCCTTTAGCTTCCAAAGAATAATATGTTTAACCATACCTTTTCCTCTTTTCTATTTTTATAATTGATTCGATACTTTTATGAATGTTTGCGAAGAACTCTTGTTACGGCTGCATGAGCCACTACAAGGTTTTTCTAGTCCTGCTTTACATATCCAAGTGCCTTTTCAAGAGCTTCTCTTTCCTCTGCTCCAAGCACTACCTCAGTCTTTCCGCAATCTACAGTTTTTATATATACATAGCAGCCCTCTCTTGAGTGAACTGAATTAAGTATAAAGCCTGTGTTTGTGTAGTCGAGTAGTGCACTTGCAAAGCTTAGATTTCCGCCCATGCCCTTGAATGCATTGTATTTTACTATGCCAAACTTTTGATATGATGCTCTGAAATTTTTATTTAATACTCTGATGGCATCCTTGTTTGCTCTGTCCTCAGACTTTAGTGCCTTGATCTGATCCTCAATGCCATATATAACCTCTTCCAAATCCTCAGCCGCCTTGCCACGCATAAATCTATCATATGCACGAAAAAGCTTTTTGTATTTGCAAAATCCAAATATAATAATTCCAATAAGCACTACCTCTAAAGCAATAACCGCAATAAGTATATATTCACTATTCATATCTGCCTCCGGATATAGAATCTATAAGATCCATAATACGCTCTAATTCACTAGTCGAATAATAATCTATCTCTATACGTCCCTTGTTTTTATCCTTGCGGTTAATATGTACCTTTGTTCCAAGCTTGCTTCTTAGCTTATCCTCATACTGGTTGTAATATATATCAAGCGACTTATCCTCATCCTTTTTCTTTTTAGCCTTTGGAGCTGTCTTTAGCTGCTTTATATATTTTTCAATTTCTCTAACACTAAGATTTTTATCAACTACCTCACGCGCAAGCTCTCTTTGTTTATCCTTATCTTCTATAGAAAGAAGTGCTCTTGCATGTCCCGATGTAAGCACTCCCTCTATCATCATGTTTTGAACCTCGTCATCTAGCTTTAGGAGTCTAAGCGTATTTGCTATAGTTGCTCTGTTTTTTGAAACCTTAGCCGCCACATCCTCCTGCGTTAGATTATAATCATTCATAAGCATGCTATATGCCTTTGCTTCCTCTATAGGATTAAGGTCGGCTCTTTGAACATTTTCAATTATAGAAATTTCCATAGCCTCTTGCTTTGAATAATCTCTGATAACAACAGGAATTTCCTTAAGTCCTGCAGCCTGAGCGGCTCTCCATCTTCTCTCGCCGGCTATAATCTCATATGTAGTTCCCTTCTTTTTAACTATAAGCGGCTGCAAAACGCCATATTGCTTTACAGATTCTGTAAGCTCATCAAGCAGCTCCTTATTAAATTCCTTTCGCGGCTGACCTGCGTTAGGAACGACGAGGGCAATGCTGACAATAGCCTCGCCTGATTTTTGCTTATCATCTGTTGTGGTTTTATCTTCATTGCCACCTGTAGGTTCTGCCTTGGCTGTCGGATTTTTTGATACACTTGTATCTGCAAAAAGTGCACCAAGCCCTTTTCCTAAGCCTCTGTTTGTTTTTTTACCTGTTGCCATTTTTAATACTCTCGGATAGATATCCGCCTTTCGTAGGTTTTGTATATATTTGTTACTGGGAAATGTAGCCTTTTCAAATAAATCTAAAGTGAGGTTTACTATTTGATGGAGCGTTTTTTTACTTCATAGGACGCACTTTCCTATAAAGTAAAAAATATACTGTAGAAGGCGTAAACGCTTTGCCGCTTTATGTAAACCTAGCCATGCTGTATCACTTCCGCCGCAAGCATGCGATAGCTCTCTGCACCTGTCGATTTTGGATCATATTCTGTGACAGGCATCCCATGACTCGGTGCCTCTGCAAGCCTTACATTTCTAGGAATTACGGTATTATAGATATTACAATCAAGTGCCTCCTTAACGCTGTCTATAACCTGCTGTGAAAGATTATTTCTTGCATCATACATAGTAAACACAACACCCTCTAGGTTTAAATTAGGGTTAAGTCTTTCCTTAACTAAGCCTATAGTTTTTATAATTTGGCTTAAGCCCTCCAGTGCGTAGTATTCGCATTGAAGCGGAACAAGAACGGAATCAGCGGCAGTTAGGGCATTGACCGTTAAAAGACTTAGAGATGGCGGACAATCAATAATAATAAAATCAAAATTATCCTTTATGCTGCTTATCTTATCCTTAAGAGCGGTTTCTCTCTTTTCGGAATCGAGGAGCTCTATCTCTGCACCTGAAAGATCTACCGTAGCTGGAAGTATGCTTAGATTACTATAATCAGTCTTTAGCTCTACATCACCAATCTCTGACTCGTCCATAATTAAATCATATACCGTATGCTCTAGCTCTTCCTTTGATATGCCAAGACCACTTGTCATATTTCCCTGCGGATCAAAGTCTATAGCAAGTATTTTTTGCCCAGCCTCCGCAAGTGCCGCAGACAGATTAATAGCAGTGGTTGTTTTACCCACTCCGCCCTTTTGATTTGCAATCGCAATTATCCTTCCCATAAGGTCTCCCTCTGATTTGTCTTGTTAGAAATTGCAAGATGCTCCTGCAATCTATTGTAATGCTAAGTAGTATAGCATATTTGCTAGATTTTTTGAATATGTTTCACGTGAAACATTTATGCAAAATCAGATTCGCTCTCTCTACTATCCTATTTGCTTATGCCTTGTATTTGTAACAAAATAGATATCCTTAAATATAGTGCTCTGAGTTGTTTCTATGTCTATATTTGTGTAACAAATACCCGTCTTGCAGTGCATTGTAATTAACAGCTTTGCTGTGAGCAACGCTTTGTTCGGACATATGGATGTTCGTAAAACATGTTTATATGGCAAAAAACAAAATATAGCAGGTTGTTAAAGGTCAAGTGTGTCTTGCGTTGCTTAACGCACGCCCTTCTCGTAGCACATACTTAGGCACAATTAAATCCCTGCATATATGTGCCAAGACTCAGGTTGTTTCTGTTTCTACATCAATGTAACGTACGCCCTTCTCGCAGCACATACGTATTATGCAGGTACGTTCGCACTCTAGTGCTCGTGTGCCCCAGGGCATCTTCTCTTTCGGCTACGCCGAAATTCACCTTACAGCGGTTCTAA
>CAVBBU010000030.1:0-20248 GCA_963593765.1 Bacteroidaceae bacterium | reverse complement strand
GAAGATGATAAGGCTATGCTTATAGCTATACTTAATGAAAAGGCAGACCTTACCGCTAAGGATCAAAGATATGAGGCTATGCTAGAGCAGATTCAGGTTAGAAAATCTGAGGTAGCTCAAAAGCTTCTTAAGATAAAGTCAGACGAGGCAACCTTTGACGAGCAGCTTAATATAGAAAATAATAAGCTAACAGAGATAGTAAAAAATATAGAGGACATTGACAACGCCATTAATAGCCTTGATGAGGAGCTTAAAAAAATTAATGAAGAAGCTGCAAGGCTTAATAAGCTTCTTTCAGATACTCAGTCGGATTATCAGGCCAAGTTTGCGAAGCTTGAGTCATTAAAAAATATAGCTGAAAGATATGATGGCTATGGCAATAGCATTAAAAAGGTAATGGAATCCAGAGATAGAGTTAATGGCATCCATGGAGTAATAGCTGACCTTATATCTGTAGATAAGGAATATGAAACAGCGATAGAAACAGCGCTTGGCGGAAGAATACAAAATGTTGTTACAGACTCAGAGGAAACAGCAAAGCAGCTTATAGAATATCTTAAGAAAAATAAATTCGGTAGGGTAACATTTCTCCCTATTACAAGTGTAGGTAATAAGGACAATATAAGTATAGAGGCTGTAAAAAATGAAGAGGGCTTTATAGCTATTGCTAGTGAGCTAGTAAAGACAGATGAAAGCTACAGGGGAGTTGTTAATTCGCTTCTTGGTAAGACCTTGGTTGTAGATACTATAGACCACGCTATAGCTATAGAAAGAAAAAATAAATACGAGTATCATATAGTAACCAAGGAGGGAGAGTATCTTAATCCAAGGGGATCTATAAGCGGTGGTGCATTTAAAAATACAAGTAATCTTCTTGGACGTAAAAGAGAGATAGAGGAATTAGAGGAGCAGCTTCTTAAGATTCAGGAAAAGTCAGATTCTGTTCAGGCAGAGCTTGATAAGAATAATGCCATAAAGTCTGAAAAGACTAGCGAGCAAGAGAAAAAGAGAGCTAAAAAGCAGGAAGCACTGATAGAGCAAAATACTATTCAGGTTAATATTGATAAGCTAAATGAGCGTAGGGCAGAGATAGACAGATCCTCTGGCGATTTTGATTTGGAGCATGCACAGCTAGAAGAGCAGATAAATGAAATTAATACAAATAAATCAAATATAGGCTCTGAGGTTTTGGCTCTTGATCAAAAGAATACTGATACTCAGGCAGCTATAACTGAAAATACAGCAAAGATAGAAGAGGCTAGAACAAACAGAGAAAGGTATTCTAATAATCTATCGCAGGTGCAGCTTGATACTGCAGCTGCTAAGCAAAAGCTTGCATATATAGAAGAAAATCTTAACAGAATTAATAGCGAGGTTAATAGATTTAATGAGGAACTTAGCGAGCTTAGTAGTGGTATTTCGCAAAGCAAGGAAAGCATAGATGATAAGAATACTAGGATAGCAGAGGATGAAGCCAAGATACAGGATATAGCAGAGAGGATAAAGGGACTTGAGCTTATCGTTTCTGAATCTGTAGAAAAGAAGGCTTCAAAGGCAGACGAGCAAAAGCAGTTCTTTGATAAGAGAGATGAGATTGCAAGCAGACTTTCTGAGCTAGATAAGGAGCAGTTTAGACTTTCTAGTAAAAAGGAAAAATGCACCGAAAAGCTCGATGGCCATGTTACCTATATGTGGAGTGAATATGAGCTTACATTAGAAACAGCTACAGAGCTAAGAGATGAAAGCTTAAATGATGCTGCGGATATAAGAAGAAATATATCAGAGCTAAAGACAAGCATTAAGGCACTTGGCAATATAAATGTAAATGCTATAGATGACTACAAGGAAGTATCTGAAAGGTATGAGTTCTTAAAAACTCAGCATGATGATATAGTTGAAGCAGAGGGCTCGCTTACTAAGATTATTGAAGAACTTGACGTAAGCATGCGTAAGCAGTTTGAGGAACAGTTTGCTGCCATAGGAAAGGAATTTGACAAGGTATTTAAGGCACTATTTGGAGGCGGAACAGGTAAGCTAGAGCTTGATGAGGATACGGATATACTTGAGGCAGGAATACATATCATATCTCAGCCACCTGGCAAGAAGCTTCAAAATATGATGCAGCTATCAGGCGGAGAGAAGGCGCTTACTGCTATATCACTTCTTTTTGCAATACAGAATCTTAAGCCGTCACCTTTTGCACTTCTTGATGAGATAGAGGCAGCACTTGACGATTCAAATGTAGACAGATTTGCTAATTATCTGCACAAGCTAACTAAGAATACTCAGTTTATAGTTATTACACACAGAAGAGGAACTATGGTAGCGGCAGATAGGCTTTATGGAATTACAATGCAGGAAAAGGGTGTATCTACACTGGTTTCTGTAAATCTTATAGAGGACCAGCTAGATAATTAATAAGGATTAATATGGAAGATAATACAGAAGTAAAAACAGAGGAAACAAAAAAGGGCTTTTTTAAAAGACTTGTAGAAGGACTTTCTAAAACTAGGCAGGCTGTAGTAACCGGACTTGACGATATATTTATAGGTCACGGAGACATAGACGAGGAATTTTATGAGGAGCTTGAAGAAATCCTTATTATGGGCGACATAGGCGTTAGAGCTACAGAGTCTATAATAGAGGATGTTAGAGAAAGGGTTGATAGCGAGCATATAAGATCCAGAGCCGATTGCAGGCAGCTGCTTATAGATTCAATCATAAAGAAAATGGATCTTGGCGATGCGGCATATGACTACGAAAATCAAAAATCCGTTTTGCTTATGATAGGTGTCAATGGTGTAGGAAAGACAACCTCGGTAGGAAAGATAGCCTCTCAGCTTAAGAAAAATGGACGCAAGGTTTTAGTTGCGGCAGCAGATACCTTTAGAGCAGCTGCTATAGACCAGCTAAGAACATGGACAGATAGGGCAGAGGTTGAGCTTATAGCACAAAGCGAGGGCTCAGATCCGGCAGCGGTTGTATATGATGCATGCAGTGCGGCAAGAGCAAGAGGCGTAGATGTACTTATATGCGATACAGCAGGAAGACTCCATAATAAGAAAAATCTTATGGAGGAGCTAAAAAAGATTAATAGAGTTATAGATAGAGAGCTTCCGGATACGCTTAGAGAAACCTTAGTTGTTCTTGATGCTACAACAGGACAGAATGCACTAGAGCAGGCAAGACAGTTTAGCGAGGTAGCAGATATTACAGGCATTATACTTACTAAGATGGATGGAACAGCAAAGGGTGGTATAGCTATAGCCATACAGGCAGAGCTAGGCATACCTGTTAAATATATAGGAGTTGGCGAGCATATAGAGGATATGCAAAAGTTTAATGCAAGAGAATTTGTAGAGGCATTATTTAATACAAGGGAAGGTAGTGATTGATATGACAGATAAATTAACGCTTGAAAAATTTGAAGAGGCTAGTGAGATAGTAAAAGAGGTTACACAGGAAACCAAGCTTGTATATAGCGAATTTTTTTCTAACCAGTCTGGTAATAAGGTTTATTTTAAACCGGAGAATATGCAATATACAGGTGCATATAAGGTAAGAGGTGCATATTACAAGATACATACGCTTACAGACGAAGAAAAAAGTCATGGACTAATTACAGCATCTGCAGGAAACCACGCACAGGGAGTTGCATATGCAGCTAAGCTAGCAGGAGTTAAGGCAACAGTTTGTATGCCTACAGTAACTCCGCTTATGAAGATAAATAGAACAAGAGGCTATGGCGCAGAGGTTGTTATAGAGGGAGATGTATTTGATGATGCATGTGCAAATGCATATAAAATAGCCAGTGAAACAGGAGCTACATTTGTTCATCCGTTTGATGACCTAGATGTTGCTACAGGACAGGGCTCTATAGCTATGGAGATTATCAAGGAGCTTCCTACTGTTGACTACATACTTGTTCCTATAGGTGGAGGCGGACTGTGCTGCGGAGTATCTACACTTGCTAAGATGCTTAATCCTAAGATTAAGGTAATAGGTGTAGAGCCACTTGGTGCTGCATGTATGAAGGCATCACTTGAGGCAGGACATGTAGTAGAGCTTCCTTCTGCAGATACTATAGCAGACGGTACAGCAGTTAAAAAGCCGGGCGAGCTAGTATTTCCTTATATAAAGGAAAATATAGACAGCATTATAACTATAGAGGATGGCGAGCTTATAGTTGCTTTCCTTGATATGGTAGAAAATCACAAGATGATAGTAGAAAACTCTGGTCTTCTTACAGTTGCAGCACTTAAGCATCTTAATGTTTCGGGAAAGAAGATAGTTTCTATTCTTAGCGGCGGCAATATGGACGTTATCACTATGTCATCTATAATTCAGCATGGACTTATAGAAAGAGACAGAGTATTTACTGTATCTGTTCTTCTTCCGGATAAGCCAGGTGAGCTTGCTAAGGTATCTGGCATACTTGCAGAGGAAAAGGCTAATGTTATAAAGCTAGAGCATAACCAGTTCGTCAGCATTAATCGTAATGCAGCAGTTGAGCTAAGAATTACTGTAGAGGCATTTGGAACAGAGCATAAAAATGATATAGTAGAAAGACTCAAAAAAGAAGGCTACAGAACTAGACTAGTTAGAAGAAAGGGCAACCTTCAGGACGGTATGTAAGGTGAAAGCTATGAATTTAGAGCGGCTTCATGAAAATGATAGCTGGTGGAAAAGTAATATAATATATTTTATAAAATGGATGATACTTTCTAGTATAATCGGGTTAGTGGTAGGCACCGTAGGTGCCTGCTTTTCTAAATCTATAGCATTTGCTACCTCGGTTTGGACAAATAACCACATGGCAGTGCTTTTTATGCCATTATCTGGAATAGCAATAGTTTTCTTATATAAGCTGCTTCATGAGGAAAAGCACAAGGGAACTAATCTGGTTATAGAATCTATCAGTGCAGATAGCGATATAACTATTAAGACAGCACCGCTTATATTTATCTCGACATTTTTAACTCATATAGTAGGAGGCTCATCCGGAAGAGAGGGAGCAGCACTTCAGCTTGGCGGAAGTATAGGAAACTTTTTTGCAAGGCTTATAAGGCTAAGCAGCTCCGATAAAAAGATAGCCATAATGTGCGGAATGAGTGCATGCTTTAGTGCACTTTTTGGAACACCGCTTGCTGCAGCAGTATTTTCCATGGAGGTAATAAGCGTTGGAGTTATGCTTTATTCTGCACTTATACCTTGCATAGTAGCTTCATTTGTAGGAACAGCTGTAGCAGGATATATGGGAGTAGCTAAGGAGAGCTTTCCTGTAAGTGGAATATATACCTTAGACATAAGGTCGGCAGCCCTTGTAATATTACTTGGAATAATTGCAGCAGCTGTAAGCATATTATTTTGCATTACTATGCATAAAGCGGAAAATATATATAAAAAATTTTTCCCAAATACATATATTAGGATTATAGCAGGAAGTATAATATTTATAACACTAACATTTATAGAGGGAAACTTTGATTATAATGGTGGTGGCTTTCCTTTAGTAGAAAGAGCTATGGAGGGTGATATAGCATACCATGCATTTTTATTAAAGATACTTTTTACTGCTATAGCGCTTGGTGCAGGCTTTAAGGGCGGAGAGATAGTTCCTACCTTTTGCATAGGTGCCTGCCTTGGCGGAGCATTTGCAAGGTTGCTTGGACTTGATAGTGCAATATATACTGCCTGTGGTATGGTTGCACTTTTTGTAGGAGTTACTAACTGCCCAGTTGCATCTATACTGATAGCATTTGATTTATTTGGATATGGCGGTATGCCTTACTATGCACTAGCTATAGCAGTTAGCTTTACGCTCTCTGGATATTATGGACTTTATAAAAGTCAGAGATTTAGAGTATCGAAGCTAAGGACAGTATTTATAGCACCGGATACTAGTCTTCCGGGGAGGAATAAATAGTAATTAGAAATTGCATTGAGGGATTTTTGGGTTTCGGAGAAAATGGCTTTTCGTGAAACATAATGCGAACGGATAGGGAGAGATCATGAAAAAATATAATGTTGTACTTGCATCAGCATCTCCAAGAAGAAGAGAGCTTTTAGAGCAAATAGGCATAGAGCCTATTATTATGCCAAGCCTTGCTGATGAAACCTGCGATATTAAAAGTCCAGCGGCTTTGGTTAAAAGACTATCAAAAATTAAAGCAGAGGATATAGCATATTCGTGTGAGAAAAAAACTATAGTTATAGGTGCAGATACTGTAGTATATGCAGGCGGAGAGATACTTGGGAAGCCAAAAAATAAAAAGGATGCCTTTAGGATGATAGCTATGCTTTCTGGAAGCAGGCATCAGGTATATACTGGCGTAACTGTAATTAAGGTTGGTGGCTTATCAAAAACCATATGCGTAAAAACTGATGTAGACGTATATCCTATGACAAATTGCCAGATAAGGGCATATATAGCTACAGGAGAGCCTATGGATAAGGCAGGAGGATATGGCATACAGGGAGCATTTGCCGCATATATAAAGGAAATAAGGGGAGATTATACCAGCGTGGTGGGACTTCCGCTTGGCGCGACGTATAGGCTTATAAGGGAGCTTGGGTAAGCTTTAGAATGAAAACCCTTGACTTAGACAAAAAGCTTTGGTATAGTGTACAGGTTGTTAAAGAAAAGCAGGTTCGCCTCACCCTAGCACAAAGGTGACTCGGGTACATAAAGCAACATACCTTTAGTATGTATATTATGGCGGACGGAACTTTTCTGTTCGTCATTTTTCATTTTTCTACTTTTAAAAGGAACGGAGGTGTAGAACAATTAGCGAACCATTGATTAATGATCAGATAAGGGCGAAGGAAGTCAGACTGATCGGTGAGGACGGAGAACAGCTAGGAATAGTACCTATAGCAGATGCACTTAGAAAGGCAGATGAGGCAGGGCAGGATCTTGTGCTTATCGCACCATCGGCGAAGCCACCAGTGTGCAAGATTATAGATTTTGGTAAGTACAGATATGAGCTTGCAAGGCGTGACAAGGAAGCTAAGAAAAAGCAAAAGACTATAGAGATTAAAGAGGTAAGACTGTCTCCTAACATAGATGCTAATGATCTAAATACTAAGATGGCAGCAGCTAGAAAGTTTTTAGAGAAGGGCAACAAGGTCAAGGTTACACTTCGTTTTAGAGGCAGAGAGATGGCACATATGAATCAGTCCAAGCATATATTGGATGAGGTAGCAGCATCGCTAGAGGATGTAGCTGTTATAGACAAGCCTTCGAAGCTGGAGGGAAGAAGTATAGTTATGTTCCTTAGTGCTAAGAAATAAAAAACAGGAGGAAGCAATATGCAAAAGCTAAAGACAAGCAGAGCAGCAGCAAAGCGTTTCAAAAAGACCGGAAGCGGCAAGTTAGTTAGAAACAAAGCATACAGAAGACACATATTAACTAAAAAGTCTACAAAGAATAAGAGAAATCTTCGTAAGGATATAGTAGTAGATGCTACTAATTCTAAGGTAATGAAGAAGATTCTACCTTATCTGTAAGCCTAGATTAGTCAAGAAGGAGGAAGTAAAATGGCAAGAGTTAAAGGCGGAATGCACGCTAAACAGAGACATAATAAAATTCTAAAGCTGGCTAAGGGCTACAGAGGAGCAAGATCTAAGCAGTACAGAATAGCTAAGCAGTCAGTTATGAGAGCACTTGCAAGTGCTTATGCAGGAAGAAAGCAAAGAAAAAGACAGTTCAGACAGCTATGGATTGCACGTATCAATGCAGCATGCCATATGAACGGACTTTCATATTCAAAGTTTATGTTTGGCCTTAAGAAGGCAAATGTTGACATGAACAGAAAGATGCTAGCTGACCTTGCAGTAAGTGATGCAGCAGGCTTTACTAAGCTAGTAGAAGTGGCAAAGTCAAATCTATAAAATATAGAAGCTTATAGTGATAATTTTAAGGAGCAGATGCTAATGAGGCGTCTGCTTTTTAAATCGCAATTTTTCAAATTTTCACAATTTTACGAATTTTGGGCAGGAATTTAGAAGATTTTGAATGTTAGTATTGACTAACTGGGGGGGGTGCGGTTATAATATAGAACTATTACACGCTGGTATAATTTTTTTTGTTATTTTTTTAGTGACAAAATTAATGAGATTTTATGCGTGTTCATTTTGCTATTTAAACAGCTATCAAATTAAGTGAAATTTTAAATCTATAAACGCGTTTTAAATATACTTTTCTTGGAGGAGGAGTAAAAATGAAAAAAAGGACAATGGTGTCTGCAGCACTAGTATTGTCTGTAGGATTGCTGACAATGCCTGCTTTAGATGTTACGCAGGCGGCAGAGGGCTGGGTTCAGTCAGATGGCAGATGGAGCTACTATGGTAAGGACGGTAATGCCGTAACAGAAACATGGTTAAAGTCAAACAACGCTTGGCGTTATATAGGAAGCGACGGAATAATGCTTGCTGGCTGTGCCTTTAAGGATGGCGACTCAGTTTACTACGTAGATGAAGACGGAGCCTTGGTTTGCAATGCCTGGGTAGAGGTAAAGAGCGATGAGGCTTACGATGCTTCTCTTGAAGAGGGCTGGTATTACTTTGGCTCAGATGGAAGTGCATATCGCCGTAAGAATAACAGCTTTAAAAGGAGCATAAATGGAAGCAACTACGCATTTGATGAGAATGGAAAGCTGCTTACTGGCTGGCTTGACTCAACAGGAGAGCCTATAACCGATTCGGATGATCCCTTCGTAGATGGTATGTATTATGCTGGGGCTGACGGCAGACTTCTAAAAAATGAGTGGCTGGACTATGGAGCGATAGATGATGGAATAGGAGGCTCTGAGCTAGACAGCGAGGTAGCAGGAAGAAGCTACTCCGACTATGATAAGCTGTGGATCTACTTTGATAGTGATTCAAAGAAGATTAAAAGCAACGGCGACCATATAAGGCAGATGACCTTAGATGGCGTTAAGTACGGCTTTGATGAAAATGGAATTATGCTTCCTTGGTGGAGCAAGGTATCTACTATAAGTAATGCAGATAAGAGTAATCCTAGCAGTGAAACATCTGCAAGATACTATTCGGGCTATGATGGCGGAAAGCTTTTAAAGAATAGCTGGTTTAGAATGTATCCTTCTGAGAATATGGATGCGGACGAGTATTACGGTCAGGAATACAGCTGGTGGTATACAAATAATAGCGGAGAGGTATATAAAGACCGCATAAGCAGGATTAATGGTCACTACTATGCATTTGATGGCTTAGGAAGAATGCAGACAGGCTTTGTGCTCTTTGATGGCAGGTCTGAGTTTACCGCAAAGTATGATACAGATGCATGGGATTCAGATGACTTTATATATGGCAATATATATGGCATAGAAAAGTCTGATCTTTATCTTTTCTCATCAGATGAGATAAATGATGGCTCTATGCAGACAGGAAACAGCATAGAGGTAGAGCTAGACGATGGAGTATATACCTTTGGATTTTCATCTAGTGGTAAGGCATACGGCAACAAGAACAAGCTTCAGAAAAAGAATGACAGATATTATATAAACGGACTTCGCCTTGATGCTAGTAAGGAGTATAACTACGGAGTAGTAGAGGTTGAGGATGGAGACGACATCTACTATCAGGTAGTAGATACTAATGGAAAGGTAGTAGAGGGAACTAAGAAGATAGTAAAGGATAAGGATGGTGCATACCTTCTTATAATTAATAATCATTTTGTAGCTAGATGTACGGATGAGTCTAAGCCAAGGTGGCGAGATGGAGACGAAGGAACAGGCTATTATCACTACGATAAGGATAATAAGGACGATCACTATGCAGACGGTATAATAGCTGCAGATGATAATGACCCTGATGTGGATAGCCTTCCAGAAGAGGAAAAGCTTAATTTTTAAAAACACAAAGAGAATGTAAAGGATAAGCATAGTACAAAGAGTAAGTACGGTGCAAAAGGAAATAGAGGTATGAATAAAAAAGTAGGAAAGTTATTGAAAAGAGCTGTAGCAACACTGCTTGCAGTATGCCTTCTAGCAGGAATGGATCTCGGACAGCTACATATACAGTCATATGCGGCTACTGAGCTTGTTAATGAAAACCTTGGAGATGGTGCAAGTGAGGCAACTGCGTATAAGTGGAATCAAAATACGAGTGGAAGATTTGACATTAGAGGACTAAGAGCAGGACATACATCATATGATACCAATGATAATAATACAATAAAAACAACATGTGGTAATGGCGGATATAGGACCTGGTTTAAGGTAGATAATGGTGCGATAACAGAATTAAGCGGAACGACATATCCCCTAAGCACAAATGGTGGAGTAAAAAGCATAGGTAGTTATGGAATAGAATATAAAATAGCTATATCATCGAGCCCAGACGACAAATATCTACTTATCGATTATTATGTTTATGACGTAAACGGTCAGGGCGGAGAAAATGGAAGAACAGTCTACATAGGATCAGGGTCAGATGTTCAAATCGCAGATCAAGATGCGGCATCTGTGTATAAAAACGAACGAAGTATTCACATGGTTAACGAAGTAAATGGTGGTGCATACTTTGGGACTACGTTTGATTGTATTACAGATGATGAAAGCCTTGGGATAACACCGCCAACGTACAGATGGATAGGAAAATATAATAGTGGTAATTATTGGAAAAATGTGTTTACAGAAAGCACGGCAACTAGTTCTACAGGTGTTGATTCTGCTATGACATATTCATGGAAATTCCAGCTTCACCCATATGAGACAGTTCATAGAAGAATTGCATTTGCAGTGCGAGATACTTCATACTATGTTTCTTATTCAAATGGTAACAATAGCAATACTGGAGTTTATAGTAAACCATTTAAAACGATTGAATATGCAATTAGTAAGCTTGCAGGCAAAAAAGGCTACATCTACATAATGGACTACCCTGACATCTCATCACCTATAGCAGTATCAGGAACTAACCTAATGGATATAACCATAGCAAGTACAGACTATACTATGGCTGGTCATCCTACTAATGCAGATCCAGATTATATAAAGACACTTAAAAGAGCAGATGGATATACAGGCTCTCTGTTTACTGTGGCTACATCTACTCTAAAGTTTACGGATATTATTCTTGATGGTAATAATGCATTAAGCACCACGCCTCTTTTATCTGCTACATCTGGTAAGCTAGAGATAAACAGTGGCGCTGTAGTACAAAACTGTAACGGTGTAAGCACCTCAAGTAATGCAAGTGCTGTAAACCTAACAGGCAGTGCAAGCCTTGCTATGAACTATGGAACTATAAAGGATAATGTATCTAGTGAAAAGGGTGCTGTATACTATAATAGTACAGGTACATTTGAGGTTAAAAATACGGTCAACATACAGGATAACAAGAGAGCAGACGGTAAGCAGGCAAACGTATACCTAGCTACCGGTAAGTATATAACAGTTACGGGCGACCTAGAAACAAGTAACATAGGTATTACAACTCAGGAGCTTCCTGCAGCGTCTGTGGATGGCTTAACTACAAGGGCAGCACAGGAGCTTAAGGTAGCTGTTCCTGCAAGTACATATGCTGCCGGACAGGGAGCATGTGGCTTTGTAGATAACTTTAGTGCAGACAGGCCAAACGATACAGAGGATGTATATGTAGATGCTGGTGCTGAAAGCCTAAGCAATCTGTCTAATACTGTACTTAAGAGAAATGGACATTCACTGGCACGTTACTTTGCAGATACATCAGGCGGTGCTGTAGTCGGAGCACCTACAGTTGACGAGCTTGCATTTGCTAAGGATGAGACAGTTTCAGTAGATGCACCAGGTGAGATAGCTGGATATATCTTTAAGGGTGTAACTATAGAACAGGGAACAGGAACAAGTATAGTAGCAGCCGGTGAGGAGTCTGCTGACTTTGGTAAGGTAACAGGAACTATGCCAGATAGAGACGTAGAGATTACCTATATATATGAAAGACTGGGAGCATCTATAGCATTTGACTCAAAGGGCGGAACACCGCATCCACAAACCGTTTCGGGAACAGCAGGAGAAGCAATTAATGCATTTCTTCCACGAGTAGCTAAGTATGGCTACGAGTTCCTAGGCTGGAGTACAGTTGATGATATGGATAATCCTGACATTATAACGGATCTTCCAGCGGTATTCCCAGATGATCCTATTACCTATTATGCTGTATTTAAGCCGGATGATAATGTTAAGTTTAACTGTGTAGTTGAGTATTCTAATGCAGATGGATCAGTGGTATTTAGCCGTTCTGAGAATGAATATTCTGTAGAGACAGAGGTTAGTGCACCAGTAAAGGAAATACACGGATATAAGTGGAGTCCTATATATTCATTTATGACTCCGTCTAAAAACAACACTAATGAAGGTCAGATTTCTGTACCATTTGGTAGCTTTGATAATGATGGTAGCTTTACAGGAACTATGCCTACTCAGAATGCATCTGTAAAATCAGCATATAGGGTAGATAGAAGCACCAACGATTCTAAGTCTCCACTTACTGTTAAGTATGTAGCAGTAAATGGAACAAGAGTATATGTAGATGAGGTTAGAACAGTATTCCCAGAGGATGCTATAAGTGTAATTCCAAGGGATGTCTATGGATATAGGCTTGTTTCAGGAAGTATAACAAAGGGAGCTTCTCCTAGTGATGCAGATGCTGTAGATAATTTTGTAAGTGCTGTTACTGGAGAGTTTGCTTCTGATTATAGCTTCAGTGGTAAGATGCCTAATCAGCCTGTAGAGATAACCTACGTATACGAGGCTACAGATGAGGAGTATGCACTTAATGTTGTACATACAGATTCAAGCTCAAAGGATGCTTCGATCTCAGCTATAGAAACAGAGGTAACAAACCACAAGGCAGATACTCAAATTAGTGCAAGCCCTAAGGAATTCTATGGATATACCTATAAGAGTGCAGAGGCTAAGCCGTCCTATACAGGAAGCTTTGATGCTAATGATAGCTTTAGCGGAACTATGCCTAATGAGCGTATGTATATCACATATAGCTACGAGAGAGTTGCCTCTAAGTGGACAACTATAACCTATAAGGCAGGAAAGCATGGAAGCCTTGTGCTTGGAAGCGATACATCAGCAGATGTTACGGCATCAGGAAGCGGCTATAAGACAAGCGTTCTTATGGACGATGGAACATCAAAGGGAAATGCAGCTGCTTATACATGGCAGGCTATACAGGATAAGAAGCTAGTTCCAGAGGCTAAGGAAAATGATGCATACATCTTCGAGGGCTGGTTTATAGACCAAAATGGTGATGGAATTAGAAATAATGGCGAGGAACTACTAGATGCAGCTACTGTATTTACAAGCTCTACAACCATAACAGCAAGCTTTATGGCAGACCCTGATGATACTATAGAGATTAATTTTGAAGCCGGAGAGCATGGTTCTATAGCAGCTGGTGAGGATAAGACTCTTAACCTTCCAGAGGATGCTACCTGGGGAGATGTAATAGCAAGTCTTCCGAAATATGTTCCAGATGCTGGATATATAGCAGATGGCTGGTATGACGGCGATGAGCTTATGGAAGAGAGCAGCAGTGTAATTGACGGACATACATATACTGTTAAGTTCGTAGAAGGCTCTGAGGAAGATATAGATGCACCTAAGTATGTAGTAGAGGCAATAAATGGTGAGATAGTATCTGTTGCAGGCGAGGCTGTAGGTGAGAGCAGATATGAGGAAGCCAAGAAGGGCGATAAGGTTGTTCTTCATGCTGAGGATAAGGATGGTGCTGGCAATGCATTTAGATACTGGAAGGTACTTATAGGATCTATCCCAGGTGAGTCTAGTACTATAACAGGTAAGGATATAGAGTTTAATATGCCTGCAGCTAATGTAGTTGTAGCAGCATACTATAAGACGGCTACATCAAGTAATGCTACAGTTGAAGCAGAGGTGCGTGGTGGCAGCAGCCGTGAAATGGTTCTAAATCCAAGTGAGGTAGAGGATTTGGAGAATGAGCTTACCACAAAAGAGGATGAGGCACTTATAAAGGATGATAAGAAATCAGTTACCTATAAGATAGTATATAAGAAAAATGATGTTACTGCTTCTGAATCAAATGCTATTAAGAGGTCTGAGGCATACTCTGGCGAACATGAGCAGGCATACCATGCAGAGTGGGGACTTAATATAGATATAGAAAGATATATCGATGGCAGAAAGGTAGATTATACTATACCTAATGATGTGAGCTTTACTACCTATGTACAGCTAGATGAAGATGCCATAGATATGCTTGATTATCAGCTCTTTGAGATAAAAGCAGGCGAGGAAGAAACAATAATAAGTGAGGTTTCGCTTGATGGTGACCCTTCAGAAACTGGCGGACTGTTTACATTTACCGCAACAGCAGGAGCTAGATATGTGCTTGTATACTCAAAGGCATTTAGGGTTTACTTTATAAACAACAAGGCAACACCTAGATATAATGCTTACTTTAAGGTTCGTAAGGACGAGCCAGTATCTGATAGCGAGTATGAATTTGACTATGGTAGCATCGAGGAGCCAGAGGCAGAGATTACAGGAAGTGATGGAGCATTATATACCTTTGTTGGCTGGAGCTATCAGGAGGATAAACTAAAGTCCTTTGATCCAGATAAGAAAATAAAGAAAAAGACATATGTATATGCTTATTATGACAGCAATGCTACTGACCTAGATGAGGCTAGAAAGCAGCTAGAGGAAGCTGTAGATAAGGCAAATACAACAGCAAATGATAAGTTCATGACAGATGAGGAGACTGAGGAGCTTAATAATGAGATAGAAAAGGCCTTAGAGGTTCTAGAAAAGACTGATCCTTATGCAACCCTAGAGGAGCTTATCGATGCTAAGAAGACTCTTGATGAAGCAAGAGAAAAGTACGACAAGATATTAGAGGAAAGATATAAAAAGTATAATAATGGCGGCAGCTCAGGCGGCTCTGGTGGATCAGGTGGATCTGGCGGCTCAGGCGGCGGTGGCGGCAGCGTTTCAGGAGCTATAAATACCTCTGGCTCATTTACTCCAACGGCTAATGTTAGCTATGAGGTAGGAACAGATGGAAACTGGAGGTACAATCCGCTAACAAGCAGATGGTCGTTTGTACTTAATAGTGATGTAAGCCTTACAAGTACTTGGGCTAAGCTTAATTATACTTCAGATGGCGTAACAAATGGCGGCTGGTATCACTTTAACCAAACAGGTCTTATGGACTACGGCTGGGTAATAGATGAGAGCAATAACTGGTACTATTGCAATCCTAACAATGACGGCTGGCAGGGCAAGATGGTAACAGGCTGGCACTATGATGAAACAGATAACAAGTGGTACTATCTAGATCCAACTACAGGCCAGATGGCAACAGGCTGGAGAAAGATAGATGGAAGGTGGTATTACTTTACAGCCACAAATAATGCACCTACTTATACATTTGATGCTGCCTCAGGAAAGTGGATATATAACCACAATGATGGCAAGCCACTAGGCTCTATGTATAGCGACGAGAGTACACCAGATGGCTATAACGTTGGCAGTGATGGAATACTAAAGTAGGAGCGGGAGAGTATATGAAAAACATTAAGAAGATTAAAGAGTGTATCGCACGTGTCCTAGCTGTGGCCATGGTTTTAACCATGGTCGCAGTGCCAGATGTGGCACACGCGATAGACTTAGGGGCCGAAACAGTCATTAAATTCGACCCTGGAGTAGGACCTGATTTATCACATTCAGATATAGAGGCATACACAAAGCTTGCTTCAGACAGTAACGGAGTGACTATGCTTCACGGACTTGTAGGCTATCCGTTAAAGGATGCTACAGAGTCTAATGGTATTCCAACTGAAACCGATAAGGGTGCTAGTGGAGAAAGACCAGTACAGCCTACATTTCCTAGTGGTATTTGGCAGGGATATACATTTGATGGCTGGTATGACTCAAATGATAAGAAGATATCTTACCTTCCATATGCATTTCCATATAATGAAGAAACAGTATATGAGGCAAAGTGGATAGGTGATGACACATGTAAGTTTAACTTTACAGTTATGCACTATAGAGATCTTAATAGTACAAGAGCTAGTATAACGGATGGAACAAACACGAATGCATGGCCAAGTGATAGTGCTACAGATCTGTATAGATTCTTTGACGATGGAAGCTGGACGACTCAGGTTACAGCAGATACGCCTATATCTGCCACATATAAGAGAACTATACCAGGCTATAAGGTAGATTCTGTTATTATAAAGAATAATAATAAAAGGCGATATAATGAGACATCAGATACGGCTTCATTAGGTGAGACTGCATATATTAAGGATACTACAAATGCTGTAGCCGGATATATGCCTAACGATAATCTTACAGTGGCTTACAGATATGTGCCTGATACAACAAAGAAGTTTAGTATTCGTGTAGAGTATGTTGATGAAAATGGATCCTCTATAAGTCCTGCTGATACATATTCATACTCTGCTGAGGAAGCGTTTGTGATAAATCCAAAACCGATTGATTCATATTCCTTAATAGGTGCTAGTCAAAAGCCTGGCAAGGGAGATATAGACGACCTTGAAGGAAGCGGAGAGTATTCTGCACAAACGGCAGGCTGTGCTTTTGATACTAATAAAAAGTATAGTGGTAAGATGCCTAACCAGCCTATTACTATAGTTTATACATACAAGGCTTTGGTTTCATTTGAGGCACAGGTATCAGTTGTTCAGGTAGATGATAATGATGAAGCACTAGATACCGTAAAGGTTGCAACATATTCAACAGCAGCTACCTGTAGTACAGCTATGCCAAAAAGAGAAGGCTATGACTATCCTCCTAATGTTTGGGCAACTGATGGAAACTTTGTTTTTGTTGATAGAAATGAAACTGATCAAAAGTTTTATTTTAAGGTCAATTCTAAGGGCGGAAAAATAGTTATGACCTATCTTCCAACTGTTAATGATAAGGATTACTGGATTATGACGTCCTACGCTAACAGTGAGAATGGTAGCCTTATAGGTGACAGTAATAGAAGACAATTTAAACCAGATACATACGATATAGATAAGCTTACAGAGGGCATAGAGCCGACTGCAGATACAAACTATAGGTTTAACGGCTGGTATAAGGCAGATAGTGCTGGAAGAAAGACAGGTAGTATATTAAGTGGTGATGTAACTCTTAAAAAGCAAGAGAACGTAACGCTATACGCTGAGTTTGTAGAAGAAGAGGGCAAGTGGTTTGACGTAAGCTTTGAAAGCGGAAGCCACGGCTCGCTATCGCATACTAATGGCGTACATGTAGCTAAGGATACAGCATTCTCTGACCTAGAGCTTCCTGATCCTGTTCCAGATGACGGATATATATTTGATGGCTGGTATGATGAAAGCGATCATAAGGTTAATTTAAATAGCACAACTATACTTGCAGACCAAACCTATACAGCTAAATTTGTATCTAGAACAGGTGAAGACGGAACACTTTGCATGCCTGATGGAACTGGAAGTGTAAGAAGTAAGGACGGACTTGGCATAATTAAGATTAATGGTGCAAACGAGTCTAGAAGATATGCTATAACAGATGAGGATGGAGTTGTTCTTGCTACCGATAAGGGCTCAAAGCTTATAAAGGAAAGCTTCGAGGGCTTTAATCCATGTGATAGCTACTATGCATATGAGCTGTCATATAATGCATCTCCAGAGGTAGGCAAGCTAATTACTGAAACTGTAGATGAAAACCTAAGAAGCCAGCCTAGCAGAGTAGTAATAGAGGCTCTTGGTGATAATTATTCTATAGCAGATGATGGCAGTGCTAAGAAGATAGTTATTAGCCCTGCAGCAGATGATAATGTATATGCCATTTTAGATGTATATGATAATTTGATAGATCAGCCGGGAAGCACTGATGGCTGGGTAGCAGCAGTGGACGGCAAGGTAGAGCTTACAGGACTAGATTCTAATGCGTTCTATCATGTTGTAGCTAAAAAGACAGCTGAAAGCGACTCACCTATAGATAAGCTTTATTATTCAAGTCAGGTACTAGTTAAGGATAGCTCTGACGCTGACAGAGAGTTTACATTTGCTACGCAAAATGGCGGATATATAGATGCTGTTACCAGAAACGGCGTAGCACTTGATGTAGAAGAGGGTGCTACAGAGGCTCTAGTTAAGAAGGGCGATATAATAGAGATTTCAGCTGATGAAACTAATTCAAGCGGTGCTGCATTTGATAGCTGGGAGGTTTCTATAGGAAATGTAGCTATAAGCTATCCTGAGAAGAATAACCAGAAGCTAGAGATGACATCTGGCGATGTAATAATGCAGGCACTTTATGAAAATAAATCAAAGGTAAGCGTAGATTACTCACCAAAGGATGGAAGGCTTGCTATTGATAAGACAGATGATATAACTAGCGAGCTAAAGGAAGAGCTAACTAATAATACAGATGATAAAAATGCTATCAACGAGGGAAAGAGCATAGCTTATACTATTAAGTTTGATACACATGCACCTACAGCATCGGTTTCAGATGCCGTAAAGGAATCAGCAGATGATAGCAGTAGAATCAAAATTCCGTGGAGCGTTGATATAGGACTTTCACGAAAGGTAGATGATGTCAACAAGGCTCTGCCAGCTGGTGGTAATCAGGATGTACTTGTATCAATGCTTGGTAAGATAGATACAAGCCTGCTTGATAACATAGACTACAAGCTTCTTAGAGTTATAAAGGATGATGGAAGTATAGGCTTTGAAGAGCTAACTATGCTACCTGATCCTAATGACTATAGTGGCGACACTGAGTTTACTGGAAGCTTTAGCTTTGAGGCAAATATAGGAGATACACTTGTATTTACCTACTACAAGGCAAACAAGGTAACTATTATAGACACTAAGAGAGAGCAGACACATGAGATTAAGGTAAGAGATGGCTCATGCCTAGATGATTCTGCAGAGTATATGGATCTTGATATACACGAGTCATATATAGATGAAGAAACTGGCATAGCATATGAGCTTAAGTGTCTGTCTAAAAATGAAGCTGGAAGCAGTGAGTTTGACACTTCATCCGATATAACAAAGGATATGACACTGTATGCTATCTACGAGCAGGAGGACGACAGCGAGTGGCAAAAGGCTAAGAAGCAGCTTCAAGACGAGATTGATAAGGCTAACGAACTTAAGAATAATAGTAAGGTAAGTAGCGAGGATAAGGAGGCTCTTGAAGAGGAGATTAAGAAGGCTGTAGACCTTGTAAATCAGCTTCCTAGACCTACAATAGATGAACTTGTTAATGAGTACGAAGTACTTAAAAAGCTTGTTGACGAGATAAGTAAGAAAGGCTCTGACGGTGGCGGCTCTGGCGGTGGAGATTCCGGTGGTGGCGGCTCCGGCGGTGGCGGCGGCGGTGGCGGCGGTGGCGGCTCCGTCGTTAGCGGCGGCGGTAGCACCAGCTCTGGCCCAGGAAGTAGCTTTAAGAATTCTTATCGTACATACGTAGACGGAACAGACGGAAGCTGGAATATAATAGATGCTGCAAACCATAAGTGGGTATTTACGCTTAATAACGGCGGAAATCTCACTGATACTTGGGCAAATGTAAAGTACAGCTATAATGGAAGCACAAAGACAGCTACCTATCACTTTGGTAGTGATGGAGTGATGAACAGCGGTTGGTTCTGCGACCAGACAACAAACAAGTGGTACTTCCTATCAGATGTACATGATGGCTGGTTTGGAAGGCTGACAGATGGCTGGCATCTTGATGCAAATGACGGCAGGTGGTATTACCTAAGCTCTGTTGATGGCAGTATGCTTCTAGGCTGGCAGGAGATAGATGGCAAGTGGTACTACCTAGCACCAAATGGTGATAAGAGCACATGGAGGCTTAACAGTGCGACAAATCGCATGGAATATACGAGCACAAGCACCATACCTCTAGGTTCACTGTATACTAATGCAGTAACACCGGATGGATATAGCGTAGATGCGAATGGAGTTTGTATTAAATAAATCTTGAGCTTACAGCTTTGAAATTTCAACGACCTAGCGGAAAAAATCCGCTAGGTCGTTGCTTTGCCTAACGCACGCTCTCTTTTCAGGTACATATGTATAATGTTAAAAAACGAGTGCAATTGATTATAGTAGCTTGAGATGTATAAAATCCCTGCATATATGTGCCAAGACTCAGGTTGTTTCTGTTTCTACATCAATGTAACGTACGCCCTTCTCGCAGCACATACGTATTATGCAGGTACGTTCGCACTC
>CAVBBU010000029.1:0-20345 GCA_963593765.1 Bacteroidaceae bacterium | reverse complement strand
CAGGAGCTTACTAGAATAACTAAGTCTATAGAGGACGGCGACTTCTTTGAAAATACAGCGCTTGTTAGTGCAGTAGAAAATTGTAAAAAGAATGATAGCAGTCTTCATCTTATGGGACTTGTATCTCCGGGCGGAGTACATTCGCATATGAATCATCTTTTCGGGCTTTTAGAGCTGGCTAAGAAAAATGGACTTAGTAAGGTATATGTACATTGCTTTTTAGACGGAAGAGATACACCGCCTTCATCTGGCAAGGAATATGTAGAAGAGCTTGAAAAGAAGATGAAGGAGCTTGGCGTGGGCGAGGTTGCCAGCGTTATGGGACGCTTCTATGCTATGGATCGTGACAACAGATGGGATAGAATACAAAAGGCATACGATACCATGACTAAGGGTAATGGCGAGCTTTGTGACAGTGCGACCGCAGCTATCCAAAGGTCATATGATACTACAGATGCAGATGGAAAGAAGCTTACTGATGAGTTTGTAATTCCATGTGCTATAGCAAAGGACGGTAAGCCTATAGGACTTGTTAAGGATAATGACAGCATAGTATTCTTTAACTTTAGACCTGATAGAGCAAGAGAGATTACAAGATGCTTTTGTGATGATGAGTTTACAGGCTTTGACAGAGGCGCGAGAATTAAAACTACCTATGTATGCTTCGTAGATTATGATGATACTATCAAAAATAAGCTAGTTGCATATGGTAAGGAAAGAATAGATAATACTCTAGGTGAGTATGTATCTAAGATGGGACTTAAGCAGGCAAGAATTGCCGAGACAGAAAAGTATGCACATGTTACCTTCTTCTTTAATGGCGGTATAGAGGAGCCTAATGAGGGCGAGGACAGAATACTTGTTCCATCACCAAAGGTAGCTACCTACGACCTTAAGCCTGAGATGAGTGCGCCTGAGGTATGCGATAAGCTGGTAGAGGCTATAGAGTCTAACAAGTATGATATGATTATAATCAATTATGCTAATGCAGATATGGTTGGACATACAGGAGTTGAGGCTGCAGCTATCAAGGCAGTTGAGACAGTAGATACCTGCGTTGGAAGAACCGTAGAGGCCATAAAGAAGGCTAATGGCGTGATGATTATATGTGCAGACCATGGCAATGCAGAGCAGCTAGTAGATTATACTACAGGCGAGCCATTTACCGCACATACAACTAATCCGGTTCCTTTTATCCTTGTCAATGCAGACGAGGGCGTAGGACTTATGGATGGCGGCAAGCTGTGCGACCTTGCACCTACACTTCTTGAGCTTATGAACCTAGAGCAGCCAAAGGAGATGACAGGGCATAGCCTTCTTACACATTAATAAAATGCAAGATTAGATAAAAAGATGTCTAAACTGTGAAATCAATAGCTTAGGCGTCTTTTTAAGTTTAATTTAAGTTAAACTTAGTATTATTTTGAGGATAAAAAGGTAGAGGAGTTGAAAAGCTATGAAAAAAGGGATTGCACAAACACTTGCATGGACATTAGCTGCAACAAGTAGCATAGGCATGCTTACTCCGCTTAAGGCATATGCTAACAGCAGCACGAATATGGATCTTAGAAAAAGGGTTGTCGGCGTGGCAGGAATTATGACTATTACCGGAGACATGACCCAGTATATTACTAGGGCAGAGTTTGCTCGTATGCTTGTTAGAGCATCTGCATATAGAAATGTTCTTACAAGCTCTAGCAATGTATCTGTCTTTGCGGATGTTGCATCGGGCAATGAATACGCATCCGCTATAAGAATAGCGGCTGAAAATGGTTGGATGACAGGCTACCTTGGAGGTACATTTAAGCCGGATCAGTATATAACACTTAATGAGGCGGCGAAGGGACTTTTATATCTGCTTGGATATACCGCACAGGATTTTGACGGCGACCAGTACAATAAGCGTATGGCTATGTATAGCTCGCTTGACCTTAGTGAGAATATGGAAGGGCTTAAGGCAACGGATACATTGACCAAGCTTGACTGCGTTAATTTGTTTTACAATCTTCTAAAGTGCGACAAGGCAAATTCTAACACAGCATATGTAACCGTACTTGATGGAGAGCTAAGCAGTGACGGAGAGGTTAATCCACTTACGCTTGCAGACAAATCACTCAAAGGACCTAAGCTGGTATCTTCACCATCAGAGCTTAATTCTGCTATACCATTTGATACAGATGACTCTAACTACTTCCTAAATGGGCAGGCGGCTACAAGAAGCCTTATAAAGCAGGCATGTGAGGGCTCTGGATATGTAATTCTTTATTATTCAGTATCAGCTAAAACTGTTTGGGCATATAACGGCGATGCAGATGATTCAGAAGGCATGGCAAATGGTATGGGCGTAGTTAAGGGCGAGATAACGAATATATATTATGAATCTTCGTCGACTCTAACGCCTAGTGCAGTAACTCTTGATGATGGAAATAAGTATTATCTGACCTCTTCGGATATGCAATTTGCATTTTCTATATACGGAAGCCTTAGAGTAGGGGACAATGTTGCCCTTATATATGAGATAAGCACAGATAGTAATGGTGATACAAAATATACTGTAACAGATTACGTTGATTATTAATGGGGAGGCCTTAAGTGAAAAAGGATAAGAAGCTGATTATAATCATAGCAGCAGCTGTAGTAATTATATGTACTATTATAGCTGTTGTAGTAGCCAAGGTAAGATCCGGATCTAAGGCATCTAAGGATAAGAGTGTTAATACAGCAACTGCTACCCTAAGAGATATAAGCTCAGAGCTTTCATCGTCAGGAACTATAGCAGCTAAGAATACATATAATATAACATCGCTTAGCTCAGGAACTATAATTAGTGCGGACTTTGAAGAGGGAGATTATGTAGAAAAGGGACAGGTTTTATATGTTATAGATTCCTCATCAGCACAGTCAGAGCTTAACAGTGCAACTAATTCTCTTACAAGAGCACAAAATAATTATGAGGATGCAAACAAGGATTATAACACTGCTCTTTCAGACTACAGCGGCAATACATATAAGTCTACAAGAACAGGATATATAACTAATCTCTACATACAGGCAGGAGATAAGGTATCAGGGAATACTCAGATAGCAGATATATATAATGATAAGCAGATGAAGATTAGGATACCATTTATATCCGGAGAGACCGCAGCTATAGGAATAGGCAGTGTGGGCGTGCTTACACTTTCCGATTCGCTCGAGCAGCTTAATGCAACAGTTATAGCTATCAGCAACATGGACGAGGTATTAGATGGCGGAAGGCTAGTTAGATACGTAACCTTTCAGGTTGACAACCCGGGCGGACTAACAACTACTATGACAGCTACAGCTACAGTAGGCGAATTTGTTTCTGCAGGAGAGGGAACTTTTCAGGCTATTACAGATGGCAAGATGAATGCAGATCTTTCATCTACAGTTGAGGTTGCAGCAGTGCTTGTAACAGAGGGCGATTATGTTACAAAGGGGACACCAATCTTTCGTATGACTTCGGACTCTGCAGAGGACCTTATGAGGTCATATAAGGACAGCCTTGATAATGCACAGGAGAAGGTTGAGTCAGCACAAAATAACTTAGATAAATCTCAGGAAACCTACGATAACTATACTATAACAGCGCCTATATCAGGACAGGTTATAACTAAAACCTATAAGGCAGGAGATAAGATTAATTCCGGAAATTCCTCTAGCAATACAGTTCTTGCAACTATATATGACATGAGCAGCTATACCTTTGAGATGTCTATAGATGAGATGGATGTGCAGAGCGTAGAGGTAGGTCAAAGCGTAGTTGTAACAGCAGATGCATTTGACGGAAAAACATTTGCAGGAAAGGTAACTAATGTAAGCCTAGAAAGCTCGGTAAGTAATGGCGTATCTACATATCCTGTTACTGTAACGCTAGATGAAACCTATGACCTTCTTCCTGGAATGAATGTCGACGGAACTATAGTTCTTGCATCGGCATCTAATGCACTTACTATACCGGCTGATGCACTTATGCGTGGCAACAAGGTATATGTTAAGGACGACTCTGTTAAGACATCTGCAGATGGCGTAGTGCCTGCTGGATTTAAAGCGGTAGATGTAGAAACAGGATTAATTAACGATAACTACGTGCAGATACTTAGTGGCCTTTCAGAGGGCGACGTGGTATATGTTGCCGAAAGCTCTAACAACACCAGCGACATGATGATGGGGCCTGGTGGTATGGAAGGCGGTATGGGCGGCGGTATGCCTAGCGGCGGCGGAGGCGGTGGTGCTCCCGGCGGTGGAGGCGGCGGTGGCGGCCGTCCTGGAATGTAAGGAAGTAGAGATATGGCAGAGATACTTATTGAGATGCATGATATAAGAAAAACATATATTATGGGCGGCGAGGAGATACATGCTAATGACGGCGTAGACCTTACCATATATAAGGGTGAGTTTGTATCTATAGTCGGAAAGTCAGGAAGTGGAAAGTCTACCTTGATGAATATTATAGGAGCACTTGATGTGCCGACCTCGGGAACCTATTACTTAGGCGGAGAGGACGTAGGCGAGATGAGTGACAATCAGCTTGCAGATATAAGAAATCGAATGATAGGCTTTGTATTTCAGCAGTACAATCTTCTCCCGAAGCTAAACATACTGGAAAATGTTGAGCTGCCGCTTTTATATGCACATGTATCAGCAGAGGAAAGAAGAAGACGTGCTATGGAGGCACTTGCTAAGGTTGAGCTAGATTCCAAATGCCAAAATATGCCTAACCAGCTATCAGGTGGACAGCAGCAAAGAGTTTCTATAGCCAGAGCACTTGCAGGAGATCCTTCTCTTATACTTGCAGATGAGCCTACAGGTGCACTTGATTCTAAAACCAGCAGACAGGTATTAGACTTTTTCAAAAAGCTAAATTCCGAGGGCAATACAATAGTTATGATAACACATGATAACAGTATTGCTATAGAGGCACAAAGAGTTGTTAGGATAATGGATGGCAAGATAAATTTTGACGGAGAGGCAGGAGAGTATGCTTCAATCATTCAGTCTCGCACTTAAAAGTATATGGAGCAATAAGATGAGATCCTTTCTCACTATGCTCGGAATTATAATAGGTGTGGCTTCGGTTATCATACTAGTAAGTATAGTTAATGGATATATGGGATATATGACAGATAGCTTTACTAGTATGGGAACTAATCAAATAAATGTTAATCTTATAAATCTTTCTACCAGATATGCGTCTGTAGATCAGATGTACGAATTTTATGAGGAGCATAGAGATATATTTATATCTATGTCACCTAAGGTTAGCCTTCAGGGCGCAGTTAAGCATGGCAGTGATTCGCTAACCAGTACAAGCGTAACAGGTGTAAGCGAGGACTATATAGACCTAGAGGGCTATGAGATACAAACAGGAAGATTTATAAGCTATTCAGATATATCTGCAAGGCAGAAGGTAGCTGTAGTCGGCTACTATACTGCCTGCGAACTATATGGAACTCCTGATAAGGCTATAGGAGATACCATTAAGATAAATGGATATGCATATACTATAATAGGAATTATAGCAAGGCAAAGTGACGACACGCTAGAAGAGGGTGGCACGGATGATATGGTTGTTATTCCATATTCTACCGCAGTTAAGATGAGTAGATCCGGAATACCAAGCAGCTATGTTTTTGCAACTGTAGATACAAAGGTTACATCAGAGGCTACAACTCTTCTTACAGAGTTTCTAACGCCTATATATAATAATGATGACCTGTTTAATATAACAGCTATGAGTGAGCTTCTTGATTCACTTAATAGCATGATATCTATGATGAGTCTTATGCTAGGTGGTATAGCAGGTATATCTCTGCTTGTTGCAGGTGTCGGGGTTATGAATATTATGCTTGTATCAGTTGCAGAAAGAACCAGAGAGATAGGAATACGAAAGGCACTTGGCGCAAGACGCGGAACTATAATGCAGCAGTTTGTTATAGAAGCACTTATGACTAGTGTTATAGGCGGACTTATAGGAATAATTCTTGGAAGTATATTAAGTACGCTTATAGGTAGCCTTATGGGAATATCGTCACCTCCGACCTTTGGAGCTATTATAGTATCATTCACGGTTTCTGTAGGAATAGGACTACTCTTTGGATATATGCCGGCAAACAGGGCAGCTAGACTTAATCCAATAGATGCTTTAAGAAGTGAGTAGTAGAATTTTTTGAGGTTTTGCGTTATACTATTGCTATTATGCTAGAAAGGTTTAAGTATGAGAACAGCGATAGTAACAGACAGCAATAGTGGTTTAAGCTTAGAAGAAGCAAGAGCATTAGGAATAGGACTAGTTCCAATGCCATTTACGATAGATGGAGTAGAGTATAAGGAAGGCATCAATCTAACAAGAGATGCCTTCTTTGAGTATCAATATGCGGACACAGATATACTAACCAGTGCACCATCACCAGCAGACCTTATGGATGTATGGGATGAAATACTTAAAAATAATGATAAGCTGGTATATATTCCTATGTCATCAGGACTTTCAAGCTCATGCCAGTATGCTATGATGACTGCAGAGGACTATGATGGAAGAGTCTTGGTAGCTGATAACAAGAGGATATCAGTTACTCAAAAGCAGTCAGCACTTGATGCTAAGGCTATGGCAGATAACGGAGCTAGTGCAGAGGATATAAGGGACATGCTTCTTAAAACAAGCATGGATGCTTCTATATATATAATGGTAGATACACTTAAGTTTCTTAAAAAGGGCGGACGAATTACACCGGCAGCTGCAGCACTGGGAACTCTTCTTAAGATAAAGCCGGTTCTTAGCCTTCAGGGCGGTAAGCTAGATGCCTGTGCAAAGGTAAGAACTACAAAGCAGGCAAGACAGGTTATGCTTGATAATATGAAAAAGGATATGCTTGATAAATTTGGTGATAGCGATGGAAGTAAAACCAGATTATATGTAGTCCATACTGAAAACGAGGCTATGGCAAAGGAATTTTTAGAAGAGGTTAAGGAAGTATTCCCAAGGGCAGAGGTAGGGATTGATGAGCTGTCACTTTCTGTATCATGTCACATAGGCAAGGGCAGTCTTGCACTCGCATGCTGCAAAAAGCTCTAATACGGAGGGATAAAAGGTGGCCTTTTTGGGCAATAAAAACTCGCAGAAGCTAACAATTAAGCTAGGCTTATTGTTAGTTTGTGTATTTATGATAATAGGTATATTACCTACATTAATTCAAGGTATAGTTCTTATAGAATCTGAAAATAATCTGCTTATCGAGGAGCGAAAGCTAGAGGTTCAAAACCAGTGTCTTATTCTAGCTAACAGCATGAGTAGAAATTCATATTTTTTAAAAACCGAGGGAACAGATAATAGCATTATAGATGCTGAGATAGAAACAGTTGCAGATGTATATAACGGACGTATAGTTATAATAGATAAAAGCTATAAGGTTATTAAGGATACCTTTAATCTGGCTGTAGGCAGAACCAATATAGCAGCAGAGATTTTAAACTGCTTTGAAGGTCGTAATAGCAATACCTATAATAAGGAAAAGCAATATATTATCCAAACTATACCTATATATAATTCTACGCAGACCATAGAGAGCAAGGAAAGGACAGTCGTAGATGGCGTACTTCTTATAGCATCATCTACGGAAAATATAGATGCTATTATAGATGCATCAAGAAACAGAGAAAGAATATATATAGCACTTACAGTTATTCTTATATTAGTTCTTGGAATAGTTATAGCAAGATATATTATGAATCCGTTTTATAGACTTTCTAAAAGCATGGACAAGGTGGCACAGGGAGATCTTAATGCTACAGTAGATGAAAGAACCTACTATATAACTAAGAAGATTTCTGATTCTATCAATAGCTCTATTGAAAGGCTGCGTGTTATGGATCAGTCGAGGGATGAATTTGTGTCGAATGTCTCGCATGAGCTTAAGACACCTATCACATCTATACGAGTGCTTGCTGATTCGCTTATGGGCATGGACAATGCAACGCCGGAGCTGTATAAGGAATTTTTGCAGGATATATCGGATGAGATAGACAGAGAATCGAAAATTATAGATGATCTGCTGGAGCTGGTTAAGCTAGATAAGGACCATGTGGTTTTAGTTACAAAGGCTATAGATATTAATACTCTATTAGAGCAGATACTTAAAAGGCTAAGACCTATAGCAGGAAAAAGAAATATAGAGATAACCTATGAATCTATCAGAGAGGTTACCGCAGAGGTAGATGAAACAAAGTTTTCGCTTGCTATAAGTAATATAGTGGAAAATGCAATCAAGTATAACAAGGATGCAGGCTCGGTTCATGTTACCCTAGATGCAGACCATCAGTTTTTCTATATTAAGGTTGAGGATACAGGAGTAGGTATATCAGAGGAGTTCCAAAGCCTTATATTTGATAGATTTTATAGAGTAGATAAGGCTAGGTCTAGAGAAACAGGCGGAACAGGGCTTGGACTTTCTATAGCTCGTAATATTATTTTAATGCACCATGGAATAATTAAGGTTAGCAGCATAGAGGGCGAGGGGTCTACATTTACCATTAGAACTCCGCTTAATTATATAGAGGAATCACAGGCATAGCATGAAATATTTAAAAGAGATAATTATATACGCATGTATATTAGCAGTAGCAGTGCTGCTTGCTTCATGTGCAGATGATTCTGAAAACGCCCTAGGGGAAAATGAATATAATATATATTATCTAAAAAAGGAAAGCAAAACCTTATATCCTGTAGTATATGAGGCAAAAAATACAAATGCAGACCTACTTGCGGATGAGCTTATAGAGCAGCTTATGACCGCACCTAAGTCTGTAGATGTTTCTCTTACCATGAATGATAAGGTTACTTATATGAAACATTCCATAGAGGATAATATTTTATATTTGTATTTTGATTCTAACTATGGAAGCATGAAGTCAGAGGAGGAGATTCTTTGCAGGGCTGCACTTGCTAAGACCATGACGCAGCTTGAGGGCATAGACTACATTAGCATATATACAGGCGAGGCAGCGATTACAGATTCACAGGGAAGTCCAATAGGTCTTATAGCAGCAAGTGACTTTATAGAAAATATATCAGATGTTAATTCATATGAGAAAATAGAGCTTAAGCTTTACTTTGCAGATGAGAGCGGTGAAGGGCTGGTAGAAGAGGAGCGATCTGTAATGTCTACTATAAATACGTCCAAGGAAAAACTTATTATAGATGAGCTTATGAAGGGACCTAGGAGCTCTAATTTAAAGGCAACGCTTCCGACAGATTCAAAGCTGCTTAATATATCTGTCAGTGACAATGTATGCTATGTGAATTTTGATGACAGCTTTTTACTTGGTGTTGGTGATGTGCAGGGATATGTGACTATATATTCTATAGTTAATTCACTTACAGATTTGCCTTCGGTAAGTAAGGTTCAGATATCGGCAAATGGAATACAAAATGTTAATCTTAAGGATAGTATTTCACTTAATACAGTCTTTGAAAGGAACCTCGATTATATAGGAGAAAATTAAATATGAAAAGGCCTTGGATGTGGATAGCCGTAGGATTCGTACTTGGAGAGGTATGTGGCTTCACATTCGGAGATTTAATAGCTGTAGCAATTATAGCTTTGATTGCTATGGCTCTTTTTGCTGTATATTATATAAAGCCAAATGGCAAAAAATATATAATGTATATACTTGTGGTTATAGTGCCGGCACTTATTGGAAGTATAAGGCTTGGTATGGTAGATACCAAAAGTAAAGAGGAGCTAAGGCTAGAGGCATTTGAGGGCAGTGGAAAAAATCAAAGCTATACTACCTCTATAGATTCCATAATAGATGGAAGCGAGTATAGGGCGCTGTACTGCGGAAGGCTTATAGTTTATATAGAAAATGAAAAGAGCCTTAGCGTAGCTACGGGAAATAAGATTAGGGTTGTTGGTGAAATTAGCAAAATATCAGGAGCTACTAATCCGGGGCAGTTTGATTATAGCTTATATTATAAGGCAAAGTCTAAGTCGCATATATGCTTTGCAGACAGCATAGAAATAATTGATAATAAAAGGAGCATAATAAAGGAAGCGCTAAGGCAGCTTCGCCTAAGGGCAGCATTTGCAATAGATAATATATATGAGGAGGGAGATTCTGGATTTTTAAAGGCGGCACTTCTTGGAGATAAGAGTGGGCTTTCAGATGATGACTATGCTTTATATAAGGACAATGGGATAGCACACCTTCTTGCGATAAGCGGACTTCATGTAGGTATAGTTGGTTTAGGTCTATATAATATGCTTAGAAAAAAGCTGCATATAAGCTTTCTTAGCGCGGGACTTATTGCAGGAATTGCATTAATAATGTATGGCGTTATGACTGGTCTTAGCGTAAGCATATCAAGAGCTGTAGCTATGCTTTTATTATACTTTGCAGCTGAATATATAGGAAGAAGCAGTGATATGTGTAATACAGTAGGGCTTGTTGCAGCATTTGTACTCTTTATAAGTCCGTATGAGCTTACACAGTGTGGATTTTTGCTTTCATTTCTTGCAGTCCTCGCTATAGGAGGGCCGGCACAAAACATAATCAAAAAGTATAATATAAAAAATAATTTTATCAGCTCTATTATTATCAGTATATCTGTTCAGCTTGTAACGCTTCCGGTTATAGCCTATTATTTTTATTCTGTTCCGTTATATGCAACTATACTTAATCTTATAGTTATTCCGCTTATGAGCCTTGTGGTTTATTCAGGAATTTTAGTAATATTTATAAGCTATATATCGGTAGCGTTGGCATATGTATTTGGAGGTACTGCACATTATATTATATGGATATACAGGCTTCTATGCGATTTCTTTGGAAAGCTTCCGCACTCTAATATTATTCTTGGAAGACCAAGCTTTATGCAGCTTGCTAGCTATATAATTTTCCTTGTGAATTCTTATATACTTCTTGTGGGAAGATTTGGCAATATGGGGGAATATGAGCAGAAAGGCAGGCTGTTTTATGTGGTAAAAAAATACAAGCCCTTTGTGGCTGTGGTATTTATCATACTGGGGCTTTGTACTCTCGCACCAATCCATGATGACAATACTAAAACCTGCTACCTAGATGTAGGACAGGGAGATGGCATATATTTAAGAGAGGCAGGAGTTAATATACTGATAGATGGTGGAAGCAGCAGTAATAAAAAAATTGGAAGAGATGTGCTAGAGCCATTTTTAAAGAGCAGTGCAGCAGCAAGCATCGATTATGCATTTGTAACACATGCAGATCTAGACCATACAAATGGAATAGAATATATACTTGAAAATGCTGCCTATATAAAAATAAAAAAGCTGGTACTTCCATATCAGGCGATAGAAGATGAAGGCTATGATAATATAAAAAATCTGGCAGCAAAAAGAAATACAGACATTGTATATATGAAGGCAGGAGATGTAATTAAGCTTAAGAAAGGAAGTATAAGCTGCCTTTCACCAAGGCTTAATGATAAGCCAGAGGATATGAACGATCAGTCACTTGTTTTATTATATAGAAGAGATAATTACAGTGCGGTATTTATGGGAGATGCAAGCATTACATGCGAAGAAAATATATTAGATAATTATAGCGACAGCATAAAAAATATAACAGTATTAAAGGCAGGCCATCATGGATCAAAAACTGCAAGCAGTGAGAATTATATAAAGACGACAAATCCAAGTATAGCTATATTATCCTATGGAAGTGGAAACAGATATGGGCATCCGCATAAGGAGGTGCTAGATGTACTTAATGATTATGGAGTAAGCACAAAAGAAACGGCAAGCCTTGGTGCTATAAGCATAATTACAGACGGAGATGGGATAAGCATAGACAGCTTTTTAAAGCCAGCTTACTAATAAAGGAGTAAAGATATTGTTATATGAAAAAATAAGCATAACAGAGAACGCCCTGGTAGATTAATTGCACATTTAAGTAACAGATGCTAAAATATCGATGTAATTCTGGAGGTAGTATGAAGAATATAAGAGCTGATATTAAAAGTAGAGAGTTTAAGCCCATATACCTACTTACTGGCGAGGAGGTTTTCTTAGTGCATTCTCTAAAAAATCAGCTTATAAAGGCAATGCTTGGTGACGATAGCATGAACCTGTGCTTGTATGAGGGTAAGGATATAGACGTAGACAGCCTTATAGATGCAGCAGATACTATGCCATTTATGGCTGAATATAAGCTGATAGTAATATCAAACTCCGGCTTTCTAAAATCACAGACACCAGAAAAATTTGTAAATTATCTTGATAGTATGCCAGAGACTACTCATATCATAATGATAGAAAGCGATATAGATAAGAGAAATAAATTATATAAAAAAATAGATAAAAATGGATATGTAGCGGACTGCAAGCACCCTACGCAGTCAGAGCTTACTAGGTGGTGCGGCGGTATATTAAAGCAATCAGAAAAAAAGATGGCTGTAAGTACATTAAATATATTTCTCGAATATGTGGGAAATGATATGTGGACTATAAAAAATGAGCTTAATAAGCTTATAGCTTATGTGGGAGAAAGAGATATAGTAGAGCAAGCTGATGTTGATGCAGTAGTAAGCGTATCTGTGCAAAATAGAATTTTTGATATGGTGCAGGCTATTACAAGTAAAAAAAGCTCTAAGGCTATGGAGCTATATGCGGATCTTCTTACACTTAAGGAGCAGCCTATGCGAATACTTTTTCTTATTGCAAAGCAGTTTAACCAGCTGCTTCAGATTAAGGATATGCAGGCAGCGAGGATAGATAAAAATACTATAGCCACTACACTTAAGATACCAGTATTTGTAGTAGATAAGCTAAGCACTCAGGTAAGAGGATATGATAAGAAAAAGCTAGAGGCATATGTAGGCAGCTGCACCAAACTAGAGGAGGATGTTAAGCTTGGCAATATACCGGATAGACTTGCAGTAGAGCTGCTTATAACAGGGGCGGTATAAAAGAGGATTTAAGAATAAAAAAATTTAAGGACAAAAAAAGAAGCCGACATGCGGCTTCTTTTAATTAACTCATACCTCCGTTTTTTGTTTATAGGAAGGAATATCAGAAAAACATTTGGTTAAACTATATGGCATTGCTTTTTTATCTGGGTTGTGGATATCTCCGGTGTTCGTGGCAAATATATTACCTCGCAATATTCCTTTAGGAAGTCAAATTTCCCAGTCCAATCATCTCCCATAACAAAGGTATCTATCTTATATAGCTGCACGTCCGAAACTTTCTGTTCCCAATTCTCCTCAGGAATAACCAGATCTACATATCGCACTGCCTCCAATAGCTGTTTCCGCTTTTCGTACGAAAAATAGCATTTTTTGTGTTTGTTTTTCCAATTAAATTCATCTGTTGATAATGCCACTATAAGATAATCGCCCATCTTTTTTGCCCTGTATAAAAGATTAATGTGTCCATAGTGAAGCAAATCAAAAGTGCCATAGGTTATAACTCGTTTCATAGTATCCTTTCTCGATTCGAAGTTTTCTGCTGCTTTGCGACCCGCCGCAGGCGGAGAATCCTGTGAGGCAGAAGTCTTTGTCATCAGCTGCTATCTACATGCCTTATCAATTACAAAATCAACTAGGCTTTCACCTGTTGGGTTGTAAGAATATTTCTCTTTTATTATCAGATAATGTTCATCAATTTTATAATTAACTATCATGTCGCGTACCTTAGTCGTGTCATCGCATACAAATGGCTTTAGTGCATTCCACATTTCTTCATAAACGCCCCTGTTCTCGTCGAATCTTTCAAAATCATTGCAATATAGTATAACAGGTATATCAATTGCCATAGCATCAAACATGACTGAGGAATAGTCAGTTAGTAAGTAATCGGCGATCAGTAGTAGCTCCTGAGTTTCTGCACCACTGTAATTCTTGAAATTTACATTTTCAGGCTTTGATAAAAATACGTGATCCTTATAGACTAGCTCATATTCATCCCCTAAAAGCAGTTGAAGCCTATTCAAATCCACCAGATAGCTTAAATCAAAATCATCGCTGTCCACTTTGTTCTTGCCAGAATTATAGTCACGCCATGTCGGAAGATAGAGGACTATTTTCTTATCCCTTGAAACACCGTAAAGTTCTTTTAGAAAATCTATATATTCTTTATGCTCTCTATGCTTTAGCAGATATTTCACTCTTGGGTAGCCAAGTGCCAGCTGCTTAGACTCTGGGAACAGAAAGCATGTTCTAAAATACGATATCGCCTCATTTGAATCTGCCAGCAGATAATCCCATCTTTGAATATCATTAAACTTAGTGCATTTATTAGTTGGAGCTCTTCCAGTGCCTTGTTTCTCATGGGAATCAAACGCTAGACGCTTGAGCGGAGTTCCGTGCCAGAGCTGGATCCATGTGCTTTCGCTACGGTGCTTGAAGCACTGCGGGATCCATGTCTCAAAGACAATGGTTTTTGCTCTTGCAACAAATTGATACATTGCTTGACTATTTGGCTTAATTCTGCTTTCGATCGGGACAAATGCACTGTCGGTAACATAATAAACCTTCATTCCGTCTGGCAGATTGCCTCTTAACTCCTCGAACAGATATCTGGAATTCCCTGTATACCTATAATCAAAACCCATAAAAAGTATGACATCCCTGTACAATGGTTTTTCCAGTTCGTCTGCATATTCATCTAACAGACTTCTTTTTCGTGTTTTACTCTGAAGTTTGCTGCAGACACCGTTGAATTTTCTTTTTATTTTGAATGCTGCGGCAAGTGCCCATGGCTTTAATGTTAACGAATACAAAAGTGCTGATTGAAAAAACAAATATTTTTTCTTTACAAAAGCATCATGCCTGATAAGGAAAGAAAACATTCTAGCCTCTCCAAAATCAGTAAGCTGCCCCAGGGAAGATGCATTGTCTGCAAATCCCACAAGAAGTTTTCTTTTATAGCGGTTAGGTGTGCGTTTAGAATAGTAAATGACAAATTTTCGATAAAGATACAAAAGTGTATTATATCTGCTTCGGTCATCAATTTTTTCAGACTCATTCAATAGCTTTACGGAGGCATTCATAGCTTTTATAAAGCTACTGCTGTGCCAATCAGTATCATATTTTGTTTTGGTTGACGAGCTTGCATTTATAGTTATTCTATAAAGTGGTGAATGTATCAAAGAGACATTTTCTGCAGACAGGGCGGCCTTGCCCCAAAATTCTATATCTTCATATATGTATCCTTCACCAAACGTGACTGAGTTTTTCTTTAAAAAATCAATTCGGAACATTTTGTTCATTGAGTAAAATGTTTCGGCTTTCAATAACTGCAGGCACTCAGATTTTCCAAGCTTTTTCTCGGCAAAATAGGGGTCTGCACTATGATAGTTTATAGCTCTGCTGATAGGATTGTAGTAATAATAGTCGAAGACGACAAAGTCCGTTTTCTCCCTTTCCAGCTTGGCAACTGCCAGATCCATCGTCTCACTTCTTAGGTAGTCGTCGCTGTCAAGAAACATAACATACTTACCGCTTGCTATTCTCAGTCCGAGATTTCTCTCATATCCCTGGCCATGATTTTCATTTTGAATCAGCTTTATTCTTGAATCTGTAGCAGTGTATCGCTTGATGATTTCTGTGCTGTTGTCGGTTGAGCCGTCATCGATTAGGATCAGTTCCCAGTTAGGATACGTCTGATTTATAATAGATTCGATGCTTATCGGGAGATAATCTTGTGTATTATACACAGATGAGATAACTGAAATAAGAGGCAATTCTTTACCCGCACTTTGTAATGTATCATGTATAATCATTTTTCTTATCTCTTTTCCTTGTGATTCTATGTTGTAATTCTTGTGAATCAAGAAAGAATCCTGCCTCGCAGGATTCTCAGCCTGCGGCGGGGCGCAAAGCGACATCTCCCACTCCGCCGCAGTGCGATCCACGCGGAGCGTTTTATCAAATTAGGAAATGAAGTTTCCTATTTGATAAAAAAAAATACCCACATAGGCTCAATGTTAGCTTCCTTATGTGGGTCTATTTTTTGGTTTTTATTCCATAGCGTCTACAGACTTAGATAATCTCGATATCTTACGAGAAGAAGTATTCTTGTGGTATACGCCCTTGCTGGTTGCCTTAGTATACTCAACTACAGCATCATGAAGCTTTTCCTTAGCTGCTGCCTTATCGCCTGAAGCTATAGCAGTCTCAACCTTCTTAGCTGCTGTCTTAACCTTTGACTTAATAGCCTTGTTCTTCTCAGTTCTTGTAGCAGTTGTAAGAATTCTCTTCTTAGCAGATTTAATGTTAGCCAACTTTTTTACCTCCATATTATTTGTTCTTTAAGTTAGCATCGAAGTCTGGACACGGACAGTTCAATGTAAACATACCTGCTTATTCTATGCTATAGAAGGGATATTGTCAAGAAGGAAATCTTGCAAGGAGTAAGAATTAATGTTATAGTTACATTTCCCAGATAATTATTGAGAGGTATATTATGTCAACAATCGACCGCAGCAGAGTGCGTAACTTTTGCATTATAGCACATATAGACCATGGCAAGTCTACGCTTGCAGATAGAATAATAGAAAAAACAGGTACTCTAACTAGCCGTGAGATGCAGGCTCAGGTTCTTGATAATATGGAGCTAGAAAGAGAGCGAGGCATTACAATAAAAAGTCAGGCAGTTAGAATTATATACAATGCAAAAAACGGACAGGAATATATTTTTAATCTTATAGATACACCCGGACATGTAGATTTTAATTATGAGGTATCGAGAAGCCTTGCAGCATGTGATGGTGCTATTCTTGTTGTAGATGCAGCACAGGGTATAGAAGCACAAACTTTGGCAAATGTTTACCTAGCACTAGACCATGACCTAGAGGTAATACCTGTAATTAATAAGATAGATCTTCCTAGTGCAAGACCGGATGAGGTTGCCGAGGAGATAGAGGATGTTATAGGAATAGAAGCACAGGATGCACCGAGAATTTCTGCAAAGCAGGGCATAGGCATAGACGAGGTTTTAGAGGCTATAGTAGAGAAGCTTCCGTCACCTGAGGGCGATGAAAATGCACCTATGAGAGCACTTATATTTGATTCAATATATGATTCGTATAAGGGCGTAATCGTCTTTGTTAGGATGATGGACGGCGTAGTTAAAAAGGGAACTAAGATTCGCATGATGGCGACAGGTGCATGTGAAGAGGTTGTAGAGGTTGGATATTTTGGTGCAGGTCAGTTTATACCTTGCGACAGCCTTGAGGCAGGTATGGTTGGATATATAACCGCCAGCATTAAAAATGTAAAGGACACAAGAGTTGGCGATACGGTTACAGATGCTGATAATCCTTGTAAGGAGCCGCTACCAGGATACAAAAAGGTAACGCCTATGGTATACTGCGGACTGTATCCTGCAGATGGTGCTAAGTATAATGAGCTTAGGGATGCACTTGAAAAGCTGCAGCTTAATGATGCTTCATTATTCTACGAGCCGGAGACATCTATCGCACTTGGCTTTGGATTTAGAGCAGGCTTTTTAGGACTTTTACACCTTGAGGTTATACAGGAAAGACTAGAGAGAGAATACAACCTTGACCTGGTTACTACAGCACCGGGAGTTGTATATAGAGTATATAAAACTAATGGTGAGATGCTAGAGCTTACTAATCCTTCTAACCTTCCTGATCCTAGTGAGATAGAATATATGGAAGAGCCTATAGTTTCAGCAGAGATAATGGTTACTAAGGAATTTGTTGGAGCTATTATGACTCTTTGTCAGGAAAGAAGAGGAAGCTATATAAGCACAGAGTATATAGAGATGGGAAGAGCTATACTTAAGTATGAGCTTCCGCTTAACGAGATTATATATGATTTCTTTGATGCACTTAAATCTAGGTCTAAAGGTTATGCATCGCTTGATTATGAGATTAAGGGATATAAGGAGTCGAAGCTGGTTAAGCTGGATATTCTAATTAACCACGAGGAGATAGATGCTCTTTCATTTATAGTACATGCAGACTCTGCATATGAAAGAGGAAGAAGGATGTGCGAGAAGCTAAAGGAGGAGATCCCAAGGCATCTTTTTGAAATACCTATTCAGGCTGCTATAGGTGGCAAGGTAATAGCAAGAGAAACTATAAAGGCACTTAGGAAGGACGTTTTAGCTAAGTGCTACGGCGGAGATATAACAAGAAAGAAAAAGTTGCTTGAAAAGCAAAAGGAAGGTAAGAAGCGTATGCGACAGTTTGGCAGCGTAGAGATACCGCAGAAGGCTTTTATGAGTGTGCTTAAATTAGACGATGAATAAAAATAAAATGGAGCTATATATACATATTCCTTTTTGCGTACGCAAATGTAATTATTGCGATTTTTTGTCTATGAGTGTAGATGAAGCCGTGCAAAAGGCATATGTAAATCAGTTAATAGAAGAAATAAGAATGCAGGCTAAAAACCTGGATGATTTTCAAATAAGCACTATATTTTTTGGCGGAGGAACTCCTTCGCTGCTTAGTGGACTGCAAATTTCTAATATAATGAGCACTATATATGAAGGCTTTGCAGTAGAAGCAGATGCAGAGATTACTATAGAATGTAATCCGGGAACAGTAGATGAGGATAAGCTGGTTTATTATAGAGAAAGTGGAATTAACAGACTTAGCTTTGGACTTCAATCTGTATATGATGATGAATTAAAAATGCTCGGAAGAATACATAGCTATGATGATTTTTTAAAGAGCTACCAGCTATCAAGACAGGTTGGCTTTGAAAATATTAATATAGATATTATGAGTGCACTTCCAGGCCAGACCTTAGATAGATGGAAGAATACGGTCAGAAAGGTTGCCATGCTAAGGCCTGAGCATATATCGGCATATTCTCTTATAATAGAAAAGGGAACACCTTTTTTTGAGAGCTATGGAGATGTAGAGGGAAGAAGAGCCCTTCCGGATGATATTACTGATAGGCAGATGTATTATGCAACTAAGGAAATACTTAGCGAGTATGAGCTTGAAAGATATGAGATATCTAATTATGCAAAAAAGGGTTACGAGTGCAGACACAATATAGGCTACTGGACCGGGGTTCCGTATCTTGGAGTTGGACTTGGTGCATCAAGCTATCTTTTGGATCACAGATACCATAATCTAACAGATCTTAATGCATATATAAATATGGATATGCATAAGAACATGGGACTTTTATATCAGGACGTACAGGAGCTGTCGCAAAATGACAAGATGTCGGAGTTTATGTTTTTGGGGCTTCGCATGATGAAGGGCGTTTCAGGACATGAGTTCATGGACAGATTTGGGCTTAATATGTTTAATGTATATGATGCTGTGATAAGAAAAAATAAGGCAAGGGGACTTCTTAAATACGAGCCGCCTTATATTAGCCTTACAGACAAGGGAATAGATGTTAGCAATACTGTGATGAGTGATTTCTTACTATAAGAGGAAAAGATGATTACTATAAAATCAGACTGGCTTGATATGGGTAAGATAGCATCAAGCGGACAATGCTTCAGATTTAACCTGATAGCGGATAATGAATTTGAGCTTATAGCATTTGGGAAATGCCTATGCATTAAAGGCATGGGTGATGGCGAGTATAGGCTTAGCTGCAGCAGGTCTGAGTATGAGAGCATATGGAAGAGCTACTTTGATATGGATACAGATTATAAGCTGTATAATAAAAATGTGCCAAAGAGTGATAGCTTTCTAACTAGTGCGGTAAAATATTCAAAGGGAATAAGAATACTAAGACAGGATAAGTGGGAGATGCTTATCTCATTTATCATATCACAAAGAAAGAGCATACCGGCTATACAAACAAGCATTGAAAAGCTATGTAAGATGTGTGGCAGCAGGATAAAGACGGAATGCGGAATTAGATATGCATTTCCAAGTGCAAGGCAGCTATCAAGGCTTAGCCTTGATGAGATAGAGGCGTGCTCGGTAGGATATAGGGCAGCTTATATATATAGGGCGGCTAAAATGGTAAGCATAGGGGAACTTGATTTAGAAGCATTAGAGAAGCTTTCAGATGAAGAGCTTAGAGATAGCCTTCTTAAGCTATACGGAGTTGGGATAAAGGTGGCTAATTGTGTTATGCTATTTGGGTATCACAGGATAGCAGCATTTCCTGTAGATGTATGGATACAAAAGATGATAGATGAGCATTATAATGGCAGCTTTCCGCTAGAAAGATATAATGGATATGCAGGAGTATTGCAGCAGTATATATTCTTTTATGGCAGGGAGATGGCAAAGCTTAGCAAGGGATCTTAAGAAGGAAAAGGTTTACTCCAAAACAGATAGGGTTGGAATGTATCTATTTTAGAACAAGCTTGAAAAATGTACGGCTGCATGTT
>CAVBBU010000028.1:0-20628 GCA_963593765.1 Bacteroidaceae bacterium | reverse complement strand
CGTTAAATGATATAGAAAGAGTAAGCTTTTTAGATAGGACAGCTAGCATGCCTTACTTTACAGCTATAGAAAAGGCAAACAGCTATTATGATTTCTTAAAGCTAACGTCACTTGGAGATAAGGCTCTTTTTGATATATATATTTATAATGCTGAGGATCTGCTACATAATGAGGAGCAAATTCAAACTAAGGCATTAGAATATAAGGAAAAGCTTAAGGCTATAGAGGGTATAAAGGATGATAGGCTGATTGAGCTTATTAATTATAATTATCCGTATACAAATGATATTAATTTGCATACTAAGCTTACAGTTTCAGAGCTTAAGCAGCTTGGACAAAATGTAGATGAGGAAAAGTCATATAATATAGAATATACTAAGGAAAGCAAAAGCAAGAAGGGTAGTACTAAGACTGGCGGCAAAGCTAAGGGAACCTTATATCACCGAATACTTGAAAGCTTAGACTATAACAAGGTGACAGATGAAAAAAGCTTTGATTTGTATTTAGAGGAGCTTTTATCTGCAGGAATTATATCTGATGGTGACAAAGAGCTTATAGATAAAAGGGATTTTATTTGCTGGCTTAATTCCGAGCTGGGGGAAAATGTAGCGAGAGCATATCAGACTGGAAGATTAAAAAGAGAGGCTAGCTATATTATGAGTATTCCGGCTGATGAGTTGGGCTTTGCTGGCTCTAATGAACCGATATTAATTCAAGGAATTATAGATGCCTACATAGAGGACGATGATGGAATAGTGCTTATAGATTATAAGACAGATAGAGTTAAGACAGATGCTGAGCTTGTAGATAGATATAAGCTGCAGCTAGAGTATTATGCTAGAGCATTAGTGGCTATGAAGAAAAAGCCGATTAAGAGTAGGGTGATATGGTCGTTTTGCCTGGGGAGAGCGGTGAATGTGTCAGTATAGAAGTTATACGAATTAGCAGATTGATAAAAAGTTTGCAGGGTTTTGAGTTGCTTAACGCATGCACGCTTTACAGCACATACATATAATATGTTTAAATGAAAACCTTTGATTATAGAATAAGAGATGTCAAATCCCTGCATATATGCAGGTTTTGTTATCTCTTTAAATATACTATTTAAAATTGTCAAATAAAGACATCATAATGCGGCATCTTGTTAAAATATGCATTTTAACGTATAATTATAAAAGCAATCCGGTATCATAAAAAGAGTTTTCTTTATCGAAAGGAGCACCATGACAAGACATGAGCTAAGAGAGCATTGCTTTAAGCTGCTTTTTTGTACATCATTTTATAATACAGAAGAAACTAACGAGCAGATAGATGAGTATATGACATCGCCCGAGGAGGATGACATAAGCCCAGATGGAAATGCAGTCATTATTCATAAAACGGAGCTAAGTGATGCGGATAAGGAAAAGCTTAGTAAGAGAGTAAATGCTGTGCTCCTTGTAATTCCAGATATAGATAAAAGGCTTAGTGAGGTTACTGAGGGCTGGAAGCTAAATCGTATAGGCAAGGTTGAGCTTGCGATACTAAGGCTTGCAGCATATGAGATATTATATGACGAGGCTATACCTGAGAAGGTTGCTATAAATGAAGCAGTTGAGATAGCAAAAAAATATGGAGGAGATGAATCCTCTGCATTTGTTAATGGAGTGCTAGGAAAGCTGGTATAATGGCAAGCATATATACAGTATCACAGGCAAATGATTATATAGCAAATATGTTCGAGCAGGATTACATGCTAAAAAGGATACAGGTAAGTGGGGAGGTATCTAATTGCAAGTATCATTCGTCCGGACATATTTATTTTACATTAAAGGATAGTGGGGGGACTCTGTCGGCTGTTATGTTTAAAAGCTATGTGGCAGGTCTTCCTTTTGAAATGCAAAATGGAGATAAGGTAGTTGTTAGCGGAAGCATAGAGGTATACAGGGCAGGCGGAAGCTACAGCCTTCGTGCAAATAAGATAGAAAAGCAGGGACAGGGCGACCTGTATGAAAAATATATAAGGCTTAAAAATGAGCTTGAGGAGATGGGGCTTTTTGCTGATGAATATAAGCAGCCAGTGCCAAGGTATGCACAGAGCATAGGAATAGTTACTGCAAAAACAGGTGCAGCTATAAGAGATATAATTAATATTTCAAAAAGAAGAAATCCCTACGTGCAGCTTGTATTATATCCTGCAACAGTTCAGGGAGACAGGGCTGTGCCTAGCATTATAAGGGGAATTAGAGCTCTCGATAGCATGAGCCTAGATGTTATTATAGTAGGAAGAGGCGGAGGCTCGATAGAGGATCTTTGGGCATTTAATGATGAAAGGGTTGCAAGAGCTATATTTGCTGCACGGACACCTATTATAAGTGCAGTCGGACATGAAACGGATTTTACTATAGCAGACTTTGTAGCAGACCTTAGAGCACCTACACCATCTGCGGCGGCAGAGCTTGCGACAGCCGATATTAGTAAGCTAGAGAGAGAGTTAGATAATTATATATATAGATTAAGAACTGGCATTTACCAAAAAAAGGATAGCATTAAGGCAGCGCTAAAATCACTAAGCCTTAGAATGGAGCTTAGATCTCCGAGAAGCCGAGTTGAAGGAATTAATGCAAAGCTTAATGAGCTAAGGCTTAATATGAGATATATAATTAAGAATAAATATGCAGAAAAAAAGCATAGCTTTGAGATGCTAGTTCAAAGACTTGATGCACTTTCACCTATAAGACATATATCAAATGGATATGCATATATAAGCAGTGCAGGCGGAGCTAAGATAGGCAGCATAAAGGATATCAAAATTGGAGACAGTATAAATATAAGACTTAGTGATGGAGCTGCAGTTGCAGACATAAAGGAGATAGATAATGGCTAAGACTATAGAGGATTCTATTAATGAGCTTGAGGAGTTGGTTGATAGGCTAGAGGATGATGCTACAACACTCGAGGATAGCTTCAAGATATATGAGCAGGGAATTAAGATGGTTAAAAGCATTAATTCCCGTATAGATAAGGTAGAAAAAAAACTTCAGATTTTAGATGAGGAAGAGCCTGAGGATGCAAAGGAGGAGTAAGCAGTATGGTTGAAAGCATAGAATACATCGATCGTATAGTTAAGTCATATATGCCAAAGACAGAAGGACTTCAAAAAACAGTATATGCAGCTATGAATGATGCTGTAGACTCTGGCGGAAAAAGAATAAGACCACTTCTTATATTTGAAAGCTGCAAGGCATTTGGAACTAGAGAGGGCTTTGGACGAGAGGAATATATAAAGCTTGCCGCTCCGTTTATGGCAGCTATGGAGATGATACATACATCATCACTTATACATGATGACCTTCCTTGCATGGACAATGATACCCTTAGGCGAGGCAAGCCTACAACATGGGTTAGCTATGGCGAGGATATGGCGGTTCTTGCAGGAGATGCACTTATAGTAGAGGCTATGGACGTTGCAGCAAAGGCTATATGTGATAGTGAGCATCCAAGCAGAAGTGCAAGAGCATTTAAGGTACTAACAGCAAAGACCGGAATGAAAGGAATGATAGGCGGTCAGGTAGTTGATGTAGAAAAGACAGGTCAGCCATTAACTAAGGAAGAGCTGGTATTTATATATAAGCTTAAGACAGGTGCACTTATAGAGGGTTCTATGCTGATAGGTGCTATACTTGGCGGAGCTAATGATAAGGAGCTTGATAAGATAAGTCAGATTGCACTTGATGTAGGAATAGCATTTCAGATACAGGATGATATATTAGATGAAACAGCTACCACAGAGCAGATAGGTAAGCCTGCACATTCTGATGATGAAAATAATAAGACAACATATGTAAGCATATATGGTATAGATAATGCGAGAGCAAAGGTAGAGGAGCTGACTAGGGAGGCTATATATCTTCTTGATAGCCTTAGTGCAGACACTACAGGTATAAGAGAAATAATACAAAAGCTTATGAATAGAGACAGATAACAAAGGCTTTAAGGATGGCATTATGATACTAGAGCATATAAACAAGGCTTCGGATATAAGGGATGTAAAGCCAGAGGATTATCCAAGACTTGCAAGAGAGATTAGAGATTTTCTTATAGAAAAAACAAGTATAAACGGTGGTCACCTAGCAAGTAATCTAGGCGTAGTAGAGCTTACTATGGCTATCTATCTAAGCTTTGAGCTTCCTAAGGATAAGATTATATGGGACGTGGGACACCAGTCTTATACGCATAAGATTTTAAGTGGAAGAAAGGATGCCTTTGATGACCTAAGAAAATATGGCGGCATAGCAGGCTTTCCTAAAACCTTTGAAAGTCCATGTGATGCCTTTAACACAGGGCACAGCTCCACATCTATATCTGCAGGCCTTGGAATAGCACAGGCAAGAGATATAAAGGATCAGGATTATTATGTAGTACCTATAATAGGTGACGGTGCATTAACAGGTGGAATGGCATATGAGGCACTTAATAATGCCTCACGAATGAAGAAAAATTTTATAATCATATTAAATGATAATAACATGTCTATATCGGAAAATGTCGGAGGTATATCTAATTACCTTAGCGGAATAAGAACAGCCGGTTCATATAATAATCTAAAGAGGCATGTTGAAAGAGTCCTCGGCAGGGTTCCTGTCGTAGGATATTCTATGATAGAGGGAATAAAGCAAACTAAAAATGGCATAAAGCAGCTTCTTATACCGGGAATGTTCTTTGAGGATATGGGCATAACCTACCTTGGACCTGTAGACGGCCACAACATATCTGCTATGTGCAAGATATTCAAGGAAGCTAAAAGACTAGACCATGCGGTTATAGTTCATGTATTAACTAAAAAGGGCAAGGGATATGCACCGGCGGAGAGAGACCCTTCAGCCTTCCACGGAGTAGGTCCTTTTGATATAGCAACAGGAAAGCCTAAAAAGAAAAAGGAATATCCGGATTATACAGATATATTTTCAGATACCATCTGTGAGATAGCAAATAAAGATCCGAACATAGTTGCCGTTACTGCAGCCATGCCGGATGGAACAGGACTTAAAAAATTCTCAAAGGAATATCCAGATAGATTTTTTGATGTAGGCATAGCAGAGCAGCATGCGATTACCAGTGCAGCAGGAATGGCAGCAGGCGGATTAAAGCCAGTTGTAGCTGTTTACTCATCATTTCTTCAAAGGGGATATGACCAGATATTACATGACATATGCATACAAAATCTGCATGTAGTTTTAGCAGTAGACAGGGCAGGGCTCGTAGGTGCAGACGGCGAAACTCACCAAGGCATATTTGACCTAAGCTATCTAAGCTCTATACCTAATATGACAGTGCTTGCACCTAAAAATGATAAAGAGCTAAGAGCTATGATTTACCTTGCAACAGAAAAATACAACGGACCTATAGCTATTAGATATCCAAGAGGAGAGGCTTACAGAGGCCTTTCGGAATTTGATGCACCGATTAGCTTTGGTAAGGGCGAGCTATTATATGATGAAAGTGATATAGCTATACTTGCAGTTGGCAGCATGGTTAGTACCGGAGAGCATGTAAGACAGAAGCTAAAAAAGGCTGGATATAAATGCAGTCTTGCAAATGGCAGATTTATTAAGCCTATAGATACCAAGCTTATAGACGAGCTTATAAAAAAGCATCATACCATAATTACTATGGAGGAAAATGTTCTTGTAGGCGGCTATGGTCTTAGCGTTTCCGATTACATTTACCAAAAGACCTCTGATATAAGGCTTATACATATATCTATTCCTGATGCCTACGTGGAGCATGGAGATGTATCGCTGCTTAGACACGAGCTTCATATAGATTCGGATTCGGTTATAGAGATAATTAAGGATAAGCTAGGACTAGATATATAAAAGGAGAAGAGCTTGAAGGATAGATTAGATGTGCTATTAGTTAAAAAGGGTCTTGCCTCAAGCAGGGAAAAGGCAAAGGCTATTATAATGTCCGGCATAGTATATGTAGACAATCAAAAGGAAGACAAGGCTGGAAGTACATTCGAGGAAAATGCTGCCATAGAGGTAAGAGGTCATACACTTAGATATGTAAGCAGAGGCGGTCTTAAGCTTGAAAAGGCTATTAATGAGTTTGCTGTAAGTGCGGATAACAAGATATGCATGGACGTTGGAGCATCTACCGGTGGCTTTACAGATTGCATGCTGCAAAATGGTGCGACTAAGGTATATGCCGTGGACGTGGGACATGGACAGCTAGATTGGAAGCTTAGAAATGATCCTAGAGTAGTATGCATGGAAAAAACTAATATAAGATATGTTACTAGAGATGATATAGCTGATGACATAGAGCTATCATCTATAGATGTTTCATTTATTTCACTTTCTAAGGTACTTCCTGCATTAAAAAATTTGCTTACAGAAAATGCCGAGGTGGTTGCTCTTATTAAGCCGCAGTTTGAGGCAGGCAGAGAAAAGGTAGGAAAGAAGGGCGTAGTCAGAGATAAAGAGGTGCATATAGAGGTTATAGAGGCAGTTCTTTCATATGCAAGAGATAATAGCCTAAGTATATGCGGATTAACCTTCTCACCTGTGAAAGGACCCGAGGGCAATATAGAATATCTTTGCTATATGAAAAATAATGCAGAGCCTGATGCTGACATAGATATAAGAGCTGTAGTTGAAAATGCACATGCTGAGCTAGATAAATAGCCATAGAGGAAGGGCAATGAAAAACTTTTTAGTAGTCATTAACAAAAGCATAGAGGATGCAGATTTAGTAGCCGAGAGGATAAGTGCATATATAAAAGCAAAGGGCGGAAGCTGCATATTACACAAGGGATATATAAGTGGTAGCGATGTGCCAAGGAGCGTAGAATGTATTATCGCACTTGGCGGTGATGGAACGATAATAAGCACCGCATCTGTTATAGCACTAAGAGGCATACCTATAGCAGGAATTAATCTTGGACACCTTGGATATCTTACAGCTATAACAAAAGAGGATGATATAAATCCTATGCTTGATGCTATGCTTAAGGATGATATAAATATAGAAGATAGAATGATGCTTGAGGGGCATATAGAGGGCGAAGAAAAACACACGGATAGCTTTTACGCACTCAATGAGATAGTTATATCAAGAAATATGGATGTTAATTTTAGAGCTATAAGATTTGGACTTACTGTTAATGGCGAGCAGCTTAATGACTACTCGGCAGATGGAGTTATTATAGCAACGCCGACAGGCTCTACAGCATATAATCTAAGTGCAGGCGGCCCTGTAGCACAGCCGGATTCAAAGCTGCTTATAGTTACACCTATATGTCCGCATAGCCTTGGACATATAAGCATGGTTCTTGATGAAAATGCCAGCGTTGAGATAGAGCCGGATGGCTCTACAGGTGTAGGACAGGTTGTTATAGCAGACGGTAATCAGGTGGCTACCATAACCAAAAGAGAAAGGCTGATTGTTAAGAAAGCCGCATATGGGATAAAGCTTGTGCAGCTAAGAGAGGGAACATTTTTAGACAATCTTAAAAATAAATTAGCAGGAGTATAATATAATGAAAACAAGCAGACATGCTAAGATAGTAGAATTAATAGGAAGCTATGATATAGGAACGCAGGAGGAGCTAGTAGACAGACTAAGACAGGCAGGCTATGATGCTACTCAGGCGACTGTATCAAGAGATATAAGAGAGCTTAGATTGTCTAAGGTTGCTATAAGCGGTGGCAGACAAAAATATGTAATTATGCGTCCTAAGGAGGAGTATTCTGATAAATATATTAGAATACTTAGAGATGGATTTTCTTCTATGGATATGGCACAAAATATACTTGTTATCAAAACAGTATCAGGTATGGCGATGGCAGTTGCTGCTGCACTTGATGCTATGCATATGGATGAAATAGTTGGCTGCATAGCAGGAGATGATACCATAATGTGTGCGATAAGAAGTGTAGATGAGACTATTATGGTTATGGGTAAGATAAGAAAAATGATAGCTGATAGGTAAGGAGCATATATGCTACTGGAGTTACATGTAAAAAATCTTGCATTGATAGAAAGGGCAGACCTGGAATTTTATGATGGTCTTAATGTACTATCAGGCGAAACCGGTGCAGGAAAGTCTATACTTATAGACTCTATTAATCTTGTGCTTGGAGCTAAGGCAAGCAGAGATATTATAAGAACAGGAGCAGAGTATGCTTATATAGAGGCTGTATTTAGCATAAGAGATGACATGAGGGATATGCTAGAGAGCCTTGAGATATATCCTGATGATAATAATCTTATAATCATATCAAGAAAGCTGATGGCAGGTCGAAGCATAAGTAAAATTAATGATGAGACTGTTACAAGCCAAAGGCTTAGAGCCGTTAGTGCTATGCTTATAGATATACATGGGCAAAATGAGCATCAGTCGCTGCTGTCACAGGCAAAGCAGCTGGAATTTTTAGATTTATATCTGCCGGATAATGCTAAGGATATAAAGGATAGCATAGGAAAGCTATATAATGAGTATAATGATATAGAGGATAAGCTTAGCAGCACTGGCGATGAGGCTATGAGAGCTAGGGAAAAGGATATACTTAGCTTTGAGATAGAGGAGATAGATGCGGCAAGGCTTAAGGCAGGTGAAGAAGAGGAGCTTAATAGCAGATATAAAAAATATAAAAATTCATCTAAGATAACAGAGGCACTATCGGGTGCTGCTGCACTTTTAGATAATGATAATATATCAAAGGCAATAAGGCTTCTTTCGGATATAAGCGGTCTTGATGATGGACTAAAGAGCCTATACGAGCAATTAATAGAGCTAGATAATCTATATTCTGATATAATAAGAGATATAGGCGAATATAATACTAGGCTTGATTTTGATGATGAGGCATTTGCAGCCTTAGAGGAAAGACTAGATACTATTCATAAGCTGCAGGATAAGTATACAGATAACATAGACGAGATTTTAACACTTTGTGAAAAGAAAAAGGAGAGGCTAGAGATACTTGAAAATTTTGATGAGTATTATGACAGGCTTCAAAAAAGAAAAAAGGAGATTGTTAAGGAGCTAGAGCTTAAGTGCAGTGATTTAACTAAGCTTAGAGAAAAAGCGGCAAAAAAGCTTGAGCAGAGGATAGAAGAAGAGCTAAAAGAGCTAAACTTTATGCAGCATAGCTTTAAAATAGATATAAAAAAGAAGGCTGCCTATTCACATACAGGCTTAGATGATATATGCTTTATGATAAGCACTAATGCAGGAGAGCCATTAAAGCCACTTGCTATGGTTGCAAGCGGTGGAGAGCTTTCACGTATTATGCTTGCACTTAAGAGCGTACTTGCTGACCATGACAAGATAGAAACACTTATATTCGATGAGATAGACACAGGCATAAGCGGAATTACAGCACAGAAGGTTTCCGAAAAGCTTTCGTATATAGGAGAAAAACACCAGGTGCTATGTATAACACACCTGGCCCAGATAGCAGCTATGGCAGAGCATAATTATCTTATAAGTAAGAGTGCTGAGGACGGAAGAACCTATACAAAGGTAACAAAGCTTTCCGAGGAGGAGACTATATCAGAGCTTGCTCGTATGATAGGTGGAAGCAAGCTAACGGATGCGGTATATGATACTGCAAGGCAGATGAGAGCACTTGCAAAAAAATAAGGAGGTAGTAGCATATGAAGAATATACTTTTTATATCATCAGAGGCAGTTCCTTTTATTAAGACTGGTGGACTTGCAGACGTAGCAGGCTCGCTTCCTAGATATTATGACAAAAAGTATTTTGACTGCAGGGTTATGATACCTAAGTATATGTGCATATCTAGTGAATGGCGAGATAAGATGGAATATGTAGATCATTTCTATATGAATTATCTTGGAAGAAGCAGATATGTAGGTATATTAAAATATGTATATAATGATATATGCTATTATTTTATAGACAATGAGGATTATTTTTCAGGACCAAGCCCTTATGGCGACTGGCTCTTTGATATGGAAAAATTTATTTTCTTTAATCTGGCAGCACTATCTAGTCTTCCTGTAATAGGCTTTAAGCCGGAGCTTATACACTGCCATGATTGGCAGACTGGTCTTGTTCCTGTATATCTTAAGGAGAGATTTAAGGCAGGAGATTTCTTTAAGGATATAAAATCAGTTATAACTATACACAATCTTAAATTCCAAGGAGTATGGGATGTAGATAAGGTTAAGTATCTTTCTGAGCTGTCTGATTATTATTTCACATCAGATAAGCTGGAGGCATACAAAAATGGTAACCTGCTTAAGGGCGGTATAGTATATGCCGATGCGATTACTACAGTCAGTGAAAGCTATGCAAAGGAGATACAGATACCATTTTATGGCGAGGGCTTAGATGGGCTTATGCGTGCTAGGTCTAATTCACTAAGAGGCATAGTTAATGGTATAGATTATAAGGAATATAATCCGGAGACTGACAAATATATATATAAAAATTATAATATAAAAAGCTTCAGAAAGGATAAGTCCAAAAACAAAAAGGCATTGCAGCAGGAGCTGGGGCTAGAGGTTGATGATAAAAAGTTTATGGTAGGAATAGTATCCAGACTTACTAGCCAAAAGGGACTAGATCTTATAGAATGTGTTATGGATGAGCTTTGCTCTGACGATATGCAGCTAGTTGTGCTTGGAACAGGTGATGAAAAATATGAAAATATGTTCAGGCATTACGACTGGAAGTATAAGGGCAGAGTTTCAGCACAGATATATTATAGCGAGGAGTTAGCACATAGAATATATGCTGCCTGTGATGCGTTCCTTATGCCATCACTTTTTGAGCCTTGCGGACTTAGCCAGCTTATATCACTTAGGTATGGCACACTTCCTGTTGTTAGAGAAACAGGCGGATTAAAGGATACAGTAATACCTTATAATGAGTATGAGGGAACTGGAACAGGCTTTTCATTTGCAAATTATAATGCACATGAGATGCTAGGTGCAGTTCGTTATGCTAAGCATATATATTATGATAAAAAGAGGGAATGGAATAAGCTGATAGACAGAGCTATGGCAGCTAATTATTCTTGGCAGGCTTCGGCACTTAAATATCAGGAATTGTATGACTGGCTTATAGGATATTAAAGGATGAGATTACAGGAGATAAAAGAGGATAAGGAATATATAGATATAGTGCTGGATATACTTAGCTCAGATATATTTAAGTCTGAGGATAATTATATCCAGCACGGAAGAACGACCTGTATGGAGCATAGTATATATGTTTCATACTTTGCTTATAATATATGTAAAAGCAAGGGCTATGATTATATAGCAGCTGCCAGAGCAGGCCTTTTGCATGATATGTTTTTATATGATTGGCATACAAATGATGACGGCAGAAGTAGGCTGCATGGCTTTACGCATGCAAGAATAGCTGCTAACAATGCCAAGAAATATTTTAATATAAGCGATAAGGAATACGATATGATAATTACACATATGTGGCCGCTTACGCCTAGGCTTCCAAAAAGCAAGGAAGCGTGGGCTATTACTTATGCAGATAAGCTGTGCTCAGTTGGGGAAATAAAGGATGGCATAGCAAGTCTTCTAAGGTCAGTATGTATACCAAATTAGTTATAAAGGAGTATTAGGTGGAAATTATAGACAGCATATTAAGAAATCAGGTTCTGGTTTGTGCAGCGGTTGGCTGGTTTGCAGCACAGCTACTTAAGCTGGTTATAGAAGCATTGACCAATAGAACATTTTCTATAGAGCGTATATATGGAAGCGGAGGAATGCCAAGCTCACACAGCAGTACCGTATGTGCACTTACAACAGCAGCAGGACTTGAATATGGATTAGACTCATTTGAATTTGCTATAAGCTTTATACTTGCAATGGTTGTTATGTATGATGCGATGGGAGTTAGAAGAGAAACCGGGAAGCAGGCTAAGCTTCTTAATATGATAATGGAGCAGGACTTTTGGGATTTTGAAAATCCGGATGTGTTTCATGAAAGACTTAAGGAGCTTGTAGGACATACGCCACTTCAGGTTTGGGCAGGAGCTATACTTGGAATTATTATTGCCTGCGTTGTTAGCGGAATGTATTAGCAGTATCAAAAGGAGGAGATATGATAAAACTAGTAGCAAGCGATATTGATGGAACTCTTGTTAAGGATGGCACTATGGAGATCAATCCAGAGGTGTTTGATGTCTTTGAGAAGCTGCATGATAAGGGTATATATGTTGCAGTTGCATCTGGTCGTCACTGGATAAGCATAGAATACTTATTTGATAAGATTAAGGATAAGATATTCTACATCTCAAACAATGGCGGATATATAGGGATGCATGGAAGAACACTATTCTTTAATGAAATGGATCCTAATATAGTAAAAGAGCTTGTTAAGGATGCAAAAAAAATTCCTGGAATTGATGTACTTTTGTCTACAGCAGATGGCGATTATTCTGATACAAAAAATCAAAAGCTTTTAGAGCTGTCAAGCAAGGGCTACCATGTAGACATTCACCAGGTAGATGATTTGCTTAAGCTAGATAAGCCGGTTAATAAGACAGCGCTTTATTATGATGGTAACATAGCACCACTTGTTGTAGATATTAGAAAGAAGTATGCTGACAAGATTAAGCTTAATCTTTCAGGTGAGATATGGCTTGATGCTGGAGCATTAGGCGTAAGCAAGGGAGCTGCTATAAAGGAGCTTCAAAAGTCACTAGGCATAAAAAAGGAAGAAACTATGGTCTTTGGTGACCAGGAAAATGATATACCTATGTTCGAGGCAGCATATTATTCATATGCAGTTGGCAATGCTGTCGATGCCGCTAAGAAGGCTGCAAGATTTGAGACAGCTAAAAATACTGAGGATGGCGTTTTAAAGATATTAAGAGGACTGCTATAAAAGGAGCTAATGTGAAATATATAAAAAGAGCAGGAGCTATAATTTTGATTTTGTGCTTGGCTTTTATCACATGCTCCTGCGGTAAAAAAAATAGTGATAATGAGGTGTCGAATAAGAAGCTTGATTATTCATTAGGTCAGATGGCAGTAATTATCGCATCACAAAAAAATATAGTTAGCAGCTCTTATGGAGATGGCATATGGAGTAGCAGCCTATCAGATGGAACTAGCTATAGCAGTGCATTTTATGATGATATGTACAAATTTTTCGAGCATATGTATATATTAAATCAATATGCTAAGGATAATGATATTAAGCTTAGCTCTCAGGATGTGGGTAGCATAGATACATGGACAGATAAGCTATTTACTGAGGTGTCTAATACGGAAAATGCCTTCGGCAATATATCTAAGCAGGATATAAAGGATATATATAGTGAATATGTAAGAGCCGGACTTTCTATAGATAATATAATAGCAAATGCGGACACAGAGGTAAGTCAAAGTGAGGCAAGGATAGTTAGAATTGCTATTATAAGGACAGATAACAGGCAGGATATACTAAGTGCACAAAGCACTATCGCAGAGGGTGGTAATTTTATATCAGTAGCAAGGCAATATACTAAGGATGAGCTTGTAGATATAAAAATAAGCTATAGCAAGCTATCAGATACACTAAAGGCTGCCTTAGATAATCTGACAGATGGAGCTGTTAGTGATATAATCGTAGACTCAGGTGAGTATTATATAATAAAGTGTATAAGCAGCTTTGATGAAGAGGCGACAGCTGAGAATAAAAAGCAGCTTGAGGATGAAAGAATTACCGAGGCGGTAGAAAAGATATATAGCGATTATGGAAAGAAAATAGAATTAAGTATAGATAATAAGCTTTGGGATGAAACTGTTAATGATAATACTGCTATAGGAGATATTAATTTTTATAGCTGTATGGATAATGAATAGCCTATATAGATAAGGATGAGGAGAATATGAAAAAGGTAGTTAAATTTGGAGGCAGCTCTCTAGCTAGCTCGAAGCAGTTTAAAAAGGTAGGAGATATAATACGTGCAGACAAATCAAGAAGATATGTTGTTCCTTCTGCACCGGGTAAAAGAGATTCAAGGGATGATAAGGTTACAGACCTACTTTATCAAACCTATGATGCTGCAAGCGGCGGTAAGCCTTATGCTAAGCTGTTTGATAAGATTAAGGCAAGATATAATGAGATTATAGATGGACTTGATCTTAATCTAAATCTAGATAGCGAATTTAAAACTATAGAGGAAAATTTTGTTAAGAAGCTTGGCAGAGATTATGCAGCATCAAGAGGCGAATACCTTAATGGTATAATTATGGCTAGCTATCTTGGCTTTAAATTTATAGATGCTGCGCATGTTATATTCTTTAATGAGGATGGCACTCTGGATTCAGAAAAAACAAATGAAGAGATAGCACATACCTTAGAGCATGAAAACAATGCTGTAATTCCTGGCTTTTACGGCTCTAAGGCTGACGGAAGCATATGTACCTTTTCAAGAGGCGGATCTGATATAACAGGCTCACTTATAGCAAGAGCTATTCGTGCTGATCTGTATGAGAACTGGACAGATGTATCTGGCTTTTTAGTTACAGATCCTAGAATAGTAGAAAATCCTAGAGTGATCGAAACTATAACCTATAGAGAGCTTAGAGAGCTTGCATATATGGGAGCTAGTGTTTTGCATGAGGATGCGATCTTCCCTGTTAGAAAGGAAGGAATTCCTATCAACATTAGAAACACAAATCATCCAGAGGATGGCGGTACTATGATAGTTGAGAGCACATGCAAAAATCCTAGCTATACTGTAACCGGAATAGCAGGAAAGAAGGGCTTTTGCGCTATCAATATAGATAAAGCCATGATGAACTCTGAGGTCGGATTTGGCCGTAAGGTCTTAGAGGTATTTGAGGACAATGGTATCTCCTTTGAGCATATGCCATCTGGAATAGACACCATGACTATAATAGTTCATCAAAGTGAGTTCGAGGACCATGAGCAAAGAGTTGTTGCAGGAATACACAGAGCAGTGCATCCTGATTCTGTTGAGATGGAATCAAATCTAGCACTTATAGCAGTAGTTGGTAGAGGAATGAAGGCTAACAGAGGTACTGCTGCTCGTATATTTGCTGCACTATCTCATGCAAGAATTAATATAAAGATGATAGACCAGGGCTCCTCTGAGCTTAATATTATATTAGGAGTCAAGGATAGTGATTTTGAAAATGCTATAAGAGCTATATATGATATCTTTGTTACTACAGAGCTATGAGCAGAATAATAGTTGTAGGCGGTGGGGCTGCAGGAATTATGGCTGCTATAAGTGCAGCTATGAGTGGCCACAGTGTTAGCATATATGAAAAAAATGAAAGGCTTGGCAAAAAGCTATATATAACCGGTAAGGGAAGGTGTAATCTTACTAATGCCTCAGATATGGAAAATATTATGAGGCATGTTATTTCTAATCCTAGATTTTTATATAGTGCATTTGATGCATGGACTAATACAGATATGATGGAGCTTGTTGAAAATGCAGGCTGCAGGCTAAAGGTAGAAAGAGGAGAAAGGGTATTTCCTGTTTCTGATAAAAGCATAGATGTGATAAATGCATTAGAGGGGCTGCTTAATAAGTATAATGTAGAAATTAAGCTTCGCACTGAGATTAAAAGCATACTTATAGAGGATGGTATATGTAAGGGTGTTTTGCTTAATAGCGGTAAAAAGGAATATGCAGGCAGCACCATAGTATGTACCGGAGGACTGTCATATAAAAGCACAGGCTCTACAGGTGATGGATATACATGGGCTAGGGAAAGTGGACATACTATTACAAAAATATTTCCATCATTAGTTCCGCTTGTAATTAAAGAGGATATATGTGAAAGGCTTCAAGGGCTGTCATTAAAAAATGTAAGACTTAGCATAACAGACGGAAAAAAGAAGCTATATGATGAGCAGGGGGAGATGCTATTTACGCATTTTGGTATTAGCGGTCCCTTGGTTTTATCTGCCAGCTCTTATGTAGTTAAAACTTTAAAGGAAAGAGAGCTAAAGCTGCATATAGATCTAAAGCCGGCACTTAGCACCGAGCAGCTAGATAATAGAATAGTCAGAGATTTTAATAATAATCTAAATAAGGATTTTAGAAATTCGCTTTCAGAGCTTTATCCAAGTAAGCTTATACCAGTTATAGTTGATCTGTCAGAGATAGATCCTTATAAAAAAACTAATGCAGTAACAAAGACAGAAAGAGAAAGATTAGTTAAGCTTACAAAAAATTTAGAGCTTACGATAACAAATGCTAGAGGCTATGAGGAGGCTATTATCACTAAGGGCGGAATAAGCACTAAGGATATAGATCCAAAAACTATGCAGTCAAAGCTAGTTAGTGGGCTGTATTTTGCAGGAGAGGTACTTGACCTTGATGCAACCACAGGCGGATATAATCTTCAGATTGCATGGTCGACAGGATATCTTGCAGGAAGGAGCATATTATGAGGGCAATAGCTATCGATGGACCTGCCGGTGCAGGAAAATCAACTATAGCAAAGCTAGTTAGTAAAAAGCTTGATTATATATATGTAGACACAGGTGCTATGTATAGAGCTATAGCACTTTATCTTATACAAAATAATATATCGGCTGATGATGAAGAAAGCATAGACAAGTCTATAGCTGATGCTAATATAAGCGTAGACTATATAGATAGCATCCAGCATGTATATATAGATGGAGCAGATGTTACAGATAAGCTAAGAACAGAGCAGGTAGGCAATATGGCAAGTAGCTGCAGCGTATATGCATCTGTTAGAGAAAAGCTTGTAAGCCTTCAAAGAGATATTGCAAAAAGGCAAAATGTAGTTATGGACGGAAGAGATATAGGAACAAAGGTGCTTCCTGATGCTGATGTGAAAATATATCTTACTGCCAGCGTAGATACAAGAGCTAAAAGAAGATATAAGGAGCTAGAGGAAAAGAATATAACCTGCGACATGGCTACTATTAAAAAGGATATAGAGGATAGAGATTACAGAGATATGCACAGGGAAAACAGTCCGCTTGTTAAGGCTGAGGATGCAGTGCTTGTAGATTCATCCGACATGAGCATAGATGAGGTAGTAGATACAATATTAGAATTAGCTAAAAAGGGAAATTAAGCATGCCAAGGATTATACTTTCACCGTCTGCCGGCTTTTGCTTTGGAGTAAGCAGAGCAGTAGATGAGGTATATAAGCAGATAGATGAAAAAAAGAAAAATGTATATACATATGGACCTATAATACATAATGAATATGTAGTTGAGGATCTTAAAAGCAAGGGTGTAGATATAATAGAGGATATAAGTCTGCTTGATGGAAGAAAGGATTCTACACTTATTATCAGATCGCATGGAGTTTCAAGTGCGGTATATGATAAGGCATTAAAGTCTGGTGCGAATGTTGTAGATGCGACCTGTCCATTTGTTAAGAAGATACATAATATAGTCAGTGAAGAATCAAAAAAAGGTCATACAGTTATAATAGTTGGCGACCCAGTACATCCAGAGGTAATAGGAATTAAGGGCTGGGGAGATGCTAATACTATGGTTATATCAAGCATAGAGGATTTTATAAAGCTTGATATTCCTAAAGAAAAGCATATAGCTATTGTGGCACAGACTACATTTAATTATAGCAAGTTTCAAGAATGTGTTGAAAAAATAAAGCTTTTGGGTTATGATATACAAGGCTTTAATACGGTTTGCAATGCTACCAAGCAACGTCAGCTAGATGCAAGAAGTATAGCAAAAGAGGTAGACGTTATGATAGTTATTGGAAGCAGGAACAGCTCAAACACACAAAAGCTATATAACATATGCAGCGAGGCGTGTGAGAGAACCTACCTTATCCAATCAGCTAACGACCTATCCACTGCACAGATTGCATCTGAGGATACAGTTGGTATCACAGCTGGAGCATCAACCCCAAAACATATTATCGAGGAGGTTCAAAATTATGTCAGATCAGAGTTTTGAACAAATGTTAGAGGATTCATTTAAGACTATACATACAGGAGAGGTTGTAACTGGCAAGGTTATAAGCGTTAAGGATAATCAGATTATACTTAACATAGGCTACAAGTCTGATGGTATTATAACCAGAGCAGAGTATACTAATGATCCGTCACTGGATCTTAGAACTGTTGTACAGCCTGGTGAAGAGATGCAGGCTAAGGTTATCAAGGTTAATGATGGCGAGGGTCAGGTTGCACTTTCATACAGAAGACTTGCTGTAGACAGAGGCAACAAGAGACTAGAGGAAGCATTTAATAATAAAGAGGTTCTTAAGGCTAAGGTAGTACAGGTACTTAATGGCGGTCTTACAGTTGTAGTAGATGAAGCTAGAGTTTTCATACCTGCAAGCCTTGTATCAGATTTATATGAGAAGGATCTGGGCAAGTATAAGGATCAAGAGGTAGAATTTGTACTTACAGAGTTCAACCCTAAGAGAAGAAGAGTAATAGGCGATTGCAAGCAGCTTATAGTAGCTAAGAAGGCAGAGCTTAAGAAGGCACTGTTTGAGCATATAAGACCAGGCGATGTTATAGAGGGCGAGGTTAAGAGTATAACAGACTTCGGAACATTTATAGATATAGGCGGAATAGATGGACTTATGCATATATCTGAGATGAGCTGGGGCAGACCAGAGAGCCCTAAGAAGGTATTTAAGCTTGGAGATAAGGTTAGATGCTTTATCAAGGATATAAGCGGAGATAAGATTGCGCTTAGTAAGAAGTTCCCGGATGAGAATCCTTGGAGAGATGCTGCGACCAAGTTTGCAGTTGGCAATGTCGTAGAGGGCAAGGTTGCTAGGCTTACAGACTTTGGTGCTTTTGTAGAGCTTGAAGAGGGCATAGACGGACTTCTGCATGTATCTCAGATATCTAGAACAAGAGTTGAGAAGCCTTCGGATGTTCTTAAGGTAGGTCAGGAAATTAAGGCTATGATTGTAGACTTTAATGAAGAGGCTAAGAAGATATCACTTAGCATGAAGGCACTTGAGGCACCGCTTGATGATGAAAGTGCGAGCGGAGTGCAGGATACCGGAGCGGAGAATGCAGCTAGCACCGAGGAAGATAATTAATATATTAGACAGACGATTTTTAAAAGGTCGCCTGTCTTTTTAGTTCATTAAAAATATTTGCATGTGGTTGACAGTTTATTGATAGTGCATATACAATTATAGGGAGTATGCTACTAAAGGAGAGCTGTTTTAAATCGTGGAAAAGCAGGTAAAAAAATTAAAAAAAATTATAGCATTTTTACTTAGCATAGCTATGATAGAGGGTTCTATTTATACTAGTAATAGCTATTTTTATGCTGCTAGAGAAAGTGCATCTATATTTAAAATTAATACAGAAATCCCTAAAACCACAGCCCTGTCACCTAAGGCTTCTAGTTCAGATGCAAATAATGAAGACATTATAACAGACGGAGCGGTTATTAATAATCTAGCTACGTCATCTAATACCGAAAAAGAAGCTATAGAAGATGGTGAGGTATTGCTATCTAGTCAAAGTAATGCAATATTTAGGCTTGCTTCGCCTTCGAATGTGGCCAAAATAGTTAATAGTAGTGCTGTATCTTGCATAAAGCTAGAATCAGTAGATGGCTCTATAAGTGATCCAGATGATTTTGCAATAGGAAAAAGCGGAACAAAAAATATAAGACTTAGATGGGTTATAGCACCTAGTGACATTAAAAATAATCAAACACCAGAGGACGTAGCTGTAGAGATATTTGTTCCGAAGGGCTTTGTTCCAGATACAAATACATTAGAAACAGATGCATCATGGGAGTCTAGCTATAGCACTTCTGCTGACGGAACGATTATTACATTAAAATATGTAGGCACAAGCTTCAATGATACTCTTAATCAATCTATAATGGTTGTTCAAAATGCAGAAATATTACTTGATAATCTTGCTACTCAAAACACATATGAGTTTTCTGCAAGGCTATATAATAATTATAGTAATTCAAACAAGGCACTGGTGGTTAAGTCTGATGATGCTGATAAAACAGATGGATTTTTATTTACAGCAGATAATACTACTCCGACCTGGGAGGTAAGTACTGTAAATAATGATACCACATGGAAGCCAAGGCAGATTATAAATAATTGGCGTAATAGTGCAAGCTCTGATTGGTCTACAAAGGGTAGCTATACGACATTTAATTATGATAAAAAATTAATAGTAAGGTATGAGAAAAAGGATGAAGGCTATATCTCATCAGATATAAGCTTTAGCTTTCCTATAGAAACCTTACCGCTTTATACCGAGAACTCAAAGCAATATTATCAAATATATGCAAGCTATACGGATGAATATGGCAATGTACTTTATTTTAATGATCAAACTGTTACTGATAGCAGCAGCTATTTTGATGTATGCGACGGACAATGGACACTTGATGCTGCTAGGCTAGCTAATACACCAGATGGCAGTGACTTTAAGAAAAATGCATCTGGCTATACATATGGAGAGATTTTGCATAACAAGGGTACCTTTGAAATTCAAGTTATGCCTTGCCTGTATTTTAATAGGCTATTTTATGATTATGATTTTGAAGACTTGATATTTGAATCTGCAGATAATACATCTGTAAAAGCAAAGAATAATTCAGGCGCTGGATATACTAGCTACGATGGAGAAAGGCTAAAGCTTCAGATAGTTAATGGAAC
>CAVBBU010000027.1:0-20795 GCA_963593765.1 Bacteroidaceae bacterium | reverse complement strand
AAAGCTTATTAATATAAACTAATACATTGTTGCATGTGTGTGTAGCTCAGCTGGATAGAGCACTTGGCTACGGACCAAGGTGTCGGGGGTTCGAATCCTCTCACGCACGTCTAAGAAGCCTCATGTTACCTGATGTGTAGCGTGGGGCTATTTTACACTTAGCGAACTCAAACGCAGTGCAGAGTGAGCTTAGTGTAAAAAGCCGTTCTGCTTGAAAGTGCAAAATCCATCGAGGGGATTTTGCACTGTACTGAAAGCAGAACTTCCTTGTAAAAGGAATTAGTGGGATGCAAAGCACAAGCATAGCGAATAAAGCCGTTCTGCTTGAAAGCCCAAAATCCATCGAGTGGATTTTGAGCTACAATGAAAGCAGAACTTCCCTAACACCGATATTTAAAAGGCCAAAATATATTATGGGTATAATAAAAGCTACAAAGCTTATATATGACTATATAACTAGAGATGACGAGGATGACAAGGCTGAGGTCAGCAGAGCTATAGATGATATATCTATAGACATCAAGGCTGGAAGCTTTGTTGCTATATTAGGGCACAATGGCTCCGGAAAGTCTACATTTGCAAAGCATATGAATGGAATACTACTTCCGACAGATGGCACTATCTTTATATCCGGAATGAATACAGAGGACGATGAAAGCCTGCTTGATATAAGAAAAACAGTTGGTATGGTTTTTCAAAATCCAGATAACCAGATAATAGCCAATGTAGTAGAGGAGGATGTAGGCTTTGGACCTGAGAACATAGGCGTGCCTACAGACGATATATGGAGAAGGGTTGACGAAAGCCTAGAGGCTGTAGGCATGACAGCTTATAGACTTAAGTCACCAAACAGACTATCAGGCGGTCAAAAGCAAAGAGTTGCTATAGCAGGAGTTATGGCTATGAAGCCAAAGTGCATAGTACTTGATGAGCCGACTGCTATGCTAGATCCTAACGGAAGAACAGAGGTTATAAAAACAGTAACAGAGCTTAATAAAAGAGAGCATATAACAGTAATACTTATAACCCATTATATGGAAGAGGTTGTAGGTGCAGACAGAGTTATAGTTATGGACGAGGGAAGAGTAGTTATGGACGGATGTCCAAAGGAAATCTTCTCAAGAGCAAAGGAATTAAAAAACTATAGGCTTGATGTTCCGCAGGTAACAGAGCTTGCAGATGAGCTTAGAGCTGCAGGAGTAGATATTCCGCTTGGAGTGCTAAGCATAGACGAGTTTATGAGCTACCTAGAGCCACTTCTTAAGAAAGAGAGATAAGATGTCTATAAAGCTATGTGATGTTAATTACATATATGGGCAGGGAACAGCCTTTGAGCAGGCTGCATTAAAGGATATAAATCTTGAAATTCCAGATGGACAGTTTCTTGGAATTATCGGACATACCGGCTCTGGCAAGTCTACACTTATACAGCATTTTAATGGACTTATAACTGCAACAAGCGGACATATATATTATAATGGTGAGGATATATATAGTAAGGACTATGATATCAGGGCACTAAGAGCTAAGGTGGGATTAGTATTTCAATATCCGGAGCATCAGCTTTTTGAGATAGATGTTATAAGTGATGTATGCTTCGGCCCTAAAAATATGGGACTTAGTGATGAAGAGGCAAGAAAGAGAGCCGTGGAGGCACTAGAGGCTGTAGGAGTTGACAAAAGCTATTATAAAAAAAGTCCATTTGAATTATCCGGAGGACAAAAAAGAAGAGTTGCTATAGCAGGAGTTTTAGCTATGCATCCAGAGGTCTTGATTCTTGATGAGCCAACTGCCGGACTAGATCCAAGAGGTCGCAGTGAAATATTAGATGAAATAGCCATGCTTCACAGGCAGGGCATGTCTATAATTCTTGTTTCACATAGTATGGAGGATGTAGCCAAATATGTAGAGAGACTTGTAGTTATAGATGATGGCAGAAAGGTTTATGACGGAACTCCAAGAGAGGTCTTTAGGCATTATAAGGAGCTTGAGGCTATGGGACTTTCTGCACCGCAGATAACATATATAGTTCATAGAATTAAGGATGCAGGCTATAACATAGACGAGGATATAACTACAGTACCAGAGGCAAGGGATGCCATTCTTAAGCTTCTAAAAGGATAGAGATAATGATTAGAGATATTACACTGGGGCAGTATTATCCAGTTGATTCGATATTACACAGACTAGATCCGAGAGTAAAGCTTTTCGGAACTATGATATATATAATTAGCCTTTTTTTATGCAACTCATTTTTGGGCTATATAGCAGCAGGCATATTTTTATTTATTGCTATAAAGCTATCTAAGGTGCCATTTAAATTTATGGTAAGAGGACTTAAGGCTATAGTATTTTTATTACTTATAAGCGTAAGCTTTAATCTGTTTTTGACAGAGGGCGAGGTTATTTGGCAGCTAGGTATAATCAAGATTACAAAGGAAGGCATCTACCTAGCAGCCTTTATGGGCATTAGGCTTATGCTTCTTGTTCTTGGCTCATCTGTTATGACACTTACTACAACGCCTAATGCACTTACAGACGGACTAGAAAAAAGCCTTGGCTTTCTAAAGGTAGTTAAGGTGCCTGTGCATGAGATATCTATGATGATGTCTATAGCACTTAGATTTATACCTATTCTTATAGAAGAAACAGATAAGATTATGAAGGCACAGACGGCAAGAGGTGCGGACTTTGAGCATGGAAATCTTATCCAAAGGGCTAAGTCCATGGTTCCTCTTATGGTTCCGCTTTTTATATCTGCATTCAGAAGAGCAACAGACCTTGCTATAGCTATGGAGGCTAGATGCTACCACGGCGGCGAGGGAAGAACTAAGATGAAGCCGCTTAGATATAAAAAAAGAGATATGGCAGCATATATATGCATATTTATTTATTTGATAATTATTATAATTATTAGATTAATATCTGGTATAATTATATGGAGATAATATATGAGAAGAATTATGCTTACTATAGCATATGACGGAACTGATTATTGCGGCTGGCAGATGCAGCCAAATGGCATAACGATAGAAGAGGTGCTAAATAAAACTATAGGTGAGCTGTGCGGCGAGGACATAGCTGTTATAGGAGCTAGCAGAACTGATTCAGGTGTTCATGCACTCGGAGCGGTAGCAGTCTTTGATACCAACATGCGTATGGAGGCAAGCAAGTTTTGCTATGCAATTAACCAAAGACTACCAGCTGATATAAGAATACAGGAGTCAAGAGAGGTTCCCCTAGGCTGGCATCCAAGAAAACAAAACAGCATAAAGACATATGAATATACTATATATAATAGTAGGATAGCAAATCCCTTAGTTAGACGAAATACATATTTTTGCTATTTTAGGCTTGATGTAGAAAAAATGCAGGCGGCGACCGGCTACCTTATAGGCAGACATGATTTTAAAAGCTTTTGCAGTCTTGGCACGCAGACAGAAACAACTATAAGAACTATATACGAGCTTACGGTTAATAAATATGATGAGATGATAGTAATAGACATTAAGGGCAATGGCTTTTTATATAACATGGTTAGAATTATAGTAGGCACTCTTATAAAGGTAGGCATGGGCGTATATCCGCCGGAGCATGTAAAAGAGATACTAGATGCGAGAGATAGACTTATGGCAGGACCTAAGGTTCCGCCGGAGGGACTTTGTCTTATTGGGCTTGAGTATGAGAGCCTTTAGAATTTATAAAATATAAAAGGAGGGTATTATGGATCAGAAAACTATAGACAGGTATAACGAATGGAAGAATGTTAAGCTTAGTGACAGCGACCTTGTAAAGGATTTAGAGAGCGTAGAGGGCAATGATGCCGAGATCAATGACAGATTTTACAAGGAGCTTGAGTTTGGTACAGCTGGCCTTAGAGGAATACTGGGAGCTGGAACTAACCGCATGAATATATATACAGTAGGAAGAGCAACCAGAGGATATGCTACTTATCTTAAGTCTCAAAGCAGTGAGCCGTCTATGGCTATAGCATATGACAGCAGACACAAGTCAGAGCTTTTTGCTAAGCAGACTGCTGCTATTATGGCATCTAGAGGAGTGCATGTATATATATGGAAGGAGCTTATGCCTACACCTAGCCTTTCATTTGCTGTAAGATTTTTTGATTGCGATGGTGGCGTAGTTGTAACAGCAAGCCATAATCCATCACAGTATAATGGATATAAGGCATATGATAATACTGGCTGTCAGATAGATGAGGCAGCAGCAGATGAGGTAACAGCGAATATTCTAAGCGAGCCTATGTTTGACGACAAGACCTATGACTTTGATGCATATCTTAAGACTGGCAGCATAGAATATATAGATGATAGTGTAAGAGATATGTTTGTAGCGGCAGCATCGGCATGGGACCTTATAGGCGATACTGTAGACAAATCATGCAAGATAGCCTATACACCACTTTACGGAACAGGACTTAAGTGCGTTACACAGTGCCTTAAGCAAAATGGATTTACAAATATAGTATTAGTTAAGGAGCAGGCAGAGCCTAACGGAGATTTCCCTACAGCACCTTATCCGAATCCAGAGATAAGACAGGCTATGGAGGTTGGACTAAAGGTAGCTAAAGAGGAAAATGCAGACATACTTATAGCTACAGATCCGGATGCAGACCGTATAGGAATAGCTGTTAAGGATGGCGACGACTACAGACTTATAAGCGGCAATGAAACTGGTATGCTTCTTCTTGACTGGATATGCAAGATGCGTGTTAAGCAAAACAGTATGCCAAAGAATCCGCTGTGCGTTAAGTCTATAGTAAGTACAGATATGATTTATCATATAGCTAAGGAATATAATGTAGAGGTAGTGGATGTTCTTACCGGATTTAAGAACATTGCCCCGGTCGTTACAGAGCTTGCAAAGAAAAATGAGGAGAGCAGATATATATTTGGCTACGAGGAAAGCTACGGATATATGCTTGGAACTCATGTAAGAGATAAGGATGCAGTAAGTGCGGCATTTCTTCTAGCACAGATGTTTGCTTATTATCATCAGGAGGGCAAGTCGCTTCTTCAGGTGCTTGATGAGATATATGCTAAGTTTGGATATTATCTAAATGTTACAGAGTCATATGTATTCCCTGGTGAGGACGGCTTCAAGAAGATGAATAGCATTATGGAGGAGTTTAGAGCTAAGGACATTAAGTCATTTGCAGGAATACCGGTAACCGAGCATCAGGATTATATAAATGGACTTAATGGCATGCAGCCGTCAAATGTTTTAAAGTATGTGCTTAAGGGTTATTCTATGGTAGTTCTTAGACCATCAGGAACAGAGCCTAAGCTTAAGCTGTATGTAGGCGTAAGTGCTAAGACTAAGGATGAGGCACAAAAGATAGTTACAGATATAATAAATGAGGTCGACATTAAGTCAAGACAGTAGGAAAAAACGAGGAGGTTTGGAGATTCCAAGCCTCCTTTTATAGTGCATATTTTCTTGTAATTTTTACACTTAGATGGTATATTTTTTGGCAGGTTTAGAGTTAGTAAAAAATTAGCAAAAAAGCAGTGCAGTTATATATTAATGGCTTTAAGAAAGGTGAGGTTTGTGACAATGAAATTAAGCAGCTTAAGTAAGAGATGTATGGCGATGGTACTTAGTCTTAGTATGATTGTAGGGCAGGGATTTTTGCCAAGCTTAAATTCAGTAGCCTATGCAGCAGGAAGTACCAGTGCTGATACAGGCAGCGCAGAGGGAGACACTTCGGAGGCATTAGCAAAATTAGGTCTAAAACAGCAGGAGGATGATGCTACTCAAAGCGTTGGCAGTCCTTTTGAGCTTTCTGATGAGGATATGCCATACGAGCCGGAGGAGCTGTTAGATGAATACTATGCTGCATATGGTGAGGAGGCTATCAGCCCTGCAGCACTGGGCTCTGACAGTGGACAGACTAGCAGCACGCCGGATATCATTTTAAATAGCAAGGGTGCAGACTATGGCAATTCATTTACCATAAAATATACCACTGTAAGCAACAAGCAGAAGAAAATTACCTTTACAAAAAAGATGGAACCGGACATAGATATCCTTATGACACCCTATGGCAATGATTCATGGTTTGGCTTTAAGGTGCTCTCAATATCTGTTTCTGTAAAGGATAAATCTGGCAACTATATTATGTTCTATGCTGATGAGATAGTTAGCAGTGATTTCTATATAACAGTCGATATGGAGCTAAGTAACGGCGACAGACTTAAAGATCTTGAATATACTGCTACTCCTGATGATAATGATGGCTGGGCAAGCTATACCGATGCTGTGCTTACTAGCGGAAGATACAGTATTAAGGTTAGAAAGCCATATGGAGCATACCTTGCAATGAGAACTAAAGTTGAAAAGGCAGCTACAACAGGAAAGGCACTACTTATCGTATTAGATGGCGACCTAGGCAGCGTTCCGCTAGAGGATATGCAGGCACTTAAGACTACACTATCAGGAACGAATCAGTTTAAGGAAGATGATATAGAGATACTAGAGGTGCCGTCTGAAGATGAATCAGGTACATACAAGAAAAAGGTATGGGATTGGATTGATGAGAATGCCGATAATGAGCTTAGCTTTATAGGATATTCAGGCCATGGTGGCTACAATGATGACGGAACGTCAGAGCTTAGTCTTGGAGGTGATAATACCATATCAGGAGTTGAGCTTAAGCAGCATGTAAGCAAGCTTAAGGGAAAGGTAATGCTGCTGTTTGACTGCTGCTTTTCTGGTGGTATGGTTATGCCGACTATGGAGCCTGGAGATGAGCCTTACGCAGATGACATGGGCATAGACAGTGGTGAGCTTAACAGACAGGCTCAGGAATATGGTGATGAGCTGATTAATTCATTTATAGATGATTTTAATAATGAAGAGGGTATAAGCACGTTATCTGCAGCAGGCTCATCAGAGCTAGAGTACTATATATATACAGCAGCATCTGCATACGAGACGGGGCTTCAAAGCTCTCTAGGCGGACAGCTTACAACAGTCTTTTGCTATGGCTTAGGATATGAAAGAGGTGGCAGCAGCTACAATATATTTGCAGCCGATATTGATGGGAATTATGAGGTTAGTGCAAGTGAGCTTGCAGACTATGTAAGCTCATGCAGTATTGAATCAAAGCCTGTAGTATATTATCCAAATGCAAAGTCAGATGAGGCTCTGTTTACCTATGATAAAACAGCCGGAGTACCTGCCATACTCTCTGTTACAGCAACTACAGATACAAATGTCCAGATGGATGGCTCAGGCAAGGTGAGTGTACCGGTTAAGGTTACAAACTATAGCAGTAAGGCTGTTACCTTTGATGCCGGAGCATTCCCTGCAAACAATATCGGGGAGGTAAGGCCCGGGGCAATAGATCTTAGTAATTACACTGATAGAAAGGGACAGGCATTCTATACAGAGAGTGTAAACAAACATGAAATAGCGGCAGGGGGGACTTGGACAGGAAAGCTAATCTTTACTGATGCAAGCAAGCAGTATTTTGCCGCAGGCGGTAGATATTTAATTAAGGTATGGGGCATAGCAAATGGAGCGACTAAGGCATTTGCAGTAACAGATTTTTATATAGGTACGCAGCAAACGGCGGCAGCAGTAGATAAGGCTGGTAAGGAAGCATTTGCCATTAAGCAGCCGGCACAGGTATATAAGGCGGAGGATGCCAAGGAGGTTTCTGCCATAGTTCCTCTTAATGTAACCTTTGACACTGAGCCTACAGATAAAAAGGGATATGCGGCACTTACTCTTACTGCAACGGCATATGACCTGGGAAGCTCTGGCAGCTTTGAGAGCGACAGTGATGGTAAAATTACTGATGCTGGCACAGAAACCGAGGCTACACTTGGCACGGGAATTACTATATATACGAAGGTACGTCCTACCTATGTAAGAAATGATATGTATACAGCTAATGGAACAACTAGCAGTACATATAGCTATGCCTTTGATGTGTCAGGACTTAATGAGGGGCATTATTATGCTATTCAGGTATTGTGCGAATATGATGACGGCACATCGCAAAAGAAGACTACATTTATAAAGGTAACTGATAAGGAAACGGCGGATGAGTCTGCTGTAATTATCGGAGATTGCTTTATAGATATAAAATATTTTGGAAAGTCTTGGGAAGGCATAAAGATAGGAAAGACATGGACTAAGTATGGGGAAGGTGCCACTGTTAAGGAGGTAACAGATATACTTACCGAATATCTAAATACCTTTAACTACAAATATGATTTGCAAAATAAGGATATCAACTATAGTATTTACGATGCTAATGCATCTGATAAGTGCGTTACAGGCTGGTGGAAGTATAGTAAGGTAAAGAAGGAATTTGAGGAGATGCAGGAGGGCGATCACTTTGAATCCGGCACCAGCTATATGAACCGTATAATACTTAAAATAGATGATGGCTACAATGCTAAGTTTTCTGAGGGTACTGTATTTACCGTAACTGGACATTCATTAGTTGGAGAAGCAACAGACAGGTTAAGTGCTGACCATAAAACGGCAACGATTTATATTTTACATACCAATATAAATATATCAGAGAATGAAAATTATATTAAGGTATGCCGTGCCGGAGGGACAACTCCGCTTACAGATAAAGACGAGCTAAAGATTGGAGACCAGATAGATATATATGTAAAGGACGGATATAGCATATCGACAAGTGAAGCAGGTCGAAGTCTAAAGAAAATAGACACCGAAAATACCCCATACTCACGCTACGAGGTAGTGCAGGGCAAGGGAACAGAGATACAGCTTATCGTATACAAGGAAGGTGGCGGTGCATCAACAGATGATTGCTGCTGTGCTACGATATTCTATACACATGATATCAGCGATAACTATGAGGCGATAAATAGCATTACCGCTCCGACAAAGACCTTTTATGATTATTATGGAGATAAGCAGCTAGATCTTAATGGGGCAGAGGTAACATATTATGCACAAAATAAGGCTAAGGATGGCTACGAATCAAAGACTATAGCACTTGATGACTTCATGCAAAATACAGGCGCTAAGCTTTATGCTAAGCTAGGAGATAAGTACCTTGAATGGGATGACTCCTACCTTAAGGAGCTTGGAATGTCATATATATATCTTTTATATAATGATAAATATATAAAGGCATTTGATGTGGAGACTGGATATGAGCAGGGTGCTAGGTTTAGCATTAGTGGCGATTTTACATATAATGCCGACGGCAGTGTAAATTATATCTCTGACAATACAATTAAAAATGATGCAGTGCTTAGCTTAAGCACAAATACGGTTATTAAAGGAAACTGTCAGGGATATATAAATATCACCCACAATGCCATAATAAAATCAGAGAATACTAATGCTTCGGATTATAGCAAAACCTACTTTACCAATGGGGCTAGCATAAGATATATGATTCCATATCCTGAAAACCTAGATGTAAGTGAGAATACGATATTTAATGTAAAGGACGAGAATAAAAATGTACCGGTTAAGCTAGAAAAGGGCGATGATGGTCTGTGGATTACGGCATACAGAAATGGTTCATTCGTAGTGAATATCGATGTTGGCGGCAAGGGCGGACCAGGCGATTGCGGTAATGGAAGTAGCTCTAGTGGTTCAGAGACTACAGCTACTAATAGATCATACGGAACATGGCAGGCAAGCACAGTTAATGCAGGAGATGCAAATACAGATACAGTAACACTGTATAGGTTTATGCTGTATAACGGCGAATATGCAACAGGCTGGAGGCTTATAAGATATAAGGGCGCAGACTGCTGGTTCCTGTTTGGAGAAGATGGATATATGCTTGCAGGCTGGGCTAAGGATAAGGATGCGTGGTATTATCTAAAGCCTGATGGCACTATGGCAACTGGATGGGTACTTGATAATGGAGCTTGGTACTACCTCGATGCAGATGGACATATGCTAACCGGCTGGCAGCTGGTAAACGGAAGCTGGTACTACCTCGATGCGAACGGACATATGCTGACAGGTTGGCAGCTAATAAATGGAATCAGGTACTACCTTGGAACAGACGGAGCATGGACACAGACAGAAGAAGGGCGTGCATAAGGCAGCTTTTTATAAAATTAGTATGAATATTGTAAGCTTATATAAGTTGCTTTAAGAACAGGCATAGACTATACTATACATGATTAATCCTGAAAGGATGGAGTGATTATGAAAATTAAGAGAATATGCTCGGCACTTCTTTGCCTTGCACTTATTTGTATATGCCTAACCGTAGGAACTAAGGATGATGCATTAGCAGATGCATGGGCTATAACCAGTGTATCAATAAAGGTAAATAACGAGCTTACGGTAGGAGATACTGTAAGTGATAGCTCGATTAATATAGGAGAATATGGCGGCGATATAAATGTATATGTTACATCAGATAAGTATGAGATAACAGGCACAAGTATGGTCACATCGAGCACAAAGGAGCTTACTGTAGGTGACGAGGTTAAGATAAAGGTGGTTCTTGAGCCTACAGATGCCTATTATTTTAAGGGTAGCTTTGGTTCGTCGAAGGTAAGTATAACTGGCGGTGAGTATGCCTCATGCTCTAAAACTACCTCTAGGATGACAGTTACCTTAAGGCTAAAGCCACTTAAGGGAAATTATTCAGAACCGGAAAATGCAAGATGGGATAGCTCTACTATAGGAAAGGCACATTGGGATAAGCCAGATGATAAAAATGGCACAGGCCACTATGATATAGTTCTTAAAAGAGGAAGCACTGAGGTATACAGAGTGCAAGACTATAATGGAACTAGCTATAATTTCTATCCATATATGACTAAAAAGGGAACATATTCATTTAGAGTAAGAACAGTAGCAAGTACTGATACGCAGGGAACATATGGAAAGGCATCAGCTTGGATAGATTCAGATGAATATGAATTAGATGAAAAGCATGTTTCGGACGGTACTGGCGCGAATACAAATTCAGCAGGCAGTGCAGGCTGGGTTGTTACTAATGGAAGCTGGTATTACAAATATCCAGACGGTAATTATAAAAAGGATGGCTGGGCACAGGTAGACGGCAAGTGGTATTTGTTTAGCTCAACTGGTATTATGCTTACAGGCTGGCAGAGCATTGCAAGTGGTACATACTTCCTTGATACAACTAATGGAGATATGCATACAGGCTGGATTACAAGAGATGGTAAGTGGAGCTATCTGACATCCGATCCTAACAGTCTGGTTTATGGCTCAGTGGTTACAAATCAGTGGCTTACATCTGCAGATAATAAAACCTATTATATGGACTCTCAGGGTTACATGTGTCAGGGTTGGACTAAGATAGGTGATAAGTGGTACTACTTTGATAGAAATAGCGGTGAGCTTGCTAGAAATACTGTCGTAGACACCTTTAATGTAGGTGCAGACGGTGCATGGATTAATTAATGTGAGGTCAAGATGAGATACGAAAAGAACAGAAAGGTTTTAGGCATAGATGAGTTGACCTTACATAAGGCAATGAAGCTTTTAGCACTTCCTATAATAACCATAATACTTATTATAATTATAGTAGTAGCAGATAAGCTAAAAAGTAAACCTGTGGCGGTTACTCCAAGTGATGCAACTACGGCATCTACTGAGGCAGAGTCAAGCAGTATAGAGCCAGATAATAATAAATATATACAGGATTTTGACAGCTATGGACTTCAAAAGGATGCAGTGCCTGAGATAGCAGAGCTGGTTTCTAAGTATCAGGATGCGAAGATTAATGCTGATGCACAAAAGCTGTATGAGGTATTTGGAAGAACTGATACAGACGGACTTGAAGAAATGCAGGAGAAGCTTACAAGTGAGGCTGAGGCCTATGAAGCCTATGAGGACACTGTCTGCTATACTACTAAGGGATATGAGGATAATTCATATATAGTATATATAAGCTGTAAGCTTAAGTTTAATGGAATAGATACTCCAGCACCTATGCTTACATGGGCATATGTTGTTTGTAATGATGGTATATATACCATGAAGGAGCCAGATAAGCTTACTACAGAGGAACAAGAAAAGGTAGATGAGATATCTTTGTCCGAGGATGTAAAGGTATTAGATAGTCAGATGCGTACCGAGCTTGCAAAGGCAGTTCTTAGTGATGCAAAGCTAGGCTCGTTATATGATATGCTTTCAGAAGGACAGACTGCTTCAGATAGTAATAGCGATATGGCTGAGGAAACCTCGCAGGAGAGTACCGAGACTGTGGAAGATGAATCTGTAGAGGAAGCAGTTATTCATATAGAGGGAGATGCTGCCGAGTAGGTAGGCCCTAAAATGGAAACATTTCCCAGTGGAAAAATTAAGACCAAGATATTTTCGGGCAAGAAAAACAAGTAAAATATATCCAAGGAAAATATTAAAAGGACATAGTATATATGGATGTCAAGGATTTTGATTATGATTTGCCTAAAGAGCTTATAGCACAGGATCCTCTTATAGATAGAGCCTCTTCTAGGCTTATGATTCTTAATAAAGATACAGGTGCTATAGAGCATAAACATTTTTATAATATTATAGATTATCTTAATCCGGGAGATTGCTTGGTTATTAATGATACTAAGGTTATACCGGCAAGACTTTTTGGAACAAAGGAAGATACAGGAGCACAGATAGAGGTGCTCCTTCTTGTGCGTAAGGATACATATACCTGGGAGTGCCTTGTTAGACCGGGTAAAAAATGCAAGATAGGTACGGTTATAAGCTTTGGCGAGGGACTGCTTAAGGGTACAGTAATAGATATAGTAGATGAAGGAAACAGAATAATAAAATTTGACTTTGACGGAATATGGGAGGAACTGTTAGATAGGCTAGGTCAGATGCCGCTTCCGCCTTATATAACGCATACTCTTAAGGATAAGACTAGATATAATACAGTATATGCCGAGCATGATGGCTCTGCTGCAGCACCTACGGCAGGACTGCATTTTACTAAGGAGCTTTTAGCTGATATAGAAAAAAAGGGAATTAAGATAGCACATGTTACGCTTCACGTGGGGCTTGGAACCTTTAGACCGGTTAAGGAGTCCGACGTACTAAAGCATCATATGCATAGTGAGTATTATATTGTTTCTAAAGAAGCAGCGGACATGATAAATGCTACTAAGGCAGCAGGCGGTCGCGTAATATGCGTTGGAACAACAAGCTGCCGAACTATAGAAAGTGCAGCAGGTGAGGATGGGATATTAAAGGAACAAAGTGGATGGACACAGATATTTATATATCCGGGATATAAATTTAAGATGCTAGATGCACTTATAACTAATTTTCATCTGCCACAGTCGACGCTTATCATGCTAGTATCAGCTCTTGCAGGCAGGGAAAATATACTTAATGCCTATAATGCGGCTGTAAAAAACGAATATAGATTCTTTTCATTCGGGGATGCGATGTTTATAGGATAATGACACTACTCCTCTGAGACATTTGCAGTTGTATCAAAGTCTGCCTCGGCACCGAAATTGGCTATAGCCTCATGGCCTGCCTTGTCGGGAACATGAACCTCTATATATAATCCGTCATAATTAAATGTAACGGTACTCGTGCCTTCATCAATAAGAGAAGGCATTATTTTTTTGCCCGTAGAATCAAGACCATATATTCCATCATAATAAACTCCAGATTGAGTATCCTCAAATGAAAGAACGAGTTTATTATCTGTATCACTATCAAGATTTACTATAGGTGGTGCATCGTCTATAGAATTGATATGTACGTATTCTGTCTTAGTCATACCATTGATATTCGTAAGGGAAACAGTAAGAGTTCCGTTAGTTGTGGCTGTGGCAGTATATGTGCTACCGTCTTTTTTTAGCTCAAGGCTAGTATCATCTAGCTCTACAGAAGCTGACTTAATAGGGAAAAGACTTTTTTTCTTTAGCTCTATATTAACTGAGCTATAATCTGCAGAATCAGCGGTAGTAACGCTGAAGCGTGGCTGTGCTGTTACTACATAAAATATAATTAAATTAATTATTATAAATGGAAGCACATAGACAAGCAGAGTATGCTTTAGGCTAGATTCTTCCTTATCTCTATTAATTGTATTTTGCTTATTCAGATAGCTATAATTCGTGTATTTTGACATATATAATCCTCCGATAACACGCTCACTATAATAACAGCTTACAGCTAATCTTTCAAGCTATGAGGGTCAATTTAAAATGCGAATTTGGACTGTTATTTTGCTTTATATAGTGGTATTATACTAAAATCAAATAAGATTAGAGGAAGGTATTATGAAGGCTATAAAAAGATTTTTTGCGGCAGTAATTGTATGTATATTTAGCATATGTATAATGCCAATGCTAACAGATAGCAGAAGCTATGCGGACGAAGCAAAGACTGCAGCTAGCACACTTAAGGCAACCTATGCATGCAGCTATAATTCTGTAGGCTGGGGAAGCTGGATATCTGATAATCATAACATGATTAGAAATGGCTATTATCCTACAGCAATTAAGATAGGACTTAGTGGTCAGCCAGAGGGATATACAGGAACAGTTTTGTATCAGGTAAACCTAAGTGGCTATGGCTGGCTTGATAGCGTAGAGAATGCAACTCCTACTGGAGATACTTCAAGCAACACAGCACCGCTTGAGGCAATCAAGGTTTGGCTTAATGGAGACCTCGAGACAGCATATGACATATATACTAAGGTATATATAGACGGTCAGTGGGGTGCTTGGGTTAAGAACGGAGAGCAGGCTGGAGTTGAAGGAATCGGAAAGAGGATAGATGGAGTAAGAATTGCGGTCACTCTTAAAAACTCTGGTGAGCCAGAGGAGATAGTTCAAAGCACTATAGATCCAAACAAGCCTATGGTAGCACTTACATTTGATGATGGTCCAAGCTCTAAGGTTACTAATAGAATACTTACAGCACTTGAGGCAGTAGGCGGAAGGGCAACCTTCTTTATGGTTGGTAACAGAGTTAGTGGGGCAAATGCAGCCTGTGTTGCAAGAATGGTTGCAGACGGTTGTGAGGTAGGAAACCACACATATACACATGTATATCTTAGCAAGCTATCAACTGAGGGTATACATAGCACAGTTAATCAAACTAATGCAGCTATATCAGCAGCATGTGGTGTAACTCCAAAGGTTACAAGACCACCAGGTGGATATCACAATGCATCTACTGATGCTGCACTTGCAGCAGTAGGACAGTCAGCTATTATGTGGTCTGTAGATACCTTAGACTGGAAGACAAGAAATACGCAGTCAACTGTTAATGCAGTTTTAAATACAGTTAAGGATGGAGATATAGTTCTTATGCATGACCTGTATGATGCAACAGCAGGAGCTGCAGAGATAATAATTCCTGAGCTAGCAAACAGAGGCTATCAGTTGGTTACAGTATCTGAAATGGCAGATGCAAGAGCTGGTGGACTTGTGCCAGGTAAGGCGTATTCGTCGTTTAGAAAATAACAAACACATGCATGCCCTCGTCGCAGCACATATATAAAATGTGGGCGAGCGAGGGCATTTTGATTATAGTAGCTTGAGAAGTATTAAATACCAAAAACAGATTATAGAAAAGGCTATAAATCGGCTGCTTTTATTCCTTTTTGTTCTATATAACATTTTTTTATTGTAATTTGTTAAAATATTGATATAATATTATAAGTGCTTGATACAAAGACATTTGTTTTTGATAGACAAACACTAAAAAATGGTTATATAAAGAGGAGGAAAAATTATGAAGCTTAAGAAGGTAGTTGCAATTACACTTACTGCAGCATTAGCCGCTAGTGCATTAACAGCATGTGGCAGCTCAAGCAGCAGCTCATCATCTGGTTCTAGCTCAGGTGGAGATGTTATCAAGATTGGTGTATTCGAGCCACAAACTGGTGAAAATGGTGGCGGCGGATTCCAAGAGGTTCTTGGTATGCGTTATGCTAATCAGAAGTATCCTACAGTTAAGGTTGGCGACAAGGAATATAAGATTCAGCTTGTTGAGGTAGACAACAAGTCAGATAAGACAGAGGCAGTTACAGCTGCACAGAAGCTAGTTAGTGAAAAGTGTACAGTTGTATTAGGAAGCTATGGCTCAGGTGTATCTATAGCAGCAGGTCAGTATTTTGAGGATGCTCAGATACCAGCTATCGGTGCTTCATGTACTAATCCACAGGTTACACAGGGCAATGATTTCTACTTCCGTACATGCTTCCTCGATCCATTCCAGGGAACTATAATGGCTAACTATGCATGGCAGAATGGATATACAAAGGTTGCAGTTATAAGTCAGCTAGGCGATGACTATTCATCAGGTCTTGCTTCTTATTTTAAGGATGGCTTTACAGCTCTAGGCGGTGAGGTAGTAAGCGACGAGCAGTTCCAGACTAACCAGACAGACTTTAAGGCAATTCTTACTAATATTAAGGCTACAAACCCAGACTTTATATTTGCACCATCATCTATAACAACAGCTCCGCTTATAATCAAGCAGGCTCGTGAGCTTGGTATAACAGCAGTTATCGGTGCAGGAGATACATGGGAAAATGCAACCATAATCGAAAATGCCGGCACTGATGCAGAGGGCGTAGTTCTTTCTACATTCTTTGATGAATCAGATCCTGCAAATTCAGAGGCAGAGGAATTTATAACAGGCTTTAAGGAGTATCTAAAGGAGAACAAGCAGGATGAGATTATTCCGGCTGTTTCAGCACTTGGATATGATGCATACCTTTGTGCTATTAAGGCTATAGAGGCTGCCGGAAGCACAGATACAGTTGCTGTACGTGATGCTCTTAAGACTCTTACAGTTGATGGAGTTACAGGAACTATCTCATTTGACGAAAATGGTGATGCTAAGAAGAATATGGCATTTATAAAGACTATCGAGGATGGCAAGTTTAAGTTCCTTACAACAACTACAGTTGAGTAATAGACTTAACTAAAATTTCGAGTGGAGGGTACTCCCCTCCACTTGTTTAATTCATAGGAATATTCGGATGGGAGGTTAGCTCATATGAGCTTAACAACATTTTTACAGCAATGCCTTACAGGTATATCACTTGGCGGTGCATATGCACTTATAGCCATAGGATATACTCTTGTATATGGAATACTAAGACTTATTAATTTTGCACACGGCGATATATTTATGATGGCTGGATATTTTATGATATTTGCAGTAGCAATTATGCCATGGTATGTAGCCATTCCGGTTGTACTTATAGTAACAGTAATACTTGGTGTTACTATAGAAAAGGTTGCTTATAAGCCACTTAGAACAGCTCCAAGAATGAGTGTTATGATATCTGCAATAGGTGTATCTTATTTACTTCAAAACCTGGCAACATATCTTTTTACAGCACTTCCTATGGGATATCCGGAGCTTCCTTTTTTAAAGCATATATATCAGATAGGTGGAGTAAGTGCTTCCTTTGTAACATTCTTCACTCCGTTTTTTACTATATTACTAGTTGTACTTCTTATACAGCTAATTAACCATACAAAGATAGGTATGGCTATGCGTGCTGTATCAAGAGACTATGAGACTGCACAGCTTATGGGAATTAAGATTAATTCTACTATATCATTTACATTTGCTATAGGATCACTTCTTGCGGCTGTAGGCTCTATATTATATTTTACAGATCGTATGACTGTATTTCCTTTTTCAGGCTCGCTTCCAGGACTTAAGTGCTTTGTGGCAGCCGTAATAGGAGGTATAGGAAGTATACCTGGTGCTGTAGTAGGAGGGTTTATACTTGGACTTGGTGAAACTGCACTCGTAGCTATGGGATATTCTACCTTCTCGGATGCATTTACATTTATATTACTTATCATAATGCTTCTCGTTAAGCCTACTGGTATATTTGGCGAGAAGGTTGCAGATAAAGTCTAAGGGGGTGTTAGTATGAACAATAAAACATTTGATGTAAAAAAGCTAATACCAAACCTAGTAGCTATTGTTATATTTATAGCTATAATAGTATTTCTTGAAAATAATCAATATGAATATAATTACCAGATATCTATTATTGAAAGATCTGCAGTATATGCTGTAGTTGCAGTATCTATGAATCTCTTAACTGGATTCACAGGACTTTTTTCGTTAGGTCAGGCAGGCTTTATGGCTATAGGTGCATATACAGTCGGAATACTTACTATACCTGTAGCACAAAGAGCATCGGTATATTATATAAGCGGAATTTCTCCAGTTATAGCAGGAATAGAGCTTCCGTTTTATATTGCCATACTACTTGGCGGACTTCTTTCTGCCGCTATAGCTGCATTGATAGGCATACCTGTTCTTAGACTTAAGAGCGACTATCTTGCTATAGCTACGCTTGGCTTTTCAGAAATTATTCGTGCACTTATAGCAGCACCGCAGCTAGATACAATTACTAATGGCTCTTATGGACTTAAGAGTATACCAGGCTTTCCTAATCTGTATGTTTTCTTTGCATTTGTTGTAGTATGCATAGGACTTATGGTACTTCTTATCAATTCCTCATATGGACGAGTATTTAAGGCGATAAGAGAGGATGAGGTTGCTGCACAGTCTATGGGAATAAATCTCTTTAAGTACAAGGAGCTTTCATTTGTAATATCGTCATTCTTCACTGGCATAGGCGGAGGCATGCTTGCTATGTTTATGAGATCTATAGACTCTAAAACCTTCCAGATATCTCTTACCTATGACATACTTCTTATAGTTGTACTCGGTGGTATAGGAAGCGTTACAGGAAGCGTGCTTGGTGCATTTTTACTTACAGCAGGCAGAGAATGGCTGAGATTTTTCGACGAGCCACTAACTATAGCAGGGGTAAATATTCCGCTGTTTAGAACAGGCTTTCGTATGGTTATATTCTCAATTCTTCTTATGATAGTTGTGCTTTTCTATAGAAAAGGAATTATGGGTACAAATGAATTTAGCTGGAATGGACTTTATAATTTGATAAAGCATCTGCCGGATAGATTTAAAAAGAAGCAGTCAGCTGCGAAGGGAGGTAAGTAATTATGCCAAAACATGTACTTAGCCTCGATCATATTACTATGCAATTTGGAGGTGTTGTAGCTGTCAATGACCTATCGCTTGAGGTTAATAAGGGAGAGATAGTTGCACTTATAGGACCTAATGGTGCAGGCAAAACTACAGCATTTAACTGCGTAACAGGAATATATGAGCCAACTAATGGACGCGTGCTTTTTAATGATGAGGTAATACTTGCTAATTATCCTCATGGGAAAATGAAGAAAAATTATATAGGCTCACATCCGCCTATGGCACTTACTCCTGTTGTTAATACGCCGGACGTTATTACTAAGATGGGAATTGCAAGAACCTTTCAAAATATAAGGCTGTTTTCTAATCTTACTGTATTTGACAATGTTCTTATAGCCAAGCATATGCGTGCAAAGCAAAATGTATTTTCTGCTACGCTGCGTTTTAACCACCGTGAGGAGGCACGCATGAGAAAGGAAGCCTCAGAGCTTCTTGATATGCAGGGCCTACTAAAGTATAAGGATGAGATAGCGTCCTCTCTTCCTTATGGACTTCAAAGAAGACTAGAGATAGCAAGAGCACTTGCTACTAATCCTTCGCTGCTTCTTCTTGATGAGCCTGCAGCAGGTATGAACCCACAGGAGACTCAGGAGCTTACGGACTTTATAAAGAAGATACATGATGAATATAAGCTGACTATATTTATGATAGAGCATCATATGGACTTGGTTATGCAGATATCTGACAGAATATATGTGCTTGATTTTGGTAAGCTTATAGCACAGGGAGATCCAGAGCATATACGAAATGATGAAAAGGTTATAAAGGCTTATTTGGGGGTGGAACAGGAAGATGCTTAAAATAGAAAATCTAAAGGTAAATTATGGCGGTATAGAAGCAGTCAAGGGAATTTCCTTTGAGGTTGAGGACGGCTCTATAGTAACCCTGATAGGTGCCAATGGTGCCGGTAAATCCACTACTCTTAGAAGTATAGCAGGACTTGTAAAGTCAGCATCGGGAAGCATAATGTGGAATTCTGCTGATATAACTAATATGGATCCGACTAAGATAGTTGCATCTGGCATATCTCTGGTGCCAGAGGGGCGTAGAGTTTTTCCGGATATGACAGTCCTTGAAAATATCAAGATAGGTGCATATCTTAGAAATGATTCGCTTGATTCAGATATAGACTGGGTATATTCGCTATTTCCTAGATTAAAGGAAAGAAGCTGGCAGCTTGCAGGTACGCTCTCAGGCGGTGAGCAGCAGATGCTAGCCGTTGCAAGAGCACTTATGAGCAGACCTAAGCTTATAATGATGGATGAGCCATCACTTGGACTCGCACCTCTAATAGTTAAGGGGATATTCGACATTATTAAAGAAATTAATAAGGCTGGCGTTACGGTTCTTCTTATAGAGCAAAATGCAAACATGGCACTTCATATTGCAAGTAAGGCATATGTTCTTGAAACAGGAAGGATAACCATTTCAGGAACAGGTGCAGAGCTTTTGGAAAATGAATCTGTGAAAGCGGCTTATCTTGGGAAGTCGAAGTAGATTAAAACAGATGCCTAAGACCTTATGATAGGTATTAGGCATCTGATTATATATACTGTTTATAATTCTATATTTATTTCAGCAATGTTTTTCAATTAATTTTTCGACAACTGATTTTTGCAAATTCAATCAAGAAACTATTAATTCGTATAGAGATGCCCACAGCATACGACTTGATGTAATAGCAAAGGATAGTGGAACAATATACGACATAGAGATGCAAAAGATAAACCGAGGTGATATAATAAAACGGAGCAGATATT
>CAVBBU010000026.1:10285-21451 GCA_963593765.1 Bacteroidaceae bacterium | reverse complement strand
TGTCTGTATTTATTAAGTAGAGATTTTGTTATATCCAATAATATTAAATTTGCTGAGGGAATTATTCATGAGGATGAATTATTTACACCACAATGTATAATGAGTGCATATCGCACAGGCTATATTCATAAGAGTTTTTATAAAAGACGCTATAGAGATGATTCTACAATGACACGAAGGTTAACCTTTGAAAATGCATACGGATGTTTTTGTGGATTTATAAAGATTCAGGATTTCTTTTCTAAAGTGGCTTTAGATGATGAGTCTATTGATGTTGCCATACAAATCGAAAGGCATTTACTGTCACTGGCAAGAAATAGATATGCACAATTAGACATTTGCGAAAAAGAAGTCATAAACGGTATTGACCCAGTGCAAAAAATGCTTTTTGAAGCATATATCTGTGATTGGTTTAAAGAAAAACGAGATGCTGATATAGCCAAGGAAAATGTGAAAAGAGCAAATGAAAGAGTAAATACCGCTGAGAACTGGAGCCACGAAATAGAGAGCTCTACAACCTATAAGGTTGGAAGACTAATAATGTTTATTCCATGCAAGGCAAAGAATATGCTTAAGAAGCTTTTGCATAGATAAAAATGCATTGTGATAAACCTATTGACTTGTAGGGTTTATGCGATATAATAAAGTCTCGTAGGAAATTATCCTGCGGGATTTTTTGATATAAAAGTTACGAGCCATGGAGATGCAGCATGGCAGGTCTGCCCTCCTATATGCACAGATAGAGGACGTACTTTTATAAAACTTGTGGAAATAAAAAAGGAGCTATATATGTCGGAGATGTTACTTGATATAAAAGGACTATGTGTTCATGTAGATGATAAGGATATATTGCATGACATAGATATGATTATTAATAGAGGCGAAACGCACGTTCTTATGGGGCCAAATGGTGCTGGTAAGTCTACACTTGGATTTACCTTAATGGGTGCACCTAGGTATCACGTTACAGCTGGAAGTATTAATTTTGAGGGCGAGGATATTACAAATGCATCTGTAGATGAAAGAGCAAGGCTGGGAATGTTTATGTCCTTTCAGGAGCCGCCGGAGATTGCAGGACTTTCTCTTGAGAGCTTTTTAAGATCTGCCCTAGAGCAAAGAACAGGCAAAAAAATAAGACTTATGGATTTTAAAAAGCAGCTAAAAGAGGCTATGGACATCCTAGAGCTAGACTCTAATGTAGCTGCAAGGGATCTTAATGTAGGCTTTTCTGGTGGAGAGAAAAAGAAGATAGAGATACTTCAGCTTCTGCTTTTTAAGCCGTCACTAGCGATACTTGATGAGACAGATTCCGGACTTGATGTAGATGCGGTAAGGCTTGTATCTAAGGGCGTAAGACTGTATCAAGAGCAGCACGGCGGTGCACTTCTTATAATTACACACAGCACTAGAATACTTGAGGCTCTTAAGGTTGACCATACACATATTATAGTAAAGGGACATATAGTAGGCTGTGGCGGCCCTGAGCTTGTAGATAAGATAAATACAGAGGGCTATGACTCATACGAGAACTAAAAAGACTTTTAGTGGGGTAACAGCGTGAAGGAAAAAACACTGGTAGATGATATTAAAAGAAGTATATATGATATTAAGGACGAGGAAAATGACAGCTATAGGATTACATCTGGACTTACAGAGGATATAGTCCTAGAAATTTCTGAAAAGAAAAATGATCCAAACTGGATGAGAGAGCTACGTCTAAAGGGACTTAAGCTTTATAACGAAATAGATATTCCAAACTGGGGACCTTCTATAGACGGACTTAATATAGATAATATAGTTACATATGTTAAGCCTAATACACATATGAATGATACCTGGGAGGATGTTCCGGACGATATAAAAAATACCTTTGAAAGACTAGGCATACCTAAGGCGGAGCATGAATACCTTGCAGGGGTTGGAGCACAGTATGACTCGGAGCTGGTTTATCACAACCTGCAAAAAAGCGTTGCAGAAAAAGGCGTTATATATACAGACATAGAAAGTGCTATCCATGGCGAATATGCTGACATGATTAAGGAGCATTTTATGAAGCTTGTTCCGCCTAGCGACCACAAGTTTGCAGCACTTCATGCAGCAGTATGGTCTGGTGGATCATTTGTATATGTACCAAAGGGAGTAGATGTTGACATACCACTGCAGTCATATTTTAGACTTAATGCTAAGGGAGCAGGACAGTTTGAGCATACGCTTATTATAGTAGATGAGGGTGCTAGTCTTCACTTTATAGAGGGCTGCTCTGCACCTAAGTATAATGTTGCTAATCTTCATGCCGGCTGCGTGGAGCTCTTTGTTGGTAAGAATGCTAAGCTAAGATATTCTACTATAGAAAACTGGTCTAAGAATATGTATAACCTTAATACAAAGAGAGCAACTATAGAAGAGGGTGGTACTATGGAGTGGGTATCAGGCTCGTTTGGCTCACATGTATCATGCCTTTATCCTATGACTATACTTAAGGGCGATAATTCACATATGGAATTTACAGGAATAACCTTTGCAGGTGAGGGGCAAAACCTAGATACCGGAGCTAAGGTAGTTCATGTAGGAAGTGATACATCTTCTTATATTAATACTAAGTCTATATCTAAGGATGGCGGAATAAGTACCTTTAGAAGCTCTGTTGTAATAGGCGAAAGGGCAAAGAGGTCTAAGGCCGCTGTTTCATGTCAGTCGCTTATGCTTGATGATATATCAAGATCAGATACTATACCTGCTATGGATATAAGAACAGGAGATGCGGATGTAGGACACGAGGCTAGGATAGGACGTATAAGCGATGATGCAGTATTCTATCTTATGAGCAGAGGAATAAGCGAGGCTGATGCCAGAGCTATGATAGTAAGTGGCTTTGCGGACAATGTTTCCAAAGAACTGCCACTTGAATATGCAGTAGAGATGAACAATCTAATTAAGCTGGAGATGAAAGGAAGTATAGGCTGATGAATAAAAATATTAGTATAGACAGGCTGCCTGTACCTACATGGAATAGTCTCCATATGAATGATGCAAGGCTTGATATAGACCTGGCTGGTGCTGCCGTTAAGGATATTAAGATTAGTAGTGGCAATGAAAATATTATTGTTATAGATGATAAGGATAAGCTTACCATCCATAACATACATATAGCTGCAAAGAGTGGCGAGAGTATAAGGCTATATGTAGTTAATATGTCAATGGGCGGAACGTCTATAATTAATATAGAAGGAAGCTGTGAAAAAAAGGCTACTATAGAGCTTGCAGGTCTTTATATATCGACATCAAAAAGCTATGTTAATGCCGAGATAGAGCTCAAGGGAGATGGCTCATCATATAAGGCAGATAGTGCATATCTGGTAAAAAGAAATAATATGCTGGATATAAATTATGTTGTAAGACATACAGGTCGTAATACAAATAGTGAGATGAATTTTTCTGGAGTACTAGAAGAGGATTCCGAAAAGACACTTAGAGGAACTATAGACTTTGTAAAGGGATGTAAGGAGTCTAAGGGAAATGAGATAGAAAAGGTTCTTCTTCTTGGAGATAAACAGAGAAACAAATCCATTCCGCTAATTCTTTGTAGTGAGGAAGCCGTAGAGGGAAACCATGGGGCAAGCATAAGTAGGCTTGATGATAAATCTATGTTTTATCTTCTAAGCAGAGGTATATCAAGAGAAGCGGCAGAGAGTATAATAGCCAGAGCTAGAATAGATGTTGTTAAAAATCTTATTTCAGATAAGAAGCTAGTTGATACTATAGATAATTATTTATATTAAGGAGAAGCTTTATAATGAAGGATTATAAGAAAGACTTTCCTATACTGTCACAGGATATAGCATATCTTGATTCATCTTCAACCGAGCAAAAGCCACAGTGCGTCATCGATGCGGTAGATGAATTTTATAAAAAGCATAATGCTAATCCGCTAAGAGGACTGTACTCGCTTGCGGTAGATGCTACTAATGAGTACGAGTCATCAAGAGAAGCGGTTAGAAAATTTATCGGTGCGGATAGCTGCAAGGAGATTATATTTACCAGAAATACAACTGAGAGTATAAATCTAGTTGCATACAGCTATGCCCTTGATAATTTATCAAAGGGCGATGAGATAGCTATAACTATAGCAGAGCATCATAGTAATATGCTTCCGTGGCAGATGGTTGCTAAAAAAACAGGAGCTACTCTTAGATTTATAGAATGTGAAAAGGACGGCAGCTTTTTAAAGGAAAGCCTTGATAAAAACATAAATTCTAAAACAAAGCTACTTGCTATGGTACATATATCGAATGTACTTGGATCTAAGCTTCCTATAGAATATGCTATAAAAAGGGTGCATGAGCAAGGCGGAATTGCACTTGTAGATGCAGCCCAGAGTGCTCCGCATATTCCTATTAATGTTAAGGAACTTGATGCTGACTTTTTAGCATTTTCAGGGCATAAGATGCTTGGACCTATGGGAATAGGTGTATTATATGGAAAAAAAGCATTGCTTGATAGCATGAGCCCGTTTCTTCGTGGCGGAGAGATGATAGAATATGTTACGACAGAGGGAGCGACCTATGCCGAGCTACCGCATAAGTTTGAGGCAGGAACGGTAGATGCAGCAGGAGCGGTAGGCCTTAGAGCGGCTATAGAATATATTAATTCTATAGGCTTTGATAATATAGAAAAAAGAGAAGCAGAGCTTACTAGCTACTGCTTTGAAAAACTTAAGAGCATACCGCATGTTAATATAATAGGAAGTGATAACGCAAGTAAGCACTGCGGAATAATAACATTTACGATAGATGATGTTCATCCACATGACATAGCGGCGATTACAGATAGTGACAGGGTTTGTATAAGAGCAGGGCATCACTGTGCACAGCCACTTCATAAATTTTTAGGCATAATGTCAAGCGTTAGAGCAAGCATAGCATTTTATAATGATGAAAATGATATAGATAGATTTATAGCAAGCATAGCCAGTGTAAGGAGACGTATGGGATATGGAGATTAATGGATTTTATAATGAGATTTTGCTTGACCACAACAGTCATCCTATGCATAAGGAAAAGATTAAGGCAGCAAGCAGAGTACACGAGGGAGTTAATCCATCCTGTGGCGATGACATTGTCCTAGAGCTAAATATGGATGGAGATATCATAGCGGATGGCGGCTTTACCGGAAGCGGCTGTGCGATCTCTCAGGCATCGACAGATATTATGCTTGATATGATTATAGGAAAAACTAAGGAAGAGGCACTTAAGCTTGCCGAGCTTTTTGATAAAATGATTAAAAATGAGGCTAGCGATAGCGATATAGACAGGCTTGATGAGGCAGGTGCATTAAAGGACGTTTCGCATATGCCTGCGAGAGTAAAGTGTGCTATGCTTGGGTGGAGAACGCTTAAGCAAATGCTGGAGGAAAAATAGTTTTAATAAAATTTACAATTTACTGAATTATATGACAATATCTTCATTTATGTTGACATACCCTTATATAAAAAACTATAATGTATGCTGATTGATAATTATTAAGAGGTAAGTCTATTATATGAAAATAAATATTGCAAAACGTATAGCAATCTGCCTGCTTTCGGGTATTGTGGCATCTAGTATGCCATATACTCCTTATAGTGGTGGATTGCTTTCTTATGCATATACACAAAAGCAGATGACAGTTAAGGCTACTTCGCTTAATGTTCGAAGCGGTCCGGGAACTAGCTATTCAAAGGTTACATCGCTTGCACACGGAGCGAGAGTTACGGTAACTGATGAGGTTAGCGGAACGGATGGAGCGACTTGGTGTGCGATTACTGTTACAAGTACCAATGGAAGCGTGATAAATGGATATGTATCTAAGACATATCTAAAGGATGTAGCTAATTATACGGCTGATGCCACCTTTGAGGCACAATTAACTAGTGAGGGCTTTCCGGAAAGCTATAAGAACTCGCTAAGACAAATTCATGCAGAATATCCAAGCTGGGTTTTTCGTGCGGTTAAGACTAATCTTGACTGGAATGAGGCAGTTACTAATGAAAGCGTAGTCGGAAGAAATCTTGTATACACATCTAGCATTTCCTCTTGGAAGTCTACTGCAGAGGGTGCATTTGACTGGAATACATCTACCTGGCCGGGCTTTGACTCATCATCATGGGTTGCGGCATCACAGGATATAATAAGCTATTATATGGATCCGAGAAACTTTCTTGATTCTACATATGTATTTCAATTTTTGGATCAGGATTATGATGCCTCTGTAAATACATCAAGCGGAGTCGAGCTTCTTATTAAGGATACGTTTATGAGTGGCTCTGCATCAGCTATGAGCAGCGGCTCTAGTTCGACAACTCAGGAGATAGGACCTGGAGTTAGCGGACCAGGTAGCAGTTCAAGCACGACTACAAGTACAATTAGTTCGGGAAGCACAGGAGGGCCTGGATCAAGCTCTAGTTCAAGTTCAAGCTCTGGCGGACCGGGTACAAGCACCGGCTCAAGCTCGGTAGCACTTATAGGACCTGGAATAAATCTTGGTGGCAGCGGCTCGACCTCTGGCAGCACAGGAGGGAGTGCACCATCATCCGGAACAAAGAGCTATGTTGATATAATTATGAATGCAGCGCAGCAATCTGGTGTAAATCCATATGTTCTTACTGCCATGATTATACAGGAGCAGGGCGTAAATGGAACTAGTGGACTTATAAGCGGAACTGATTCTACATATCCAGGAATATATAATTTCTTTAATATAGAAGCATATCAATCTGGCAGCACCAGTGCAGTGCAAAGAGGTCTTTGGTGGGCATCACAGTCAGGCTCATATGGCAGGCCTTGGAATTCTGTTGAGGCTGCTATAGTAGGCGGTGCCCAGTTTTATGGTGAGAACTATGTTAAGGCAGGGCAGGATACCTTCTACCTTAAGAAGTTTAATGTTGTTGGAAGTAATCTATACAAGCACCAGTATATGACTAATGTTCAGGGGGCAGCAGGAGAGGGAGCTAAGCTAGGACAGGCATATTCTGAGGAGCTTAAGAAGATGCCACTTATATTTGAAATTCCTGTATATAATAATATGCCGGATCAGACTATATGTCCTTCGGCTGATGGAAGTCCGAATAATAAGCTAGGCTCTATAACTGTAGATGGATTCTCACTAACACCAACCTTTGACATGAACACAGAAAGCTATGACCTTATAGTAGATAATTCTGTTAGCGAGGTAAATGTTAGTGCAACGGCTAAGGATTCTACAGCTACTATAAGCGGAGTCGGAACAGTTAATTTATCTAACGGTGCTAATAATATAGATATAATTGTTACTGCACAAAGTGGCTCGCAAAGAACCTATAGATTAAATATAGTAAGACAAAGCGGCGGACCTACTTATTCAGGAACTGGCACTACTACAACTACTACGAGTACGAATAATACTAGTTCGAGTACAAGTACATACGGACCAGGCGGCTCTGGCAGCTCAAGTTCTTCAGGCTCAAGTGGCAGCTCTGGATCTACTGTTGTATTAATAGGGCCAGGTAATTAAAAAAGATGGAGATTATCATGAAAAATTTTTTAAAGAAAATATATATGCTATTTTTACCTTGCTTTGTTGCTGTAATTTGCATTGCATCACATATAGATGCATATGCACTTAGCAGCAGGATAGCATTTACAGATCTTTCTACCGAGGCGGGACAGAGCTTTTCTATAAATATGAAAATTAGCTCGCTTGATAGCGGTAAGCTAGGCAGTGTAAATATCATGCTTAAGTATGATCCTGCATATATAGAATTTACAGATGGAACTAATGCCGAGGGCGGAGCAGGCTCTATACATATAAGCGGAGCCCCGCAGGATGGAGATGCTACATATACCTATAAGCTAAACTTTAAGGCACTTGCAGCAGGTGAGACAGCTATCACGGTTGATACCTGGGAGATATATGACAGCGACTCTAAGATGGCTACGCTTGATAAGCAGGGATCTTCTAAGATAACTATAGCAGGCGGAAGTCAGAGCTCAGCAGATGCATCACTTTCAGAGCTAAAGATAAGCCCTGGAAGCCTAACGCCTGCATTTTCCGCTGATGTAACAGAATATACAGCATTAGTTGGCGGTAGCACAGATAAGATTGCTATCAGTGCACAGCCAACAGACAGCTCGGCTAAGGTAGTTATAACGGGCAATGCAGACCTTCAGCTAGGTGAAAATACAATTAGCTGTAAGGTAACAGCAGCAGATGGCTCGACTGTAAAGGATTATACTATAGTTGTTACTAAGCAAGAGGGCGAGGTAGAGGATGCATCAGGCGGCGTAAGCACTACCGGAGATGGAGTAACTATAGGCGGTATAAGCTATGATATAGCAGCAGAGTTTGATGACTCACTCCTTCCACAGGGCTTTGAAAAGAGCAGCTATACATTCGGTGATAAGGAAGCATCAGTAGCACTTGATAGTACAAGAAATATAATGCTTGTTTATCTAATCGCGGCAGATGGCTCTGGTGACTTCTATGTATATGATGCAAGCTCAGATCAGTGGTCGCCTTATGTAGAGCTTAATACTACAGCTAAGAATATAACCATAGTTCCGCTTGATGGCAGCACAGTACTTCCAGAGGGCTTTAAGGAAACTACACTAGATCTAAATGGCAAGAAGGTTCAAGGCTGGGTTTGGGCTAGTGATAGCGAGCAGAGCTACTGCGTAGTATTTGGTATGAATAGCGATGGCGAGAAGAACTTCTACCGCTATGATATGAAGGAAAAGACAGTTCAAAGATACTTCGAGGATCCTGCGATAGATACAGGTGTATCTATGGATGAGTATAATGCAGCAGTAGATAAGGCAGAAGGTCTTGAGAGCACCAGCATGATTAAGAATATAATTATAGTGGTGCTTGGAGTAATATGTATTATATTATTTATCCTGCTGATTATACTTAAGGTATCTGGTGGAAGGAAGGATAAGTATGCTCCTAAGGCAAGGGGGGCTAGGGCTGAAGCTTATGATGAAGAAGATGAAGATACCGATGAGAAGCTAGTTGAAAGACCTAGCAGGATATCTAAGAATGATTTAGAGGATGATTTGGATATCGAAATAGTTCCTGAGGATGCTTTAGATGATGATATGGATAGCACTGAGGAAGAGGAATATCTAAGAGGTGAGGAAAGCCTAACTGAGGAGGATATAAAGGAGCAGGAGGCACTTTTAAAGGTTAAGCAGGAGAGCCAAAAGCACCTTGCTAGCGAGATGGCAAAGGACGAGGATGGCGAAGCTGATGACGATGATTTTGAAACTATAGATATTTAGAGTGTGATATGAATTGTTATTAATTATATGAGTTAAAAAAACCTCAGCGGCTGGCTTAGTCGTTGGGGTTTTTAATTTCTCTTTCCAAAAATCAACTAATTTAGTCCGTAATAAGATCTTTTAAATCCTCAAAAAATCTCGGATAAGATATATCAACACATTCTTTGTTATGTATTGCAGTAGTGCCATCTGCAAGAAGACTTAGAATGGAAAATGTCATAGCTATGCGGTGGTCGTTGTGAGAATCTATAGCTGCGCCGTAAAGCTTGTGACCGCCCTCTATAATCATGCCATCATCTGTTTCAGTAACCACAGCTCCCATTTTGGTTAGTTCATCTGTCATAACTCGAATACGATTAGACTCCTTAACCTTAAGCTCGGATGCATCCTTTATAATAGTTGTTCCTTCTGCGGAAGTCGCCATAGCAGCTATAATAGGCAGCTCGTCTATAAGAGTAGGAATGACAGCTCCTTCTATAGTTATGCCATGAAGCTGTGAAAAGGACACATGAATATCGGCACTGTTTTCGGCAGATGAGGTATATTGATTAATATATTCGATATTAGCACCCATAAGCCTAGCAACCTTAATAATGCCATCTCTTGTTGGATTTATTCCGACATTTTTTATTATGATATCAGAACCAGGAAGCATAAGAGCAGCAGCTAAAAAATAGGCAGCAGATGATATATCACCAGGGACATTTATATCACAGCCATAAAGCTCATTAGCTGGAGTTACTGTGCAGGTAGCATTAGTTGATGTTACATCCACGCCAAAGTCCTTAAGCATAAGCTCTGTATGGTTACGAGATAGATATGGCTCTGTAACGCTTGTTTTTGAGCTGGCATAGAGTCCTGCAAGAAGTATAGCCGACTTAACCTGTGCACTTGCAACAGGAGATATATAATCTATGCCATGAAGCTTAGATCCTGTAATGCAAAGCGGAGCACAGTCATTTGCATTTATACTTTTTATATCAGCACCCATAAGTGAAAGTGGCTTAATAATACGACCCATAGGACGTTTTTTAATAGAGTCATCGCCGGTTAGAGTAGTAGTAAAGCTTTGAGCTGCTAATATACCGCTTATAAGCCTTGTTGTTGTTCCGCTGTTGCCACAGTCGAGTATGCCATCAGGGGCTTTAAGTCCATGCATACCATTTCCGTTAATGGATACATGAGCCCCGTCATGCTCTATAGCTATACCCATAGCTCTAAAGCAGCCGATAGTAGATAGACAATCAGCACCAGAGAGAAATCCGCGTACATGAGTTTTTCCTTTTGCTATAGAGCCAAGCATAATACTTCTATGAGATATAGACTTATCGCCTGGAACCTTTATACTTCCCTTTAATTTTGTCATAATTTATCACCATGTTTATAAAATGTATTTTGGTTTGAAATATTTCCTATAGGGCACAAGGAGTGCCTTAATCTATAATTACAATTTTAAATGTTATTCTTAAAGCTATAATCTTGTAATTTTATAATCATAATTACTAAGCTCATTCATAGCATATTCGGCAGAGTCGGCATCATAAAATGATATTAAAAGTGCTCCCTCGCCCAGTTCACGATTATGATTTATGCCAATATTTTTTATGCTTATTCCTCTTGCTGCAAGTATTGCCGAAATTATAGATATAGAGCCTGGTCTGTCGGCAACATGAACAGAGAATGAATACTTCGCATTAATAAGTCCCTTGCTCTCGTCATTAATTGTTTTTCTATAGCTTCCTGCATCACTAAAAAGTGTGGCTATAGCCGAGCCGTTTTCAGCCTTTAGAATATCCCTTATGCTATCAAGTGAGCTTATATATTTTTCAAGAACCTCTATGATAGCATTTTTGTTTGTAGTGCATATCTGCTC
>CAVBBU010000026.1:0-10171 GCA_963593765.1 Bacteroidaceae bacterium | reverse complement strand
AACCTTAGTTTCGTCATCAGAGTCGGCAACTAGATTAACAAGTGCAGCAGCTATCAGATGTGGGACATGGCTTATAGTAGCAGTAACAGTGTCATGCTTTTTATAATCTATAACATAAGGAATAGCCTTTATAGCAAGTGCTATAGCCTCAAGCCTTGAAATATTTTCCTTTGATGACTTAGCTGTTGGCGTAATCATATAGTAGGCATTTTCAAGAAGAAGAGGATCAGAATGTTCATAGCCAGATAGCTCGGAGCCTGCCATAGGATGTCCGCCTATAAAGCTTTCTTCAAGTCCTAATTTTATAACAGCATTATGTATAGATGTCTTTGTGCTTCCGACATCAGTTATTATAGTTTTAGATCCGCAAAGGTCTTTAAGCTGCAAAAGATAAGCTTCGTTATACAATGTAGGAGCACAAAGGAAAATGATTTCACAGCTAGAAAAGCTCTCATCTATAGCATCAAGCATAGCATCTATAGTTCTATCCTCAAGTGCCTTAGTTAAATCAGAGCGATCCTTTGTATATGCAATTATATTTATATCTGGCTTAGCTTTTTTTAAAGCCTTTGCTATAGAGCCACCTATAAGCCCAAGACCTATAAAGCCAACCTTATTTGGCAAATTAATATTCATAATAGCTCCTGCTTATAATGACCTATGCTCAAGAGCAGCATAAGGCTTAAGAGTATTCATCATGAGGTCAAACTGCTTAAAGGTAAGTGACTGCGGACCATCTGAGCATGCCTTTTCTGGATTTGGATGCACCTCAACTATAATTCCGTCGCTTCCTACAGCTACGGCTGCCTTGCTAAGCGGCTCGATATAATCACGCACACCTGATGCATGTGATGGATCTACGATTATAGGAAGGTGAGTTTTTTTCCTTAGTGCAGGGATGGCACTTATATCAAGAGTATTTCTTGTAGCAGTTTCAAAGGTTCGTATTCCACGCTCACAAAGAACTATATTTGGATTTCCCTCTGAGATAATATATTCTGCCGCATTAAGCCATTCGTCTATAGTAGAAGATAGACCTCTCTTAAGCATAACAGGAAGCTTGGTTCTTCCGACCTCCTTTAGTAGCTCGAAGTTTTGCATATTTCTAGCACCTATCTGGAGCATGTCTATGTACTTGACAGCTATGCTAAGAGCACGAAGAGATGTTACCTCACATATAGTAGAAAGACCGTAGCTATCCTTAGCCTCCTTCATATATTTAAGACCTTCCTCTTCAAGCCCTTGGAAGGAATAAGGTGAGGTACGCGGCTTAAATGCACCGCCTCTTAAAAATGTAGCACCAGATTTTTTTACAGCCTCTGCAGTAGATAGAAGCTGGTCATGGCTTTCTATAGCACATGGACCTGCCATAACAGTAAAATTATCTGGTCCTATGTGATGATTATCTACAGTAATAGTAGTAGGCTGAGGGTGAAACTTTTTATTAACTAGCTTGTAGCTTTCGGTAACCTGAACTACTCTGTCAACGCCTTCATTTACCTCGACATTAGCACCGTATAGCTTTGTTTTATCTCCGACAACGCCTATGATGGTGACCTCGTCACCCTTTGATAGATGCACCTGACATCCACTTTTTTCGACTAAGCTTGTGACAGCCTCGATCTGACTATCGGTCGCCGACTGCTTCATTATTATAATCATAATACATACATAATCCATGCTGCCTTTTTTGAGGGTAGTGGATTATTCTCCTTTCTGCTAAATATGCGTTGTTTGTTTTTTATGGAAATTATATCCTATGAGAAAAAATGATCCGCTATGGATGCATATAGGTAATTCCATATAAACGTACGGATATGATTGTAAGGTAGATATGTACTTCTGTCAACGATTTATCGCTTTAAAGTCCGAAAACGTGCAAAATATGCAAAAATGGTACATGAAAATGCTATAAAAAACACTATAAAAACACGTCGGAATTTGTAAATTGAATTGATTATTAATTTTATACTAACAGCCTTGATATGGGTTAAGCTTTGGACTAGAATACTTGCTTGTTAGAAAATAAACATGAAAGCTTTGAAAGGAAATTTTATGGCAAATACTAATTATAATAAAACAATAACAGCGGGCTTTATGGCATATATAGTCCAGTCTGTTGTAAATAATTTTGTTCCGCTTCTTTTTGTAGTATTTAATGAAAGCTTTAATATACCGCTTACTAAGATTACATTTCTTGTAACAATTAATTTTTCGTTGCAGCTTATTATGGATATATCAAGTGTATTTTTTATAGATAGGATAGGCTATAGAGCAGCTATACTTATAGCACATATATCTGCTATAGCAGGACTTATAGCACTTGCTATACTTCCAAACATAATGCCAAATCCATATGTTGGAATACTTATTGCAGTTATGCTATATGCTATAGGCGGTGGACTTATAGAGGTAATAGTTAGTCCGCTTATACAGGCTTGTCCATTTGGTAACAAGGAAGCGGCTATGAGTATGCTTCATTCGTTTTATTGCTGGGGAAGTGTAGGAGTAGTTTTAATATCGACGATATTTTTCAAGCTGTTTGGAATAGAAAGCTGGCCGATTATGGCTATCATCTGGGCGATTCTTCCTATAGTTAATACTATACTTTTTTCAAAGGTTCCTATACCAAATATAATACCAGAGGGGGAAAGTGGCATGACCATAAAGGAGCTGCTTTCGGTTAAGGTATTCTGGGTGCTTATGATTATGATGGTATGTGCAGGAGCTAGTGAACAGGCTGTTAGTCAGTGGGCATCTGCATTTGCAGAAAAGGGACTTGGACTTACTAAGACGATGGGAGACCTTGCAGGTCCTATGCTGTATGCTGTAATGATGGGTATATCAAGAACCTTTTATGGCAAGGTAGGAGATAGGATAGACCTTGATAAAATTATGCTGCTTGGAGTTATAGTTTGCATAGCATCATATATATGTATAGCTATAAGTCCAAATCCTGCAGTAAGTCTTATAGCCTGCTCTATAAGCGGACTGTCGGTTGGGCTAATGTGGCCGGGAACATTTAGTAAAGCTGCAAATGCACTGCCGGTTGGCGGAACAGCTATGTTTGCACTTCTTGCACTGGGCGGAGATATAGGCTGTACATCCGGACCTACGCTTGCAGGAATAGTATCCGGAATGATGAATAATAATCTTAAGCTTGGAATAGCAGCAGCGATTGTATTTCCTATAATACTTTTGGTTTGCTTGCTGCGGATAAATCGTATGGGTGATAAGTAGGAATTAAGTTTGTTTTATAATGAAGGCAGGAGCTAACAAACTCCTGCTTTTTGTGTGGGTTTTATAATCTCTATTGACGGCCTCAAATATTCTGGCTATAATAAAATTGCGATTTAATTTAGCCAAACATTTCAGCTAGAACATTACGGTTAAACATTCCGATTGAAGTTGTCTATGGTTTCTTATCGGTGAAGGGAGGGATTGTTGTGGCATATATCAAGCGAGCTGCTGAAGATACGATAGCACGGGTGTCAAAAATGTTTCCTGTGTTACTGGTGACAGGACCGAGACAGGTTGGAAAAACGACCTTGCTACAAAGCCTGTCAGAGGCACAAAAAAATGAGGGTATAGAGCGAAAATATGTCACACTAGATGATCCTGATATCAGATACCTAGCAAAGAACGATCCAGCACTTTTTTTACAGAGGTATTCTCCTCCTGTTCTGATAGACGAGATTCAATATGCAACCGAGTTGCTCCCATATATTAAAATGAGCGTTGATCGCTCCAAACAAAAGGGAGACTTTTGGATTACAGGCTCGCAGTCTTTTAGGCTTATGAATAATGTCAGTGAAAGTCTGGCAGGACGAGTTGGCATAGTAAATCTGCTTGGTTTGTCAGATGCAGAAATCTACCAAGAGCCAAGCAAGCCATTCCAAACAGATGCCGAATATCTAATGAGGCGTTTGTCTGTAAGAAGAAAAAGGGATTTGAATGAGATCTATCAAAGGATATTTAAGGGCTCTATGCCAGAACTCTACGCAGACAAAAATATAGATTGGGAGACATATTATCGTTCCTATGTTGATACCTATCTGCAAAGGGATATCCGAGATCTTGCACAGGTTGCTGATGAAATGCAGTTTTACAATTTTATGACCATTGTGGCTGCTCAGACATCAAAGCCGGTTGTATACGAGGAGCTGGCAAGTGCGGCAGGTATTTCAGGACCAACGGCAAAAAAATGGCTTTCTATTTTGGTGTCGTCTCATACAGTTGCTCTTGTGCAGCCATATCACAACAATGCACTCAAACGAGTGGTAAAAATGCCGCTACTTCATTTCCTAGACACAGGTCTTGCGGCATATCTTTTGAAATGGGGCAATCCAGAAGCATTAGAAAGGGGTGCTATGTCTGGGGCGTTCTTTGAGAGCTATGTTTTTTCGGAAATCTATAAGAGCTATTTAAATGCAGGCAAAGAGCCGCCGATTTTTTATTATAGAGACAAGGACAAGAAGGAAATCGACTTGCTACTTTACCAAAGTGGTAAGCTTTCTCCGATAGAAATTAAAAAATCGGCATCGCCTGGAAGGACATCTATTAAAAATTTTGATGTATTAAAACCCATTACTCAGGAATCTACCTTTGAGGGCTTAGAGTCCTTAAAAGTAGAAATTGGAACTGGGAGTGTAGTTTGCATGGCAAACGACCTACTACCAGTGGACGAAAAGAACTGGTACGTACCGGCTTGGTTAATTTAAGTGATGTATCACTGTATATCCACCACCGTATATCCTTGCTCCTCTATAGTTTTTTTGATTTTATCGTCGGAGATTTCAGAGCTTAGCTTTATTATAGCATTGCCCTTTTCATGGCTTACTATAGCCTCGCTAACCTCTGGAAGCTCTGAAAGAGCTTTTTTAACTCTGGCCTCGCAGTGACCGCACATCATTCCTTCGATTTTGATTGTTTTTGAATTATTCATAGTAATACGCTCCTTATTTTTACCTTTTATTTTGTAATCTCTTTTTGAACTATATATATTACATAGGTTAAGCCTAAGTGCATTTGATACAACACTAAAGCTTGATAGGCTCATAGCAGCAGCACCAAACATAGGATTAAGCTTTAAACCAAAGGCTATAAAGCAGCCTGCTGCAAGAGGTATACCTATAATATTATATATAAATGCCCAAAATAGATTTTCGTGAATATTTCTTAGGACATTTCTGCTTAGCCTTATAGCAGCAGGAACATCCATTAAGCTATTTTTCATAAGCACGACAGAAGCAGAATCTATAGCTATATCACTTCCTGCACCTATGGCTATGCCTATATCTGCTCTGGTAAGTGCAGGTGCATCATTAATTCCATCACCAACCATAGCAACCTTGTAGCTATTCATCAGCTCCTTAATTACAGCCTCTTTCCCATCTGGAAGCACTCCGGCGATTACTTCATCTACGCCAACTTCAGAACCTATAGCCATAGCAGTTTTCTCATTATCGCCAGTAAGCATAAGTACCCTTATGCCCATGTTCTTTAGCTCTAGGATAGCCTCTTTACTATCAGGCTTTATAGTATCTGCAACAGCTATCAAGCCGCAGACATTGCCCCCTTTTGCAAAAAGAAGAGGAGTCTTTCCCTCGTTAGAAAGTATGTCAGCCTTGCTTTTTATATCAGCAGGAATATCCATAATGCTACTTATATATTTGTAGCTTCCGGCAGTTAGAGAAATGCCATTATAGGTAGCTGTAATTCCATTACCTGGCAGTGCATTAAAGGTATCTATATCAAAGAAGCTTATATTAAGCTCCTTTGCCCTGCTTACTATTGCCTTTGCAAGCGGATGCTCACTTTTTATCTCTAGCGAATATGCAAGCTCTAAAAGCGAAGCTTCATTATATTCACCAGTAGGATATATATTAGTAACGACAGGCTCGCCCTTAGTTATAGTACCGGTCTTATCAAGAACAACAGCCTCTACCTTTCCTGCTGCTTCAAGCGTAGGTGCATTTTTAAAAAGTATTCCATTCTTAGCACCAACTCCGCTTCCGACCATAATGGCAACAGGAGTAGCAAGCCCAAGAGCACATGGACAGCTAATTACTAAAACAGAAATTCCTCTTGCAAGTGCAAATGCTAAGTCTCTGCCAAGAAGCAGCCAAACAATAGTTGTAACGAGGGCAATGCAGATAACTGTAGGAACAAATATGCCAGATACCTTATCTGCAATTTTAGCTATAGGTGCTTTAGTAGCAGAAGCATCGCTAACCATTTTTATTATCTGAGATAGAGTAGTATCACTGCCAACTCTTGTAGCCTTGCAGCGTATATATCCGGACTGGTTAATGGTGGCTGCACAGACATTGTCCCCTATAGCTTTGTCTACAGGTATGCTCTCGCCGGTAAGTGCAGCCTCGTTTATGGCACTAGATCCATATATCACAGTGCCGTCTACAGGAACAGCCTCGCCAGGCTTTACGACAAATATATCATCAACCTTAACAGCTGATATAGGAACGGTTTTTTCGGAATTGTCTATATACAGCGTAGCAGTTTGAGGCGACAGCTTCATAAGAGACTTAAGTGCATCTGTTGTCCTTCCTTTAGATCTTGCCTCAAGCATTTTCCCTACTGTTATAAGTGTAAGTATCATAGCAGCGGATTCAAAATAAAACTCATCCATGTATCGCATTGTAGCGGATTCGTCGGCATTTACAACAGAGGCAGTCATAAGAAAAAGTATATATACGCTCCATATATAAGAGATGCCGGATCCGAGAGCAACTAAGGTGTCCATGTTAGGCGATCCATTAAGTGCAGCCTTAGTACCGCTTATAAAAAACTTTTGATTTATTACTATAATGATAGTCGTAAGCAGAAGCTGAACAAGCCCCATGGCGACATGATTATTATTAAACCAACTAGGAAGCGGAAGACCAAGCATCATATGGCCCATAGAAAAGTACATAAGTATAATTAAAAAGCCTATGGAGGCTATAAGTCTTTTTCTTAGAATAGGAGTTTGAGTATCGGTCAGCTCGTTGTCATTAGATGGCGCACCTAGGGCAGAGCTGTCAGAGTCCTTTAAAGCCGCACCATAGCCAGCATTTTTAACGGCGGCTATAATGTCGCTGCTTTTAGCACTTCCAGTTACGGACATAGTATTAGTAAGAAGATTAACACTTACCTCACTGACTCCCGAAATCTTTGACACTGCTTTTTCTACTCTGGCAGAGCAGGCAGCACAGCTCATACCAGTTATATTATAATATTCCATAGCATGCTCCTTACTTCATAAGCTTTTGAACAGTTGATATAAGCTCAACTATTACTTCGTCCTTGCCATCGTGCAGATCTCTAGCTACGCAGTTTTTTATGTGGCTTCCAAGAAGCTCCTTGTTAAATGCATTGATAGCGTAGCTAGCGGCAGCAGATTGCTGTAATATGTCATTGCAATAGGAATCAGATTCAAGCATAGCCTCTATGCCACGAATCTGTCCTTCTATCCTATGAAGCCGGTTAATAAGAGACTTCTTTTCCTTTTCATCTCGCACAGTTTTCTTGCAACTGCAGCAGCATTTTTTGTTTGCCATAATTGCCTCGCTTAATTGTTATATTCTAGGGGAAGTGACTTGTTGTATATACTCCCTGGTAGTATATGCATAATATACCCCTAGGGAGTATATGTCAAGATGTGATTTACGATAGAATCAAGAATAGAATAAGAAATGCTTTTGCATATGATATTAATAATTGACAAACGAATAAGGACAAGGCAGAAGCTATAAACAGAAGCTATAAACAGAAGCCATACACAGATTACTACACAGAAGCCTATCATAGGCTGCTAAACACTTTTAAGAGAGTGTGTTAAGAATACAACATGAGCCAGATCACAAAATGCCTGTTCATCCGTATATACAATAGCAGGTGCAAAAATGCGAACGCATACAAATATTCTTGTTGATTTTTTGTCAATATGTTTTTATAATGGAACACGTGGCTGGAAACAAAAAGCCATTAGTTAACTATATTTAAGAAAGAGGAGAAAGCTATGGCAAATGTAGATTTAAGTCAATATGGTATCACAGGTGTAACAGAGATAGTTCATAACCCTTCATATGACACATTATTTGAAGAGGAAACAAAGTCAAGCCTTACAGGCTATGAAAAGGGACAGGTTAGTGAGCTTGGTGCAGTTAACGTTATGACAGGTATATATACTGGACGCTCACCTAAGGATAAGTATATAGTTATGGATGAGAACTCTAAGGACACTGTTTGGTGGACTAGTGATGAGTACAAGAACGACAACCATCCAGCATCTAAGGAGGCTTGGGATGCAGTTAAGGATCTTGCAGTTAAGGAGCTTTCTAACAAGAAGCTATATGTAGTAGATGCATTCTGCGGTGCTAACAAGGATACTCGTATGGCTATAAGATTTATCGTTGAGGTTGCTTGGCAGGCACATTTTGTTACAAACATGTTTATCAAGCCTACTGATGAGGAGCTAGCAAGCTTCAAGCCTGACTTTATAGTATACAATGCTTCTAAGGCTAAGGTAGAAAACTATAAGGAGCTTGGACTTAATTCTGAGACAGCTGTAGTATTTAATATCACATCTCGTGAGCAGGTTATAATCAATACATGGTATGGCGGTGAGATGAAGAAGGGTATGTTCTCTATGATGAACTACTTCCTACCTCTTAAGGGTATGGCTTCTATGCACTGCTCAGCTAACACAGACATGAACGGAGAGAACACAGCTATATTCTTCGGACTTTCTGGAACAGGTAAGACAACACTTTCTACAGATCCTAAGAGACTTCTTATAGGTGACGATGAGCACGGCTGGGATGACAAGGGCGTGTTCAACTTCGAGGGTGGCTGCTATGCAAAGGTTATAAACCTTGATAAGGAATCAGAGCCAGATATATATAATGCTATAAAGAGAGATGCACTTCTTGAGAATGTTACACTTGATGCAAATGGTAAGATCGACTTTGCAGATAAGTCAGTAACAGAGAATACTCGTGTATCTTATCCTATTAACCATATTACTAATATAGTAAAGCCTATATCAGCAGGCCCTGCAGCTAAGAATGTTATATTCCTTTCTGCAGATGCATTCGGAGTACTTCCTCCTGTATCTATACTTACACCAGAGCAGACTAAGTACTACTTCCTATCAGGCTTTACAGCTAAGCTTGCAGGTACAGAGCGTGGCATAACAGAGCCTACACCTACATTCTCAGCTTGCTTCGGACAGGCATTTTTGGAGCTCCATCCTACAAAGTATGCAGAGGAGCTTGTTAAGAAGATGGAAAAGAGTGGAGCTAAGGCTTATCTGGTAAACACAGGCTGGAACGGAACAGGAAAGAGAATATCTATAAAGGATACTCGTGGTATTATAGATGCTATACTTAGTGGAGCTATAAACAGTGCACCTACAAAGAAGATACCTCATTTTGATTTTGAGGTTCCTACAGAGCTTCCAGGTGTTGACCCAGCTATCCTTGATCCTAGAGATACATATGCAGATGCAGCAGAGTGGGAGAAGAAGGCTGTCGACCTAGCAAGCAGATTCGTAAAGAACTTTGCTAAGTACGAGAGCAATGCAGCCGGAAAGGCACTTGTTGCAGCAGGCCCTAAGGCATAATTGCGGAGAAAAATTTAATATAATAAAATTAGTAGACTGTCAGTTAGCAGTAAATGTTAACTGACAGTTTTTAACGAAATTACAATTCAGAGTATATCCGAATAAAGAGTGTGAGCAGCGCATAGCGGTTTTCAGCGTAGCTGCGAGCACTGCTTTATTCGGAATATACGACTGTTTATAAATATTTATATAATGCAAATTTAAACAATAGAAATAAAATAAAAATCTGCATATATTTGACCTGAGTCTTGGCACATATATGCAGATATTCTTTAGTGTATACTCGAGGTTTTGACTATTTTGAATGTGAGTTAAATGCAAAATGCAAAGCTAATCCGATAATTAATCCAACAATCGCCGGCATCACCCACCCAGTGCCATACTTAGATAGCGGAAGAACTGTAGCTATACTCTCTAGCATAGAATATCCAGGAAGTATATTATGTATAAATTCTGGAAGCGCCTTTACAAAGTCAAGCACCGCAGCTGCCGTGGTAAACGCAAGCGTGCTTATCATAACCCTTTTGTCGTAGTTAAAAAATCCGC
>CAVBBU010000025.1:0-21452 GCA_963593765.1 Bacteroidaceae bacterium | reverse complement strand
CTCCCACCGACATGCGAGCATGCCGTGGAAGATGAGTTTTGACACTGTAACCAAGATTAAGAGGGACAAATTATTATTATGAAAAAAATAGCATATACAACTATATATCAAAATAGTTTTTCAGGAGATCGTCTTTTTGATGAGGTATCTGATAAGTTAGGACAAAATCTAAGAGTTCCCTCAATAAGGCTTAGGCAGCGTGCCAAGGAAAAGGGCTATTCTATGCATACTATAGACATGTATAAAGAGCTAAGAGACGTGGATTTCTTTATATTTCAAAATATCTGGGGAGGGTATATCAGAGAAAACCTGACACGCTCGAAGCTAAAAAATTATATTAAGAAAGCACAATATAAGACTGATTATTTATTAAGAACATGGTTTGTTAGCAAGCGTAAAAAGCTGCTTATTTTATCAGAACCGCCAGTTGTTTCCCAGCGTGGATATAACAAGGCTTATCATAAACAGTTTAAAGCTGTTCTTACATGGAATGATGATCTTGTAGATAATAAAAAATATTTCAAGCTGTCTGTTCCTCAACCAGTATCTAACTATAGAGATAGGAAAAGCTTTAATGAAAGAAGCTTTTTGGCTATGATGTGCAGCAACAAAAAAAGTGATGTTGCTGGTGAGCTATATTCTGAGAGAAGAAGGGTAATAGATTTTTTTGAACAAAGTGAAAAGCCATTTGATTTGTGGGGCTATGGTTGGGAGAAGGAAAATCTAAAAAATTATAAGGGAACAACTAGTGAAAAGCTCCTTACACTTTCAAATTATAAGTTCTCTATCTGCTTTGAGAACATGACAAATATTAAAGGATATATTACTGAAAAGATATTTGACTGCTTTTTTGCAGGCAGTATTCCTATTTATTGGGGAGCGGATAATATTGATAAGTATATTCCATCAGACTGCTATATAGATTTTAGAAATTTTAAGTCAATAGATGAGTTAATAGTATACCTAGAATCAATCGATGAAGAGCAGTACAAGAGATATATAGATAATATATGTGCATACCTAGATAGCAAGGATTTTGCAGATGAGTTTTCGGTAGAGACATATGTAAATAGAATACTACGCTTTGTAGAGTAAATTTGGGATAGCTTTTGAGTAAGATTTTTAGGAAACTGCTAGTGTGGTCTTTGTTTGCTGAATACAATTTTTGCCGTCAAACCTTGTTAAATAAAAAACTTATATTGACTTTTTTATTCTTATCTGATATATCAGTAATATATCAGATAAGAAATACGCGAAATAAGCAAGGCACAAAAAGAAGCAAGGTACAAAAAGAAGCCAGAAGCATTGTAATAAAAAGGTAGCATATGGACAGCAGCATAACATTAAAGGCAAAGGCCTATGAACATATTAAAAATTTAATAATAGATGGCAAGCTTCTTCCAGGAGATATATTAGATGAAAAGAAGCTAAGCAGTGAGCTGGATATAAGCAGAACTCCGGTACATGAGGCTATATCACAGCTAGCACAGGATGGCTTTTTAACTATTATGCCAAGAAGAGGAACTATAGTTTCACACATATCTATACAGGATGTTAGGGATGTATACGAGATGCGAAAGCTTATTGAGCCGCAGGCATTAAAAATTGCACTTCCGAACATAGATAAGAAAAGGCTAGAGGAATTTAAGGACATATACAATGGAAAGAAAAAGGTTAAGGACTTAGATTCTGATGCAAGCTTTCACAATTATCTTGCAGGCTGTACGCATAATAAGCTTCTTATAAAATGTATAGAGGACCTTATGGTAAAGTCGGCAAGAATAAGAACCTTATCAAGCAGGAAGGTAAACGAAAGATTAGAGGGCTCACATAGCGAGCACATAGCTATTATAGATTATCTTATAAAGGATGATGCGGCTAAGGCGGCAAATGCTATGCTGGGGCATCTTAAAAATTCTGAAGAGGGCTATAAAAATATATATTCATCATCAACATATTTTGAATTATAAAGGTAGGGAGAAAAGGATATGAACAATGTATATGATTTTGCCATTATAGGCGGAGGAGTAGTAGGAAGTGCGATTGCCAGAGAGCTTTCAAGGTACAAGTGCAGCATATGCGTGCTCGAAAAGAACCTAGACGTATGCTATGAAACCAGCGGAAGAAACTCGGGCGTTGTGCATGGTGGATTTGCATATGACACAGGAACATGGAAGGCTAAGCTGTGCGTTGCCGGAAATCAGATGATGGATGAGGTGGCAAAGGAGCTGGACTTTAAGTTTATTAGATGCGGAAAGGTATTAGTCGGTCAGACTAAGGAGGACGAAGAAAAGCTAAAAAGCATTATAAAGCAGGGCGAGGCAAATGGTGCAAGCGGACTTTCTATTATAGATGAGGACGAGCTGCACAGACTTGTTCCTAAGGCAGTCGGCAAGGTTGCTATGTTCTCTAAAAATAGCGGAATAGTAGATCCGTTTAACATGACTATAGCCCTAGCAGAAAATGCCGCGCAAAATGGTGTTACATATGAGCTTGATAATGAGGTAATCGGAATAGAAAGAAAGGATAACCTCTGGCATATACAGACAACTAAGGGTAAGTATGTAACAAAATGGGTTATCAATAGTGCAGGACTTGGTGCAGGCAAGGTATCAGCTATGCTTGGCATAGACGAGTATAAGATAATAGGATCAAAGGGAGATTACATTATCCTAGATAAGCGTATGGGAGAGCTTCTTCCTATGCCGGTATATCCAGTTCCTAGCAACACCTACATGGGCATACATGTAACAAATACTGTAGATGGCAATGTAATCATAGGCCCGGATGCAGAACAGACAGAAAACTACAGCTACTACGGAGTAGGGCAGGATAGCATGGATTATCTTGCAAAGAGTGCAAGTGATATATGGCCTTGCATTAACAAAGCTGACTATATAAGAAATTATTGCGGCATACTTCCTAAGTGGGTAGATAAAAATGGTATTATACAGGATTTTAAGATGGAGCTTGATGAGTCTAAAGCACCTAATGTAATCAACCTTCTTGGAATGGAGTCACCAGCACTTACTGCTGCAGTTCCTATAGGAAAGCATATAGTAGATATGATACTAGAAAAGGAAGACCTTGAGGAAAATAAGGACTTTAATCCGATAAGAAAGGGCATACCAAGATTTGCAGAGCTACCTAAGGAAGAGCAGGAGAGACTTATAAAGGAAGACCCTGACTATGGTGAGCTTATATGCAGATGTGAAAAGGTATCAAAGGCAGAGATATTAAAAGCCATACATAATCCACTGCATGTGCAAACACTAGTTGGAATCAAGTATAGAACTAGGTCAATGATGGGAAGATGTCAGGGCGGTTACTGTCAGATGAGAGTTTCAGAGCTTATAAGACAGGAGAACAATATAGCTAAGGAAGATTTTGAATATAACAGAAAAGGCTCTTATATGTTTACAGGAGATGTGAGAAAGGAGAGCAAGTAATGATAGAAAAGGACGTAGTTATAGTAGGCGGTGGCCCTGCAGGACTTGCAGCAGCAGTTAAGCTATACAATGAGGGAATAAAGGATATTATCATAATCGAAAGAGAGCATGCACTTGGCGGAATATTAAAGCAATGTATACATGACGGTTTTGGACTTGCTAGATTTGGTGAGTCGCTTAGCGGACCTGAGTATGCACAAAAATTTATCGATGAGGTAAAGGCACTTAATATTCCATATGTACTAGATACATCTGTTACAGATGTAAGAGGTGACAAGATAGTTACTACAGTTAGTAGTAAGGGACTTGTAGAGTACAAGGCAAAGGCAGTTATCCTAACTATGGGCTGCAGAGAAAGAACAAGAGGAGCACTTGGCATACCAGGTGAGAGACCTACAGGAGTATATACAGCAGGCGTTGCTCAGTCATATATTAATCTTCACAATACCATGATAGGTAAGGAGGTTATAATCCTCGGATCTGGTGACATTGGCATGATTATGGCAAGAAGACTTACACTAGAGGGAGCGAAGGTGCTTGGAGTGTTTGAGGTTCAGCCATATGCTAGTGGACTTCCAAGAAACATACGTCAATGCCTTGATGATTATAATATTCCGCTTCACCTAAGTCACACTGTAGTAGACATACATGGTGACACAAGGCTTACAGGAGTAACCATAGCACAGGTTGATGAAAGGTTTAAGCCTATAAAGGGAACAGAGAAGGAATACAAATGTGACACACTTATACTTTCTGTCGGACTTCTTCCGGAAAATGAGCTGTCATTAGATGCAGGAGTTAGCCTAGATCCTAGAACAAAGGGAGCATATGTTGACGAGCATTGCATGACAAGCGTAGATGGAATATTTGCAGCAGGCAATGTCCTCCATGTGCATGACCTAGTAGATTTTGTTTCTATGGAATCTGAAAGGCTTGCAAGCAGCGTAGCAAGATATATAAATGACGGCGGATTAAATGCAGCAGAGTACAGTATAAAGACAGACAGAAATATAGGCCATACAGTTCCGCAAAGATATAGTGCAAAGGAAGACCTAAGCATATCTATGAGAGTTACAAGACCTCTTAATGATTGCAAGATAGTCTTTAAAATAAATGGAGAAGTAATTCAAACAAAGAAGATGAAGAAGGCTCTTCCTGCAGAGATGATTCAGGTAGACATTAAGAGCTCAGCTATAAAGGCTGGCGGCGATATGGAGGTGTGCGTAGAATGAAAAAGGAATTAGTATGTATAGTATGCCCTAACGGCTGCGAGCTTAGTATAGACATGGATGAGAGTGGAAAAATTAATTCAGTAACAGGCAACATTTGCAAGAGAGGTGAGGAGTATGCAAGGCAGGAAATGGTAAATCCTATGCGTACCATAGCTTCATCAGTTCTTATAGAGGGCGGGGAGCTTCCGCTTGCAAGCGTAAGACTAACAAAGGCTATTCCAAAGGATATGATAGCTACTGTTATGGAAGAGATTAAAAAAATAAAGCTACCTGCACCAGTTTCTATAGGGCAGGTAGTAGTTAAGGGAATATGTAATACAGATTCAGATCTAATAATAACTAAGAATGTAGCTTGTATGTAGCCAGCTTTTTGCCAAGCTCCTTAGGGTTTATATCATCGCCGTAGGTGTTTGAATAGGATGATATATAATCTATAAAGCTGTCCTTAGTATAGCATAGCTTATCCTTTGGAATTATAACATTAGGAGTTGTAAAAACTGCAGCAATGCTGGTAGGTATATCCTCTATGCCTATGGATTTTAAAAAGGCATTTAAGCTATCAAGATCATCAGCACATATTTTGGAAATGCTATCAAGCTGTCTGGACTGACCATTAATATACTGGCTCCAGACGGCTTCGTTTTTTGTTATGGTTCCGCCAAAGCCAAAGCAGTGAAAGCCTATGATAGTAGATTTTGTTACAACTAGTCCGCTTAGACTTAGTTCTATATCATTACTAGCTAGCTTTACTGGCATAATAACAAAGAAATTTTTGTGTTTTGCCACACTGAGTATGTTATTAGCCAGCATATATAAGTCAGACTTGTTTCCGTTCCTTTGAGCCTTAGCAGAAGCTTTTTTTTCAGTAGTAGCAGAAGAGGCTTTTTTTGGAGCTCTGCCAAAAAAACTCAACATAATTGAATCATACAAGCTCATAGAAGAACCTGATTTAGAGAAAGATTTTCTCTTGAGTATTGGTATTACAACTAGTATCAAAAGTCCTATAAAAATACAAGCTAATTGCTGTCTGGTAAGAGTCATAAAAAGCTCCTTAATTATATTCTATGTAATCAAAATATCCTCGCTCTACAAGGGTATCCGTGCTAAGTGTATCTAACACATTAGTAAAATGGGAGTTGAGTATACGCTCAAGCTCTATGCGGTTTCCTTTTGTAATAGCGTTTATTATATCTCTATGCTGACCAATCATGATAGAACCCTGTGGCTCTAGCATAAGACTTAACAGCCTTGCTCTCATATAGTGGATTTCGTAATTGCCTGTGTGAGCAAGTGCAAATTCCTTATTATCTACAGCGAAGAATATTCTATGAAATTCATTATCCAAATCCCATGCCTTCTTATAATCATTAACCGCTAGACATTCTGATTGTCTATTAACCATTGAATTAAGATACGAAGCTATAGGAGTTAGCAATCCCTTATCAAAATCAGTAAGCACCACCTTGGTTTCCAAGACTTCTCTTAAATATCTGGATTCTTGAACGGAGGACATTCTAATTTTAGTCACGAAGTTACCCCTTTGTGGATAAGCTTCAAGGGCACCCTCCATTACTAGCTGCTTAAAGGCTTCTCTGACCGGAACTCTACTACAGCCATATTGTCTTGCTATTCCGGCTTCGCTTAGCTTAGAGCCCGGTTTTAGGTTTAGATAGGCAATATCATCTCGTATTTTATGATATATTTCATGCGGAAGAGCGGTATTTTGCTGCATATTCATAAATATTCCTCTATCAATAGGTTAATCTTTTTGAATTATAACACTTTTTGGCCTTTTAATAATATTAAATCTTTATAATTCCTAAACTGGTATACATTATGGCTGAAAAATCATCAAAAAGCAATATATGTTAAAAATTAAACAAATATTGGTAATATTGCACAATAAAATGGTTCTAATATCGTTGAATATGACAAAATGATAAATACTTTATCTGAATATATTGAAATAGCATTTGAAAAGATGTATTTTATACCTATAAAAACTGGTATACATTTTAGAAAGTGATGGGGGAAGATTTTATGGATAATGAAAAGATGATTTTGTGTCCGTCGGTTTTCAATTTGCCACTGGACAATATTCGTCAAGAGCTTGAGGAATTAGATAAGACAGATATGGATATCTACCATGTCGACATAATGGATGGAAGCTTTGTACCTAATTTTGCGGTATCGGTGCAAGAGCTGGAGCTTATAAGAAAAATAACGGATGCTGGAAAGCACCATCTGGTAGACTGCCATATGATGGTTATGAATCCGCACAGGTACATAAAGAAGATAGCAGATGCTGGAGCAGATATTATATATATTCATCCTGAATCTGAGCTAGTTCCTTCGGCAACATTAGAGCTTATACAGCTTGAGGGTAAGAAGACTGGACTAGTTGTTAATCCTTGTACATCGTTAGAGAGCATTAAGGATATGCTACCTATAACTGATTATGTAATGGTTATGGGAGTTAATCCGGGATTTGCTGGAAGAAGCTTTATGCCATATACAAGAGAAAAGTTTATAGAGCTTAATGAATATAGAATAAAGAATAATCTTAATTATCATATAGTTTTAGATGGCGGAGCAACAAAAGAGGTAATAAGTGATTTGTATCATAACTGTGGCGTAGAAGGCTTTGTGCTTGGTAAGCAAGAGCTGTTTTTCCAGAAGGATGACTACGCTACATGTATAGATAGAATAAGAACATTTTAAATAAGGGAGGAAATTTTTATGAAGAAGAAGGTTTTAGCAGTGGTTTTAGCAGCAGTTACAATATGTGCATCGCTTGCTGGTTGCGGAGGAAGCAGCTCACAAAGCACCACAGCTGCAAAGTCAGATACATCAGAAGAAGGTAAGAGCAGTACAGTTACACCGGCAGCAGATGCAATTACACTTAAGTATGATCTTACAGTATCACTTGAGCATCCTTGGGGCGTAGCAGCTACTAAATTTAAAGAGGATATAGAAGAAAAATCTGGCGGAAGAATTATAGTTGAGATATATCCATCATCTACCTCTGGCTCTGAGGCTGATTCACTTGCAGGTATGCTTGTTGGTACAACATCGATGACTATGACAGGCGGTTCATTCAATGGATATGCACCTAGTGCGACACTGCTTGAGGCTCCTTGGGCTTTTGATTCCGAGGAGGATGTTCAGGCTATGGTCGAAGGTGAGATAGGTGATAAGATAAAGCAGGATTTTGAAGATCAGCAGTTCCATGTTCTATGGTATCAATTAAGAGGAGCTAGAGAGCTTACATCTAATGAGCCTATTAATACACCAGCAGACCTTGAGGGAAAAACTATGCGTATGTCAGGTAATACACTTCATACAAATATGTGGAATGCAGCAGGAGCTACTACATCAGCTATAGCACTTAGTGAGACCTTTAATGCACTAAGCCAGGGAGTAGTAGTAATGCAAGAAAACCCATACGATATGATATATGATAACAGCTTTTATGAGGTACAAAAGTATGTTAATGAAACAAACCATGTGTATTCTACTATATTCAATGTAATCAATTCAGATATATATAACAGCTTAGATGATGATTTAAAGCAGATATTAGATGAAGAAGCAGCACAGATGCAGACATTTGTTAATGAATATTACTTCGAGCACAAGGATGATTATAAGCAAAAGTGTATCGATGCAGGTATGACAATTAATGAGGATGTAGACAGAGATGCTATGGCAGAGGCTATGATGCCGGCTATTCAGAGCTATCTTGAGGAGCAAGGCGGCGGACTTTGGGATATGTATCAGCAGATTCGTGAGCTTTCAGCATCTAACAACTAACATATGGAGAATTCTATGGAAAAATTAATTGGAGTATTGGATAAGATAATTAGAGCTGCGATTGCCCTGCTTTTTGGGGCAGTTGCGGTGTGTGTGCTTGTTCAAATTATTGCAAGATATACACCGCCTAGCATTTCGGCACCTTGGACTGATGAGATGACAAGACTGTTCTTTTTATACACAGTTATGCTTGCAGCACCTTGGGCTATACTATATCACCAGTATGCATCTATAGATATTATTGCACATAGCTTCAAGGGAAAGCTAAGGGTGGCAAGTGATATATTGGTTGATGTGATTATAGTTATTGTAGCAGCAATAGGTATACCACAGGCTAGTATGTATTATAAGGTTGGAACAGTGTCTAAATCTACATCACTACAGCTTAACCTAGGACTGTTTTATGTAGTTCCGCTTGGAATTTTTACACTTACGGTTTTGTGCTGTGTAGTAGATATAATAAGACAGATTAAAAAATATAAGGAGGAGGCATAATTATGATAGGATTGATGTTTTTGGTATTTTTGGTATTGCTTCTTCTTAACGTACCTATAGCATATTCGCTCGGCGGTTCAGCGATGATATATCTTATGACTTCTAACATGAAGCTAGCAGTTATTGCACAGAAGTTTTATTCAGGTATGGATTCGTTTACATTGCTTTGTATTCCGGGCTTTATGCTTGCTGGAGCACTTATGAATGGCGGTGGAATTACAAAGAGGATACTTGATTTTTGTAATGCATTTTTAGGGCATATCACAGGAAGCCTAGCATTAGTTAATGTTGTTGCTTCTATGATTTTTGCAGGTATATCTGGAACTGCTATTGCGGACGTAGTATCACTGGGCGGTATGCTTATACCTGCCATGGTCGAGGATGGATATGATGATGATTTTTCTGTTGCGATAACAGCAGCATCATCTGTAGTAGGACCTATAATTCCACCTTCTGTACCTATGGTTATAGCAGGCTCTTGCGTAAGTATATCTGTAGGTAAGATGCTTCAAGGAGGTATCATACCAGGCATACTTCTAGGACTGGGACTTTGTGTTCCTACATATATTATATCTAAGAAGAGACATTATCCAAAGCATGAAAGGTCTTCTTGGAAGCAGAGAATTGAGATAACTAAGAGTGCTATATGGGCACTGCTTATGCCTCTTATACTTTTGGGGGGCATACTGTCAGGAGTATTTACGCCGACAGAGGCTTCTATAGTTACTTGCTGTTATTCGCTTATAGTAGGTGTATTTATATATCGTGAGATTAAGCTTACTGATGTTCCAAAGATAGTTGCAGACAATATGATATCCTGCGGAAGTATTATAGTTCTTATAGGACTTGCTAATGTTTTCGCATTTATTCTAACAAACGAGAGAATACCTCAAAAGGTAGCAGAAGCTATACTTGGTATTACAGATAATAGAATAGCTATTATACTGCTTATCAATTTAGTACTGATATTCGTAGGTATGTTCATGGAATCGCTTGCAGCTATACTTATTACATTCCCTGTACTACTTCCTATAGCTACAGCTATAGGTATGGATCCTGTACATTTTGGAATTATGGCTATATTAAATCTTATGATAGGACTTACAACTCCGCCTGTAGGTATGTGTATAGTAACGGCGGCACAGATAGGACGCATATCGAGTACAAAGGCATTTATAGCTAATATACCTTTCCTTGTTACGTCGCTTATTATACTTATGATGGTTGCGTTTATACCGGGCTTTACATTGCTTATACCAGGACTTTTTGCATAAATTAAACTAAGGAAAGAAGTATATATTATGAATAAAACTATAGTAATTACAGGAGCTGGCGGAGGACTCGGCAGTGTGTTTGCCAAGGAGCTTTCTAGTGATGGGAATAGGATAGCCGTACTTGATTATAACATAGAAGCAGCAGAAAAAACCGTGGCTATGATAAGGGAATCTGGAGGCGATGCTATAGCAGTGTCTGCAGATGTTACAAAAAAGGAATCACTTGAAGCTGCAAGAAATGAGATATTGAGGGCGTATGGCTCTTATGAAGTGCTTATAAACTGTGCAGGGATTCAGGATCCGCTAGCTAAGACAACAAAGGAAGCCTATGAACAGGGCGATGAGAATAATACCATAGTTGGAAATGGTGATGAGAGAACGCTCTTTAACATAGATAATGAAAAGCTCGCTAAAGTTATGAATGTGAACTGGCTTGGAACAGTTATAGCGTGCGAGGTGTTTGCAGTAGCTATGGTAGGAAGAGAAGGATGCTCGATAATAAATATAACCTCTATGGCAGCATACGATGCACTTAGTATGGTACCAGCTTATGCATCCAGCAAGGCGGCTGTTGATATGTATACGAAGTGGCTGTCAAACTATCTTTCTAACACCTATGGCAAGGTAAGAGTTAATGCAGTGGCACCGGGATATTTCCTAACACCGCTTAATCACGATATGTATGTGAATCCAGATAATACATATACGCAGAGATATTATAACGTAATACACAGAACACCTATGGGAAGGCTCGGAGATCCAAAGGAGCTGGTGGGTGCACTTAGATTTTTTGCAGATGAAACTATGTCTGGATATATCACAGGACAAGTTATAGCAGTAGATGGTGGCTTCTTGTCATGCCCAGGCATATAAAAGGAGAAGAGATAATATGGAAAAGATGAGAGCGATAGTGGTTCACAAGCCAGGAGATATGACCCTGGAGCAGATAGAAAAACCTGCTATTACAAGTCCAGATCAGGTGCTTGTACGAATACATTATGCAGGTATATGTGGATCGGATGTAGGGGTATATAATGGTAAGAATCCTTATGCAGAATATCCTGTGATTACGGGACATGAGGCATCAGGAGAGGTAGTAGAAATAGGCAGTGATGTGACAGATGTTAAGGTGGGCGATAGTGTTGTGTTTGAACCTATTACTTATTGTGGACATTGTTATGCTTGCAGAAGAGGACAGCACAATGTATGCAGGGAGCTTAAGGTTCTTGGATGTATAGTAGATGGTGTATTTAGGGATTATGCGGTAGTTCCGCATACGCAGGTGTATAAGTTTGATATTTCCAAAATGTCATACAAGCAGGCTGCTCTTTGCGAGCCTTATACTATAGGTGCACAGGCTAATGCAAGAGGAGATGTACAGGAAGGCGATATAGTTTTAGTGCATGGGGCAGGACCGATAGGACTTATAGTTGCTGATGTAGCTAAGACAAGAGGAGCTACGGTTATAGTATCTGAGCCAAATGAAAAAAGACTAGAGCTTGCTAGAAAATTTGGTATAGATTATATGGTAAATCCTATTAAGCAGGATTTAGACGATTTTATATATAAGCTTACAGATGGAGAAGGGGTCAATGTTATATTTGATGCAGCAGGAGTTCCGGCTATAATATCTCATGCTGTAGAGCTGCTTTCTCCGGCAGGAAGATTTGTGCCTATGACCTATGGTAAGGAACCTATACCAGTTAATTTCAAGGAGATTAATGCTAAGCAACTAACTATACTGGGGACAAGGCATCAGTATCAGAAATTCCCTGAGATAACAAAGCTGTTACCAGATAGACTTGTTCACGTAGATATGCTTACCTCACATGTATTTGATGCTAATGATTTCAAAAAAGCATTTGATACATTAGCAGATCCGAATAGTGGTTCATGTAAGGTGCTGCTTAAGTTTGCTGATGATAATTAATACAATCTAGCAGGTTGCTGTAAAGGTAACCTGCTATTTTTTACCGCATAGAAATTGCTTTCTATGAAGTTAAAAAACATATTCTAAAGTGTTGACTACCATGCTGTTATATAGTAATATACTAATATATTAGCTAGACAGGGAGGCATACTGTGGAGAATTTAAAGCTTAAGCTTGCAGAGCCTACTACTGTAGCATCACAGGTATATAAGCTGCTTTTTGATAAGATTGTTTCGCTTGAGCTAGCTCCGGGTAGTGCTATAGTAGCAAAGGATATAGCTTCTAGCATAGGAATAAGCATCACACCGGTTAGGGAAGCATTTCTTAGCTTATCTAAGGAGGGACTTGTTAATATATATCCTCAAAAGGGAACTGCTGTATCTAAGATAAGTATAAGAAAGGCACTCGAGGAAAGGTTTATCAGAGAAACTATAGAAAAGGCTGTACTCGAGGACTTTATAGAGATAGCTGATAGCAAGGCACTTGATAGTATGAAGGAGTGCATAGACAGGCAAAGGTTTGCACTTGAGCATAAGCTGTATGATGAGGTTCTTAAGGCAGACACTAGGTTTCATCATATATTATATGAAGCAACGGACAATGAACTCGCTAAGGAAATTATCGACAGATATAGTACGAATGATAATCGTATGCGAATGACTGATGTTGAAAATTCACCTAATGCTAATAATGAGAACATACGGCAGCATGAGCAAATAGTTAAATATATTAAGGCTAAAAATGCAGATAAGGCAAAGGAGATACTCGGGCTTCACCTAGAGAAGGTTATGCATGACCTTAAAAATATAGTAGCGGCAAGGCCGGAATATTTTGTAGATATTGATGAGTTTGAGGATATAGAAAAAACTCATAGATATAAAATGATGACAAAGAAAGGAAAGTAAAGCTATGGAAATGACACTGCGTTATTATGGAGCTAAGTTTGATACGGTAACACTGGAGCAGATCAGACAGATACCGGGAGTTACTGGAGTTATAACAACTCTGTATGACACGACACCGGGAGAGGTTTGGACAAGCGATGCGATTGCAGGACTTAAAAAAGAGGTAGAGGATTCTGGACTTCATATATCTGGAATAGAAAGTGTTAATGTATGCGACTCTATAAAGGTTGCAGACAAGAACAGAGATATGTATATAGACAATTATATACAGACTCTTGAAAATCTCGGTAAGCAGGATATACATTTAGTTTGCTATAACTTTATGCCAGTTTTTGACTGGACTCGTACAGAGCTAGCAAGAAAGAGAGCAGATGGTTCTACAGTTCTAGCATATAATCAGAAGTTTATAGATGCTATAGATCCAGACGACCTTGCAGCTTCTATGGAGAAGATGTCAGACGGAACAGTTATGCCGGGCTGGGAGCCAGAGCGTATGGCAAAGGTTAAGGAGCTTTTTGAAATGTATAAGGATACAGACGGAGAGAAGCTTTTTGAAAACCTAGTTTACTTTCTTAAGGCTATTATGCCAGTATGTAACAAGTACGATATTAAGATGGCTATACATCCAGACGATCCTGCATGGAGCGTATTTGGCTTAACAAGAATTATTAATAATGAAAAGAACATTCTTAGACTTATGAATGCCGTAGACGATGTGCACAATGGAGTTACCTTCTGCTCGGGCTCATACGGAACAAGCCTTGAAAATGATCTTCCACATATGATAAGAGCTCTTAAGGGCAGAATACATTTTGCACATGTTAGAAACCTTAAGTTCAATGACACTTCAAAGGAAAATTACGACTTCGAGGAGTCAGCACATCTTTCATCAGACGGAACCTTTGATATGTATGAGATGATTAAGGCACTTTATGAGACAGGCTTTGATGGACCTATACGTCCTGACCATGGTCGTATGATTTGGGGCGAGAAGGCTATGCCAGGCTATGGCTTATATGACAGAGCACTTGGTGCAACCTATCTTAACGGACTTTGGGAAGCAGTTAAAAAATCTCACGAAAGGGGAGTAAACTAATGAATCTAAGTATAGAAGGAATTAAGAACAAGGCAGAGTGGGAGTCAAAGGGATATGTACTTCCAAAATATGATGCTACAGCACTTGCAAATGAAATTAAGAACAAGGCAGAGTGGGAGTCAAAGGGATATGTACTTCCAAAGTATGATGCTACAGCACTTGCAAATGAAACTAAGGCAAAGCCGGTTTGGGTACACTTTGGTGCAGGTAATATATTCAGAGCATTTCAGGCTGCACTTGCACAGAAGATGATAGAAGCAGGTGATATGAAATCTGGAATAACTGTAGTTGAGGGCTTTGACTATGAGATTATAGAAAAGCAGTACAGACCACATGATAACATGTCTATACTCGTTACACTTAAGTCAGATGGCAATGTAGAAAAAACAGTCATAGCATCTATAGGTGAGTCATGCATACTTGATTCTAATGATGATAAGGAGTTTTCTAGACTTAAGGAAATCTTTGAGGCAGATTCATTGCAGTTTGCTACATTTACTGTTACAGAAAAGGGCTACAGCCTAGTTGACGGTAAGGGCAATCAGCTTCCGCTTGTAACAGAGGATTTTAAGAACGGACCTAAGAAGCCACAAAGCTATATAGGCAAGGTTGTAGCACTTTTATATGCAAGATATAAAAAGAATGCAATGCCTATAGCTATGGTATCTACAGACAACTGCTCACACAATGGTGAGAAGCTATACAGTGCTGTTATTGCATATGCTAAGGCATGGGCAAGTGATGGCAAGGTAGATGCAGGCTTTGTAGATTATCTTAATGATGAAAGTAAGGTAAGCTATCCATGGTCTATGATAGATAAGATTACTCCAAGACCAGATGCATCAGTTGAGGAGATACTTAAGAAGGATGGACTTGAGGGCTTAGATCCGGTAGTAACATCTAAGAATACATATGTAGCACCTTTTGTAAATGCAGAGGAGACAGAGTATCTTGTTATAGAGGATAAGTTCCCTAATGGTCGTCCTGCACTAGAAAAGGTTGGCGTTATATTTACAGACAGAGATACAGTTAATAATGTAGAGAGAATGAAGGTTACTACCTGCCTTAATCCGCTTCATACAGCACTAGCTGTATATGGCTGCCTGCTTGGATATACTAAGATATCTGAGGAAATGAAGGATGCAGAGCTAGTTAAGCTTGTAAATAATATAGGCTATAAGGAAGGACTTCCTGTAGTAGTAGATCCGGGCGTTCTTAATCCTAAGGACTTTATAGATACAGTTCTTAATGTAAGAATTCCTAATCCATTTATGCCTGACACACCTCAGCGTATAGCTACAGATACATCACAGAAGCTGTCTATAAGATTTGGCGAAACTATAAAGTCATACCTAGCTGATCCTAAGCTTAATGTAATGGATCTTAAGTGTCTTCCTCTTGTACATGCTGGCTGGCTAAGATACCTAATGGCAGTAGATGACGAGGGCAATGCTTTTGAGCCGTCATCAGATCCGCTTCTTGAGAGCTCACAGGAGTATGTTAAGGACTTTAAGCTTGGCACTGTTCCTAGTATAGAGGATGCTAAGAAAAAGCTTCTTCCGCTTCTAAAGAACAAGCAGCTATTTGGTGTCGACCTAGAGGAGGTTGGACTTGCAGACAGAATAGTTGGTTACTTTGTAGAGGAGCTTGCAGGAAAGGGTGCAGTAAGAGCTACGCTAAAGAAGTATGTAGGTTAATATTTTTTGGAAGTGTAATAGATAAAAGAGCTATTAGTAATTTTACTAATGGCTCTTTTTGTGGCTCTTTTTGAAATCACCACTAATGGGTCTTGCACTTGTTAAAAATATAATTAAGTGGTAACATAGGTCTATTAGACTAATTTTGGGAGATATGAATTATGGGAAGAGTATATAATTTTAGTGCTGGACCTGCAGTTATGCCAGAAGAGGTATTAAAGGAAGCTGCAGAGGAGATGCTTGACTACAGAGGTTGTGGTATGTCTGTTATGGAGATGAGTCACCGCTCCAAGATGTTTGAGAATATTATAGAAGAGGCTGAGGCAGATATTAGACAGCTTATGAATATACCTAGTAATTATAAGGTGCTTTTCTTACAGGGCGGAGCTACGCTTCAGTTTGCCATGATTCCTATGAACCTTATGAAAAATAAGGTTGCAGACTATATAGTTACAGGACAGTGGGCTAAGAAGGCTTATCAGGAAGCTGCTATATATGGTAAGGCAAACAAGATAGCAAGCAGCGAGGATAAGACATTTTCCTATATACCTGACTGCTCAGACCTTCCTATATCAAAGGATGCTGACTACGTATACATATGTCAGAACAATACTATATACGGAACTAAGTTTAATAAGCTGCCTAATACTAAGGGGAAGATTTTAGTTTCAGATGTATCATCAATGTTTCTTTCAGAGCCTATAAATGTAGAGGACTATGGCCTTGTATATGGCGGAGTTCAAAAAAATGTTGGACCTGCAGGCATGGCGATAGTAATTATAAGAGATGATCTTATTACAGAGGATGTGCTTCCATATACACCAACCTATATGAAGTATAAGATCCATGCGGACAATGGCTCTATGTATAACACACCGCCTTGCTACGATATATATATGTGCGGAAAGACATTTAAGTGGATTAAAAAGCTTGGCGGACTTGATGCCATGAAAAAGATAAATGAAGAAAAGGCAGCTGTGCTTTATAACTACCTTGATTCAAGCAAGCTCTTTAAGGGAACTGTAGCTAAGGAGGATAGATCTCTTATGAATGTTCCTTTTGTTACAGGTAATGAGGAGCTAGATGCTAAGTTTGTTAAGGAGTCTAAGGCAGCGGGCTTTGAAAATCTTAAGGGACACAGAACAGTCGGTGGAATGAGAGCAAGTATATATAATGCTATGCCAAAGGAAGGCGTAGAAAAGCTTGTTGAATTTATGAAGCAGTTCGAGGCTGCAAATTGCTAATAAAATCAGGAGAGAGATATGAAGATACATTGTCTTAATGCAATATCAAAGGTAGGAACAGACAGATTAGGTGAGAATTATACACTTACAGATAATATAGAAGAAGCAGATGCCATCATGGTTAGGTCTGCAGCTATGAAGGATATGACTCTTCCAAAGAGCATACTTGCCATAGCAAGAGCAGGAGCAGGAGTTAATAATATTCCACTAGATAAGTGTGCAGATGAGGGTATAGTTGTTTTTAATACACCCGGTGCAAATGCAAACAGTGTCAAGGAGCTGGTTCTTTGCGGACTGTTTATAGCATCAAGAGATGTATTTGGAGGAGCAGAGTGGATACAGTCTATAAAGGGCAGTGAAACTATAGCTAAGGATGTAGAAAAGGGTAAGAAGGCATTTGCCGGACATGAGATTAAGGGTAAGACTCTTGGCGTAATCGGACTTGGTGCTATAGGTGCAGAGGTTGCAAATGCAGCAGATGCACTAGGGATGGAGGTTCTTGGATATGATCCATTTATCTCTGTTAATTCTGCATGGAGACTTTCAAGAAGAGTAAAGCATGTTACTAATATAGAGGATATATATAGAAATAGTGATTATATAACTATACATGTTCCGCTTACAGATGATAACAAGGGCATGATAAATAAAGACGCTATCGATCTTATGAAGGATGGAGTAGTATTTCTAAACTTTGCAAGAGATATTTTAGTAGCTGATGATGATATGGCTAAGGCACTTATGGATGGAAAGGTTAGCAGATATGTAACAGACTTTCCTAATCCTAAGACAGCAAATATGAAGGGCTGCATAGCTATTCCTCACCTTGGTGCATCTACAGAGGAGGCTGAGGATAATTGTGCTGTTATGGCAGCAAAGGAGCTGGTTGATTATCTCGAAAATGGTAATATAAAAAATTCAGTAAATTATCCTGCATGTGATATGGGAGAATGTAAGGCGGCAGTTCGTATTGCACTTCTTCACAAAAATATTCCGAACATGATAGGACAGATAACAGCCGTACTTGCAGCTAAGGATCATAACATAACAGATCTAACAAATAAGTCTAAGGGTGATTATGCTTATACACTTATAGACCTTGGAAGCGACATAGACGAGGAAATGCTTTCAAAGCTATCTAAGATAGATGGCATACTTAGAGTTAGAAGGGTATAATTAAAGAGAGGATATATATTATGGCAGTAGTAAAACCATTTATATGTATACGACCAAATAAGGAAGTGGCCTGCGCCGTTGCAGCACTTCCTTATGACGTATATGACAGAAGTGAGGCAAAGGAGGCAGTTAAGGGAAAGCCGCTTTCATTTTTAAATATAGACAGACCGGAAACGCAGTTTGATGATAGCTTTGATATGTATAGTGATAAGGCATATCAAACTGCAAGAGATATGCTTAATAAGGAAATACAGGACGGAATATTTATTACAGAAGCTAAGCCCTGTTACTATCTGTATGAGCTTACTATGGATGGGAGATCTCAAACGGGAATAGTTGCCGTGTCTTCTATAGATGATTATATAAATGGAATTATAAAAAAGCATGAGAATACAAGACAGGAAAAGGAGCTTGATAGAATAAAGCATGTAGATGTATGCAATGCTCAGACGGGTCCTATTTTTCTTGCATATAGAAGTAATGAAAGGCTTAAAGGTATTATTGCAGAGCAAAAAAAGAAGTCTGCATTATATGATTTTATAGCAGATGATGGCATAGGCCACAGAGTATGGATTGTTGACGAGGACGATGCTATAGGAAACATAGAGAGCTGCTTTAATGATATACCTAATACATATATAGCAGATGGCCATCACAGAGCGGCAAGTGCAGTTAAGGTAGGTCTTAAAAGAAGAAAGGAAAATCCTAATTATAAGGGTGATGAGCCATATAACTTTTTCCTATCTGTTCTTTTCCCGGAGGATGAGCTTAAGATACTTGCATATAATAGAGCAGTGAAGGCTCTTGCCGGATTGACCGAGGGTGAGTTTATTGATAAAATTAAACCTAATTTTGATATAGAGCATGTAGATAAGCCATATGAGCCAGTAAAAAAGGGCGAGATAGGAATGTATATAAATAAAAGCTGGTATCGCCTTAGTGTTAAGGATAGCCTAAAGAGCACAGATCCAGTAGATGGCTTAGATGTTTCTTTATTGCAAAAATATATACTAGAGCCTGTTCTAAATATAAGTGATCCTAGAACAGATGATAATATAAGCTTTATAGGCGGCGTGCGAGGGATAGGTGAATTAGTTAGACTGGTAGATAGCTGCGGCTATAAGGCAGCATTTGCCATGTATCCTACATCGATGAATGAGCTGCTTAGCGTAGCGGATGCAGGACTACTTATGCCGCCAAAATCAACCTGGTTTGAGCCTAAGCTTAGGTCAGGATTATTTATACACAGACTTGGTTAATGTATTCGGGAGATTTTATATGTCAGAGGTACTTAGGGTTGGAGCTGCAGCTATACCATATACTATAGTTAGAAGCAAGAGAAAAACGCTTGGTATAGAGGTAGATCAAAATGGCGAGGTAATTGCGAGGATCCCTTACAGGGGAGTCGCACTTGATGAAGCAAGAAGATTTGTAGAAGAAAAAAAGGACTGGATAATTAAAAATCAGATAAAGATGGAGGACAGAAGAAAAAGAGTTCTTCATAATAACTGGTCAGAAAAAAAGCCTATAACATATCCGTGGATTCGCACGCTAGGCGGTAAGCTTTTTGAAAATAAGGTAAAGAGCTGGGCAGGCGTGATGGGCGTAGAGTATAATCGAATTACTATAAAGGATGTAGAGAGCAGATGGGGAAGCTGTTCAAGCAAAAGAAATATTAATTTTTGTTGGAAGCTTTTTACTATGCCAGAGAGACTAGTTGATTATATAATAGTTCATGAGCTAGCACATATAAGACATATGGATCATAGCAGGGAGTTTTGGGCTGAGGTAGAAAAATACATACCGGATTATAAGCAAAGAAAGAGGGATATTAATAATTATGTCTAAGGCAGAATTTCTTGACGGACTAAGAAGAGCACTTTCGGCAACAGGCTCTAGCTCTCTTATAGAGGAAAATTTAGTCTATTATAATAATTATATAGATGCAGAGATCTCTAAGGGAAGAAGCGAAAAAGAAGTGCTTGATGAGCTAGGCGACCCTAGACTTATAGCAAGGTCTATTATGGATGCAGGCGGATATACAGATTCTGTAGTAGAGGAAGATGCCAGAAGAAGCAGCTATGATAAAGGCTATAATGAGGGATATCAGAATAGGGAAAATGGTGGCAGCTTTCATATGTTTAGAATAAGTGGCTGGCAGGCAACATTGGCACTTATAGTAATAGCCTTAGTTGTGATAGGAATCTTCTATATAATAGGAAAGATTATAGGCGGAATATTTACACTTATAGGACCGCTGCTTGGACCTATATGCATGATAATTGCGATTAGGTGGTTTATTAAGATATTTAGAGAGTAAATTCTTTGTATTTTTAAAAAACATATCGTAATAATATTGACCTATGATTGTAATAGTTATATACTCATTTTGTAACAATTACTTAACAAATAAAAAGTAAGAGGTGCGATTTGGGAAATATACTAAAGAATATAACATTTGCAGGCTTAGTTCTTGCATGTACTATAGCAATTAATACAAATTCACAGGCAGCCATAAAGGATATACCGGCAGATACCATATCTCAAAGCGTATATATGGCTAAGACATCTAAAAGCGGAGTAGTAGTTAGAGATAGTGCATCTGAGGGCTCTAGCCCACTTGCAACTCTTCCTGAGGATTCTACATATGCCGTACTAGGTCAGGAGGATAATGGCTGGATAAAGGTGTCGCTTGGAGGTAACGAGGGCTATATAAAGGTAGCTGACGGTGTATATGTATATGAAACGCTAGATAGCTATGTAGATGAAGGAGCAGAGCTAAGATCTAAAATAGTTAATTATGCACTTTCATTTTTAGGCGGCAGCTATGTCTACGGCGGAAGTGATCCTAACACAGGAGTAGACTGCTCAGGCTTTACTAGCTATGTTATGAGAAATGTTTTAGGAATTAATCTTTCACATTCATCAAGAGCACAGTCTGGTGAGGGAAAGAGTGTAAGCAGCAGCGAGCTTAAGCCTGGAGATTTGGTATTTTACAGCACAGGCGGTAACATTGACCATGTTGCAATTTATATAGGCGATGGACAGATAGTTCACGCATCGTCAGAAAAAACCGGAATTAAAATATCTACCCTAGACCACAGGCAGCCGGTAAAGATGGTTAGCGTTGTGGGGTGATTA
>CAVBBU010000024.1:0-22563 GCA_963593765.1 Bacteroidaceae bacterium | reverse complement strand
TATGTAAACGGAAGCTATAAGGGAAAAGGAGAAATCGCCCAGCTTATAGAAGATTTTCATCAAAAGGAATCAGATGATATACACTTTAAGGCATTAGCTGATGGGGTAAGACATTTTAAAGAAACTGAGAAAGGACGTGAGACTATGTGTGAAGCAGTAAAAGAATATGCAAAAGAATATGCAAAAGAATACGCAGAAGAATACGCAGAAGAACGCGAAATAAACACAAAATTAGATATTGCTAGAAATCTCATTAGAGAATCTGGATTTTCGTTGGAGCAAGTATTTAAGGTGCTAAATGTTAGTGATGAGCAGCGAGATTTCTTTATTGCGGAGCTCCAGAAATAAGAGAAATAAGACAATTAACTAAATGTTAAACTCAGTCAACAGCAGGATAAACACCTGCTGTTTTTTTGCCTCATAGTAAAGTGCGTCCTATGAAGTAAAAAAACGCTCCTCTTTGGATCACACTGCGGGGCAAGAATGTGCTAAGGTAAATTTTTTGTGCAAAATTGATAAAAAATGCCAGAATTTAAGCTTAATTTAAGGTTAGTATAGACAAACGGGGGGGGGTATCGGGTTATAATAAGATATTAAATTTATAATAATTAAAAAAATTAAAAAATAACAAATATTTTGATAATAGTTAAAAATATTGATAGTAGTAACGAGTGCGAAGGGAGAGGTATATAATGAAAAAGCATGGCATGAATTTTAAGAGACTTACAGCATTTTGGCTAGGTGTGACCCTTTTAATAGGATCTGTTTATACTAGCAATAACTACAGTTCATATGCAGACCAAAAGGCACAGGAGATACTTGAGAACTTTAAGGCTGAAAATAGCAAAAGCAGTGACAGCGGTAGCAGTGTTAGTTCAGATGGTATTACATCTGTAAAGGCAACTGCTGCTAATTCTGATGAGATAACAGATGGTGAGGTCTATAATGATAATGCTACTGATTCTAATGCCGTAGAGGATGGAGAGATAGCTACAGCATCTAATGCAAATGCTTTCGCTGTACTTAAATCATCTGCTAACAAAGTCGTTCCAGAACATGAGTTATATTCCTATATAAAGCTTCCTGAAGACTCGATAGAATTTATATCTAGTCCAGATGATTTTGGAATATGCAAATATGGAACAAAAACAATCTGTATAGAGGCAAGAATTGACTCGGAAGATATTCCTGGTGGTTTGAAGGAAAGCGTAGGTGGAGAGATAATTATTCCAAAGGGCTTTACTGTTAATGAAGAGGCCTCGAGCTCTTTAAAGTCAAATACCAACTGGGATATAACTATAAATAATAATGATTCGGATTCTGATACTGTAATTGCATTTAAAGGTATAAGATCCTTAACTTATATTGTCGTACAGTTTTATGTAGAACAGGATGAACTGTACCTTTTAGACAATCTAAGCACCTATAGTGAATATAAGTTTGTTTTAAATCTATATGGAAATTATGAGAATGAGGAGAATCGAACTTGTGTTGTAGAGAATTTAGGAGATGATGAAACATCATGCTTTTCACTGAGTGCAGATGATTACGAGGAGGCTACTTGGACAAATATAGATATACAGAACAATGGGAGAGTATATACGCCGAAGGATTTGGCACAGTATCCAGATAGACCTGCTAATGTTGAGTTTACAGGCGATGGTTCGTATTTGCCTTATTATAGGTATAATGATTCTCAAATTGGGAGCTTATTTGACAAGGGTATTGTAGTTAAATATCATAAAACGAGGGGATATATAAAGGATGATGTAATTTTTAAATTCATGACAGAGAAGCTACCTAAAGGTAACTATTGTGTTTGCATTCGTTATGTTGATGATAATGGAAATATTATATATATACCTGTATACGACGATAATACAAGTGATTATTGGGATCGATATTATCATTCTACGTTTCAGTCCGGAGAATATAAGCTACAGGAATCGGAGATAATCAACCAAATCACCACAACAGGTACCATAAAGAAATTTGCAACTCCTAGAAGTATTTCAGGTAACTATACGTATGGTGAAATTTTGTATAATGCTGGAACACTTGAAATTATGTTACTGCCTAATATACGGTGTAATCAGCTGTTTTATGAGAATGAGTGGGATGCAGATAATACTATAACAGTTACATCTGAGATTAAAACAGCTGTTTTAGCTGAGAATGGGGATGTGAAAGTAGAAGGAGACCCTATTACAATCAAGATGAAGAATGGAACATACAAGTTAACTGTAAATTCTGTTAGTGCTTCAAATCTTGATGGTACTACGATGCTTCAGTATCCATATTGGCTTGAGGATGGAGATGACTATATGGATACAAAGACATCACAACCTATAAAAATCACGTGGTCTGATAATAGAAATAATGACTGGAAGTTTTACGATGATTTTATATATACAGTTGAATATAAAGGACCAAGTGGTGCTGAGGAGGCGCTATATCCTGTGAAGCTAACGAATTTACAAACACGTTATGAATACGGGCTTTCGTATAGAATTTATATAAAGGATGCTAGGACAGGCGAGGAGAGAGTGGATACTATAGTCGGACGTAAAAATTCTTCGAGCCCTGCACAGTATTATGACGATTTACCAGCTGTTTCTATACAAGAGAAGAAATATAACGGACGAACTACTTGGGACGGTACTTCTGGAGAAACTAAGCTTGGTGAAAATGAGTATGTACCTAAAATAGAAATTATAAAAAGTAAACTTGCAACGAGCTATATAAGAACGGATTATTCGAATGACAGCCAGACATTAGGTTATACGATTCTTAGAGCTCAGAATAAAAAAATTGATGGAAGCGGTATTGATATAGGTGATAGCGTTGTAGAGCTTGTAGCTACAGTTAAAGTAGACGGAGAGACATTAAAAACCTCTACTCAGCATGTAACAACCGTGAATTATATTGACAGAGATACACTAGAGCTTGTTAAAGAAAACTCCTCTAGGAGCATACAAATAAATCATGCCACAAAGGAAACGGGAGTGCTTGGAACGTATACTCTAAAAAAGTATTCAGGAACCATGGACTATGATAAGAATGATCCACCTGTAATAGTTATATCCGGTGATGGCGCGACCATAATAGATAGGGTGTCAAAAACAAACCAAAGGCTGCTATATATAGTTGACCAAAACGGAAAAAAAATAGATGTAAGTGATAGCACAGGTGGTACGGTAAGGGCAAGTGATAATAAATATGAAATTAATGTTTTTTCAGAAAAATATTTTGATCAGTCGGATTTTATTGATACTCCTAATTATGAGCATGTTTTGACATGGTACCAATATGGAAATAGTGTGCCAGCTGCACATAGATCTAGCGAATCCTCGGATTATGATAGAGAGACAAAATTATATAATCTTCCTTTGCTATATCATGATTTAGGGATAAAGTATGCAACTAAATTAGTTATAGCTCAGGACTGGGTTAATAACTGGACTGTATCTACTGAAGCTGGTACAAGCTGGACAAAGTGCTTTTATGCAAATAAGATAGAGCCTGGTTACTTGGGTTATGATAAATATGTGCAGATAGATGGTAAGACTACATTTGAAAAGCAGCTTACATATGAAGTGGAGCTGTATTGTAAGGCGAGCGATTGGTCTAATAATAAGGCAACGGATAGTAATGCTGGAAGCCATGGCTCCACCACAAAAAAGGTTCAAAATTTATCTAAGATAGTATATGGAAACAAAGAGGAACATATAACAACCAAACTAGCTGACTATTCATTTGTTAAGCCAACAGTTTCAACAACCTACGGAACTCCAACATATAAGTATGCACAGAATGACGAAACATCAAATATATTAGCTAAAGTATCTGTTGACGGGGTTACTGAAACTCAAAACAATCTCTATATTGATTATGATAATGTTGTATATGATTTTTCAGAAACAGACCCTGAGCTTTTATCGATTACAACAGGAGTTTGAATATATGGACAACAACAGGGTATGTATATATTAGATATAGAATATACAACAGATGATGAGGTGGTTCATAAATACGATAAAAAGCTATTTGTTCTACCATATGGAAGTAAGTATAGCTCGATACCATTTGAATTAGAGGAGGGCAGGTATGTTACAGATGTTAAGGTTAGGGTAAGTGACGAGGGATATATATGGTCAAAATATCCGGAGGGGTATAGCCCTATGCAATCATGTGGACTTCCTGACATAACATTATGTAGGGTAGGAGCAGATGAGATTATGCCTACAACATATCCTTATTCTAAAAAACCAATAGGTTATCAGAGGAATGAAGATGAATCATCTAAGAGAGTATATGATCAGTTTAGTGTAAAATGCAAGGTATCTTACACAGATATATTTGGTAAAGAAACCTTTACTCTTGAAGCAGATGATGGTTTGTCAAACTATATTGGAAAGGGCAAATACACCGTTGAATTTATGGGGGCGGGTTCTACAGCGACACAAAACTTTAACTATAATTATTCATCAGATCAAAACATAAGCTATATTGCATCTTCGGGGTCGACTACCTCAGTAAGAAGAGGAGAGACATTAAATGCAACTATTAGCCCAAATGTTTATACATCGATTGGTGAGGTACTTGGTGCAATAAAGCTAAGACCAGTATTTTATTTTGCTGTGGATAAGGACTTTACCCCTGATATTGCAGGGATTACTGGGCTTAATGGTGCTTCTGCAGTATTTTACCCAGCAGGAACTGGGAATGGATATTCGGGAAATGAAGATTATGGATATTTGGTTATAGATCTAGAAAATGTGGATGAAAAAAATCTACCTGCATCAACAAAAATGCCATATGGATATGAGGATGAATGGTGGACCGAGTATACTGGTCTATATCTTTCTAAATATACCTATGGTGCATATACTATCCCGCTAGTCTTATCATTTAATGCGGATAAAAGTATGGCTACAAGGGTGCCTATTAAGCATATTTGGGCTGATGTGCCGCATGATTCAGGAAGAGATGGTAGCAGTGGAAATTATCGGGCATATATAGATATTGGAACTAATGAGAATTCTTCTCTGAGAAGACAAGATACGATGGATTCTACTATTATTGATAACTCCATTAAAATAGGCCCGCCAGACATTATAGATAAAACAGGAAAACACATAATACCAAGACTGCAGACAAATGATGACGGTAATCCTGTGATGCTTTATCGTGATCTTACAGGTGTTTCAGGAAATGTAATTACCATTTCAACACAAAATGACGGTGGATTAACGCCATTTGTTTCAGAAAATACAACTGGAAGCATAAGCCAGAACGCTGTTTATTCTAGAAATTTTAAAGAATTAGATGAAACGGAGGGGCTTTTTGGAAATAGGATATATCTAATAGGAGATTCTACTAAGGCTTTAAATGACTTTAATGTATACATTCCGATTGTAAAGCAGGGAAAAACAAATAAGACAGATAATGGAAAACAAACTGAATCATCAGATTTTGGATTGAAGTTTTTGTCTATTGATACCTCTGATGTCGAAGAGGTTGCAGATTCTGTTACAGTATACTATACATATGCTAAGGATAAGTATCCAGGGGAAGATGGGTATGATGGTATGGCAGAAGCAGAGTGGAAAACAGAAACCCCATCGGATTCTTCGAGTATAACTGGAATTAGGCTGTGTGTTAATGGGTTGAATGTAGGAGCTAAACCTTACTTTGATGTAAAATATCAGCTTCAAGAAGGCAAAACTACCATAGGTGAACAAAAGGCATATCAAACATTTTATTATAATTTTAAGATAGGCGACAGTATAAAATGGTATAGCGAGGGAGGCGTCACTAGTCCGAATGTTCAGGAGTACATCCTAGAGGATATGCTAATCACTGGCCTTGTATGGGATGAGACTGGAAAAACGGACAATTCTATATACGACAGAGGTATTGACTATGCCCTAGAGGGTGTCGAGATTAAGCTATACGATAAGGACGGAGAACCAATAGAATTTGCCGATGATGATTCTTCAACTGTAGTAAAGACTGATGAGAATGGTGAGTATGAGCTTTCTGTTCCATATGATGGTGAATTTATAGTTGAGATGATAAAGGATGTAGATGCTGACTCTAACTGGAAGCTAGTTAAAAAGCTGGCAGGATCGCAAACTAACCTAAACTCTTACGGAAATCAAGACACTGCTACAATAAGTGGCGGTAAGCTTACTGCAAGAACAGATGTACTTAAGCTTGAAACAAACTATGCTCAGGGTAAGTATAAGCTATCTGATATAAACTTTGGCTTGTATCGTACGTCAAAGCTAGCACCGGTAGAGGCTTTATCTGTCCATGTAGGCGAGAAGGCAACGCCAAGTGAAATAAAGCTTGAAAGCAGTGAGGGAACATTTACTGGTAATGTCGAGGTTGTTATTGACGATCCTAAAGATATTACTGTAGCTAGGAAAGCAACAGCAGCAGATGGCACAGTATATATAGAAGGACTTAAGGCAGAAAAGACCTATGTCGATGTTGCCTGTGTGGATGCGTACGGTAATTACTTTAGAGGTCAGATGAATATCATACCATATATTAATATCAAATATGATGCTAATGGTGGTAGTGGCAATGTAGTTGACACTAAGGAGTATTACGTAGATACAGAAACAAGTGATAATCCTGAGAGATATTTTGTTGCTAACAGTGGTGTAAATATAATTTCGCCAACTGATGAATATGTATTTGTAGGTTGGTCGACTGATAGGAATGCTACAAAGGCTACGCTTGAGATACAAAAGGGAGAAAAATATAGCATAGAGAATATGGACATAACAAAGGACATTGTCCTATATGCTATATATGGCCCTGCTGATGTAGGCTATAAGATAGAATACTATAAGCAAAAGCCGGGTGAGCCTGTAGACGTTGAAGATAGCTATGAACTATATGAATATGAGATGGCTACAGGAAGTAATGGAGAAGCTGCATTTGCACCAGATGGGTATGAGGCTAAGTACGAGGATGAATATAAGCTTAATGCAACCTTATCTAATGCCGAGATAACTCTTAGTAAGAATGCTACAAATGTAATTAAGCTGTATTATGATATCGATTATAAGCCGATTAACTGGTATGATGGTACGTCACCTATAAAGAAGGCGATTATCACTAAGAATGGTAAGCTACCAAGTGCCGAGCAGGAATTTGTATTTACCTTAAAGGGTGAAACAGGTGCAGAGCCACTTCCAGAGTCTATCCCAGGCGTAACGGAGTATAACGCACTTAGCAATACGATTACAGCAAGGCTAAGCACAAAGGATGCTCTAAAGGAAATACAATTTGGCAATATATCATTTGATTATGAACATGATTTAGGAAAGACCTACAGGTATATCATTAACGAAGAATTACAGGATATAAAGGGATATACCTTCGATGAAACAGCTGTAGGAGCTGGCTATACTATGACTATTGAGATATATAGAGATGGTACAAAGCTAGCTACAAGAGTAAGCTATGGCGGAGGCTTAGGTGCAACAGATACAGGTATAGTTATAGCTAATACATATGAAGCAAGTCGTAGCTATAGTGGCGGCGGTGGATCGTCAAACAGTACTGGCTGGATTAAGGACAGTAAGGGCTGGAAGTTCAGAAACAGTGATGGAACTATTGCAAGCGGAACTACTGTAACAGATGCAGATGGCAATAAGATAGAGAAGCTTCTATGGCAGAGAGTGGGATCTTATTACTACGCATTTGGATCTGATGCATATCTTGTAACAGGCTGGATCTATGATAGGCTTAATAACAAGTGGTATTACTGTGATGAGAATGTCGGTATGCTACATGGCTGGTATTATGAAAATCAGGATGGCTACTGGTATTATCTGTCACCTATTACAGGAGAGATGCTAACCGGCTGGCAAAGCATAAATGGTAAGAATTACTATTTCTCAACCACGCTGCAAGCACCTACATATGCTCAAAATACTGCTACAGGCTTCTGGGTATACTCGAACATACAGGGCTTACGTCCATTTGGATCTATGTATGCTAATGCAGTAACACCAGATAATCATGTGGTAGATGAAAGCGGAGCATTAATTAGATAGAAATATAAAAAAACTATTTTGAAAAAGTCACAAAATATACACAAAAATACTGTAGCATACTACATGGTGTGCTACAGTATTTTTAAAATTAACGAGGTTATACATGATAAAAACATTATTAAAAGAAGTAAAGCAATATAAAGCAGCATCCATTCAGTCTATAATATTTACCGCACTTGAGGTAGTGATGGACATACTCCTACCTATTATGATGGCAAAAATTATAGATGATGGAATATCGGCAGGAAACCTAAACCATGTACTTGTGTACGGAGCTATTATGCTTGTTATGGCTGTCTTTGCACTATTTTTTGGAATTATGTCAGGAAAGTGTGCAGCCCATGCATCAAGTGGCTTTGCAGCAAATCTTCGTGATGCGATGTATGCGAACATCCAGACCTTTTCATTTTCTAACATAGACAAGTATTCTACCGCAGGTATGGTTACAAGGCTTACAACAGATGTTACTAACGTGCAAAATGCCTACCAGATGATTATAAGAATGTGCATAAGATCTCCGTTTATGCTTATATTTTCTATGGCTATGGCAATGCTGATTAGTCCAAGCCTTTCTATGGTATTTGTAGTTGCTGTTATATTCCTTGGTGGAATTTTAATTCTTATACTTAAGCTTGCAACTAAGGCATTTGATGAGGTCTTTGTTAAGTATGATGATCTAAATGCAAGCGTACAGGAAAATGTTACAGCCATAAGAGTAGTTAAGTCATTTGTTAGAGATGACTACGAGATAGGAAAGTTTAAAAAAGCCATAGACAATGTATATAAGATGTTCGTTAAGGCAGAGCTATTTGTTTGTGTAAATAATCCTGTAATGATGGCAGCAGTATATGGCTGCATTTTAAGCCTGTCATGGATAGGAGCACACATGATAGTTGGCGGCAGACTAACCACAGGACAGCTAACAAGTCTTTTTTCTTATGTCATGAGCATACTTATAGGACTTATGATGCTTTCTATGGCATTTGTTATGATATCTATGTCGGAGTCTAGTGCAGAGCGTATAGCGCAGATACTTAATGAGAAGTCAGACCTTGCATCAGGTACAGATAATATAATGAATGTAAAGGACGGAAGCATAGATTTTAATCATGTTAATTTCTCTTATAAAAAGGGAAGCGGTAAGTTTGTTCTTAGCGATATAGACATACACATTAAGCCGGGCGAGGTTATAGGAATTATAGGTGGAACAGGAAGCTCTAAGACATCGCTTGTAAGTCTTATAAGTCGTCTTTATGATGTGACAGATGGAGAGGTACTTGTTGGCGGTATAGATGTTAGAAGATACAACCTAGAGGCACTTCGAAATCAGGTAAGCGTAGTTCTTCAAAAAAATGAGCTGTTTAGCGGAACTATATATGATAACCTTCGCTGGGGCGATGAGAGTGCAAGCGACGAGGAATGTAAGAGAGCATGCACTCTTGCATGTGCAGATGAGTTTATAGAAAAATTCCCGGATGGCTACAATACCTGGATAGAGCAGGGCGGCAGTAATGTATCCGGAGGACAAAAGCAAAGACTGTGTATAGCAAGGGCACTTCTTAAAAAGCCAAAGGTGCTTATTCTTGATGATTCAACAAGTGCGGTTGATACAGCTACTGACAGCAAGATAAGAAAGGCACTTAGAGATGAAATCCCAGATACAACGAAGATCATTATCGCACAGAGAATTACATCGGTTAAGGAAGCAGACAGAATACTAGTTCTTGATGATGGAAGAATAAGTGGATTTGATACTCATGAAAATTTGCTTAAGACTAACGAGATATATATGGCAGTTGCTAAGGGACAGCAAGAGGGCACTGGAGATTTTGATAAGGCAGGAGAATAATTATGGCAGGACCACAAAGAAGAAGTCAAACAGTTTCATCTAAGCAGGCCATGAAGAGTATGACTGATGGCAGCATGAAGAGACTTATGGCTATGGTATTTAAAAAATATTGGCTACATATAATATTTGTAATTATAGGCATACTAGGCGGAGCTATAGCAACAGTTAACGGAACACTTTTTATGCAAAAGCTTATAGATGATTATATTATGCCTCTTATGGGAACTAGCAATCCAAATTACGAGCCGTTACTAATGGCTATACTTAAGATTGCAGGAATATATCTAATAGGTATTATATGCGACTATATGTATAATATAATTATGGTATATGTAGGGCAGGGAACTATGCGTACCATTAGGCTAGAGCTTTTTGAGCATATGGAAAAGCTTCCTATAAGATATTTTGATACACATGCACACGGCGACATCATGTCCATATATACCAATGATACCGATACGCTAAGACAGTTCATAGGCATGAGCTTTCCGCAGCTGATTAATTCTATAGTAACTATAGTAAGTGTATTTATAAGCATGTGCATACTTAATGTACCTCTTACTATACTAACGGTTGCTATGGTTTTTATAGTAATGAAAATATCTGGTAAGGCTGCAGCTGTTTCAGGAAAATATTTCTCGCAGCAGCAAAAAAACCTAGGTAAGGTTAATGGATATATAGAAGAGATGATGAGCGGACAAAAGGTTGTTAAGGTCTTTTGCAGAGAGGAGAGAACCTTAAGCGACTTTAAGAAGCTTAATGAAGAGCTTAGAGAGAGTGCAGATAAGGCAAACTCTATGGCGAATATCCTTATGCCTATAGTTGCACAGCTAGGCAATCTAAACTATGTAATAGTAGCTATAGTTGGTGCAGGACTTGCTGTTAATGGACATATGGGACTTACAATAGGAACTATAGTCAGCTTTATGAGCCTTAATAAGAGCTTTAATCAGCCATTTATGCAGATAAGCATGCAGCTTAATTCAGTAGTTATGGCAGCAGCAGGTGCAGACAGAATATATGCACTTATGGATGAAGAGGTAGAGCTTGATGATGGCTATGTAACACTGGTCAATGCAAGAGAACAGGCAGATGGAAGCGTTACAGAGTGCGAGGAAAGAACAGAGATGTGGGCTTGGAAGCACAGACATAAGGCTGACGGAAGCATTACCTATACTAAGCTAGAGGGCGATATAGTTTTTGATGATGTAGACTTTGGCTACAATCCAAACAAGATAGTTCTTCACAACATTAACCTATATGCAAACAAGGGACAGAAGGTAGCATTTGTTGGAAGCACAGGTGCTGGAAAGACTACTATAACTAATCTTATTAATAGATTTTATGATATACAGGATGGTAAGATACGCTATGACGGAATTAACATTAATAAGATTAAAAAGGCAGACCTAAGGCGAAGCCTTGGAATAGTCCTTCAGGATACGCATCTTTTTACAGGAACTGTAATGGAAAATATCCGCTATGGACGACTAGATGCAACAGATGGTGAGTGTAAGGCAGCAGCAAGACTTGCAAATGCTTCCGGATTTATAGAAAGACTTCCGGATGGCTACGATACTATGCTTACTGGCGATGGAGCAAACCTATCACAGGGACAAAGACAGCTCCTTGCTATAGCAAGGGCAGCAGTTGCAGATCCGCCTGTACTTATACTTGATGAGGCAACCTCATCTATAGATACCAGAACAGAGCAGCTAGTTCAGCTTGGTATGGACTCGCTTATGATAGGCAGAACAACCTTTGCTATAGCACACAGGCTTTCTACTGTTAGAAACTCTGACTGCATAATGGTTCTTGAGGCAGGTAGGATTATAGAGCGTGGTAGCCATGAGGAGCTTATGAAGGAGCACGGCAGATACTATCAGCTATATACAGGAAATCTCTCCGAGACAGCGTAAAATGCTTTAAACGCTACAGACAATGGCATAATAATCAGGCATTCTCAAACGCCTGATTTTGTGCTATTATGGTACTAAATTTAAGCCTTATAAGGAGTTATATGAATACTAAAAGATATATGCTTAAGCTAAGCGGAGAAGCCTTAGCATCAAGCGGCAGCGGATATGATGATGAAAAGATAAAGGACGTTGCTAGGCAGGTTAAGGAGTCGGTAGATGGCGGTGCACAGGTAGGCGTAGTTATAGGCGGCGGCAACTACTGGAGAGGAAGAAGCTCTAAGTCTATAGACAGAACTAAGGCAGACCAGATAGGTATGCTTGCTACTGTTATGAACTGTATATATGTATCAGAGATATTTAGATCCGAGGGCATGAAGACGGCTATACTTTCTCCATTTGTATGTGGAAGCATTACAGAGCTTTTTTCTAAGGACTTAGCAAACAGGTATTTTAAGGATGGATATGTTGTTTTCTTTTCAGGCGGTACAGGTCATCCTTACTTTTCTACAGATACAGGCATAGCACTTAGAGCTATAGAGCTTGATGTAGATATGATACTTCTTGCAAAGTCTATAGACGGTGTATATGATAGTGACCCTAAGGTCAATCCATCGGCTAAAAGATATGAAAGCATAAGCATACAGGAGGTTATAGACAAACAGCTTGCCGTTGTAGATCTTACAGCCTCTGTTATGTGTATGGAGCACAAGGTTCCTATGGCAGTTTTTGATCTTAATACTAAGAATGCTATAAGGGATGCACTTCATGGAGATATAAAAGGAACTGTAGTTACAGTATAAAATTAGGAGGGTATTATGAACGATAAGATTAAGCAGTTTGAGGATAAGATGAAGAAATCTATAGAGCTACTTCAGGATGATTATGCAGCTATCAGAGCAGGCAGAGCCAACCCACATGTGCTAGATAAGGTTATGGTGTCTTACTATGGAACACCAACTCCTATTCAGCAGGTTGGTAACATATCTGTTCCGGAGGCTAGAATAATACAGATAGCACCTTGGGAGAAGAGCCTTCTTAAGGATATAGAAAAGGCTATACTTGCATCAGATATAGGAATTACACCAACTAATGACGGAACTAATATAAGACTGATTTTCCCTGAGCTAACCGAGGACAGACGTAAGGAGCTTTCTAAGGACATAAAGAAAAAGGGAGAGGCTACGAAGGTAGCTATAAGAAATATCAGAAGAGATGCCGTAGATGCAGTCAAGAAGCTCGAAAAATCTGGCGAGATAAATGAGGACCAGGAAAAGGACGGCGAGGATCAGATCCAAAAGATGACAGACAATGCTATCAAAAAGATAGATGATGCTATAGAGGTAAAGACTAAGGAAGTAATGACAGTCTAAGAATAATTACATTACTATCAAATAGGGGAGGGGATATTTCCCTTCCCTATAATAAGTTAAGGAGAGCTATGGATAACAGACTAGAGGGTTTAGTAATTCCGGATCATATAGCAATTATATTAGATGGCAATGGTCGCTGGGCGGCAAAGCGTATGCTTCCTAGAGCAGCAGGACACAAGGCAGGCTGTGAAACCTTGGAGCATATATTAGAAAGCTGCGCAAGGCTCGGTGTAAAATATCTTACTGTATATGCCTTTTCTACAGAAAACTGGAAGAGAAGCAGTGAAGAAGTAGGTGCTCTTATGCAGCTTTTTAGATATTATATGGTTAAGATAGTTGATAAGGCTATGAATAACAATATACGCATACGCATGATAGGCGAGGAATCAAGATTTGCAGACGACATTAAAAAGGGCATAGATAATCTTGTAGCTAAAACTAAGGACAACAGCGGAATGACATTTACATTTGCTGTTAATTATGGCGGAAGAGACGAGATAACAAGAGCCGTTAGGCATATGCTTACAGACTATAAAGAGGGAAGGCTTGACCTTGCAAATGTTGACGAGAGCCTAGTATCTAGCTATCTTGATACAAAGGGCATGCCTGATCCTGACCTTCTAATTAGAACCAGCGGAGAACTTAGAATATCTAATTTTCTGCTTTGGCAGATAGCATATAGCGAGATATATATTACAGATACTCTTTGGCCTGACTTTAATAACAAAGAGCTAGAGGATGCGATTATTGCATATAACAAAAGAGAGCGAAGATTTGGAGGCAGATAATGTTTAGAACTAGACTTATAAGCGGAATAATTCTTCTTATACTAGCTATAGGCTTTATATTTGTAGGAGGACTTCCTCTTTGGGCAGTATCGCTTGCCATATCCCTAATAGGCTTATATGAATTATACAAGGTAGTAGGCATAGAAAAAAAGCTCCTTGGCGTGGTAGGCTACTTAAGCGTGCTTAGCTACTACATCCATATAGCCATCTCAAAGGTATATATTTATTTTGAGCTAGAGGATATAGCAGAGCTTAGACGATGGAGTACATATTCCAGAAACCTAGAGATAATTATGGCATATTTTATAATTGCACTTCTTGCGATTATGGCTATATATGTACTGACATTTCCAAAATATTCTACAGAGCAGGTTGCGATATGCTTTATGGGAATATTTTATGTAGGAGTATTTTTCTCTTATCTGTATCTAACTAGAGTTATGCAGGGCGGCTCATACTACGCATGGCTTATAATTATATCAAGCTGGGGAAGCGACACCTGTGCATATGTATCCGGAATGTTACTTGGAAGGCACAAGATAGCACCGGTTCTTAGCCCTAAAAAAACAGTCGAGGGTTGCCTCGGCGGAGTTATAGGCTCTAGCCTTATAGGATATATATTTGCAACGGTATGCATAAGCGGCTTTAGTGATTCGCTTTATCCAAGGCTTACCTGTGCGGCATCATGTGCCATAGGAGCTGTTATATCTCAGATAGGCGACCTTGCTGCATCTGCCATAAAAAGAAATCACAGCATAAAGGACTACGGCCATATCATACCAGGGCATGGCGGTATACTAGATAGATTTGACAGCATGCTTTTTACTGCACCTATAGTTTATTTTTCTATAGTCTTTATACAATATTTTATAGGAAAGCTGATAGGATAATATTATGAATAAAAAAATTTCTGTACTTGGATCTACAGGCTCTGTAGGAACTCAAACGCTAGAGATAGTTAGTGCAAATGATGACATAGAGGTAGTTGGACTTGCAGCAGGCTCTAATATAAAGCTGCTTGAAGAGCAGATAAGAAAATATAAGCCAAGGGCTGCATGTGTTTTTGATGAAAAAAAGGCTAAAGAGCTTAGGGCAAATGTTTCCGATACAGACTGCAAAATCAGTGCAGGCATGGACGGACTTATAGAGATTGCAACGCTATCTGATGCGGACATAGTTGTTACGGCTGTTGTCGGCATGATAGGAATTAAGCCAACTATAGCAGCCATTAAAGCAGGAAAGGACATAGCACTCGCAAACAAAGAAACACTTGTTTGTGCAGGGCATATTATTATTCCGCTTGTAAAGGAGTGTGGGGTAAAGCTTCTTCCAGTAGATTCTGAGCATAGTGCTATCTTTCAGTGTCTTCAAGGTAATGAAGCAAATAAAATAGATAAGATACTTCTTACTGCATCAGGCGGACCATTTAGAGGATATACCAAAGCACAGCTAGAGAGCGTTACACTAGAGGATGCACTAAAGCACCCTAACTGGAGCATGGGGCATAAGATAACTATAGATTCATCAACCATGGTTAATAAGGCCCTAGAGGTTATGGAGGCTCATTGGTTATTTGATGTTTCTGTAGATGATATAGAGGTTGTTGTTCAGCCAAAGAGCATAATTCATTCTATGGTTCAATACGAGGATGGTGCTGTTATAGCACAGCTTGGAACTCCGGATATGAAGCTTCCTATACAGTATGCTCTGTATTATCCAAATAGGAGATACCTAAAGGGCGATAGGCTAGACTTTAGTAAGCTAACTGATATACAGCTTGAAAAGCCAGATATGGATGTATTTGACGGACTAAGGCTTGGAATTAATGCAGGAAGAATAGGCGGAAGTATGCCTACTGTATTTAATGCAGCAGATGAGGCGGCAGTAGCTATGTTTTTAAATAAAGAAATAAGCTATATGCAGATAACAGCTAAGATAAAGGAAGCTATGGATAGCCACAAGTTTATAGCTAGTCCAAGCGTGGACGACATATTAGATATACAAAAAGAGGTTGAGGAGCTAGTAAGACATTGAGCGTAATTATAGCAATATTAGTTTTAGGTATTATAGTTTTTATACATGAGCTGGGGCATTTTTTAGTTGCTGTAAAATCTGGGATGACTGTTGAGGAATTTTCTATAGGCATAGGCCCTAGAATATATACCTACAAGGGAAGGCTAACAAATTATTCGATTAAGCTGTTTCCCTTTGGCGGCAGCTGTGCTCTTAAGGGTGAGGACCTTGGAGAGGACGAGATAGCTAAAGGTGTCGAGGAAAATGACGGCTCATTTAATAGTGCACCGGTTGGCTGTCGCATAGCAACGATTGCAGCAGGACCATTAGCAAATATTATTCTTGCATTTTTAGCTGCTATAGTTATAGTCTGTGCATCGGGTGAGGATATGGCTATAGTTGAAAGCACCCTGGATGGCTATCCTGCAAGCGAGGTAGGCATAGAAGCAGGAGATAAGATAGTAAGGATAGATAATAAAAAAATAGTTTTTTATAGAGATATGTCTTTATATCTTTTTACGCATCAAGGAAAAACTGTAGATGTTACTGTAGAAAGAGAGGCTGATGGCAAGGACGAAAGCTATACATATACCATTACTCCGAAAAAGGAAATATCTGATGACGGTCAGGTAAAATACATGCTAGGGCTTAGCCTAGATACATCAAACAAGAAGATAAGCGGAATTGGAAATATATTATATTACTCGTGCCATGAGATTAAATATATGTTCGATTCAACTATAGAAAGCTTAAAATATCTGCTCTCCGGAAAGGCTAAGTCTGATGATATTTCCGGTGCAGTAGGTATGGTTGCTATTACAAGTGAGGCTGTAGATGAATCTATGAAATATGGACTTCTTACTACAGTTTTAACTATTCTTAATCTAATTATACTTTTAAGTGCAGGCATAGGAATTATGAATCTGCTTCCGTTTCCTGCTCTTGATGGCGGAAGATTAGTATTTTTAATTATAGAAGCGATTAGAAGAAAGCCGGTTAGCAGAAAGGCAGAGGCTATAGTCCATACAGTTGGCTTTGCACTTCTTATGGCACTTATGGCTGTACTACTTCTGCATGATATAGATAAATTTATTATAGGATAATGCTATGAACAGACGAATTACAAAAGAGGTTAAAATTGGAAATAAAACTATAGGTGGCGGTCGCCCTATACTTATCCAGTCTATGTGTAATACTAAAACTGATGATATAGAGGCAACTGTAAAGCAGATATATGCACTAGAGGAGGCAGGCTGCGATATTATAAGAGTTGCAATTCCTGATATGGCCGCTGCAAAAGCACTAGAGGAGATTAAAAAATATATACATATACCTCTTGTTGCTGACATACATTTTGATTATAAGCTAGCCATAGCAGCTATAGAGCATGGTGCAGATAAGATTAGAATAAATCCGGGAAACATAGGCAGCATAGATAGAATAAAGGCAGTCGTAGATACTGCTAAGGCAGGAAATATACCTATAAGAGTGGGTGTTAATTCCGGATCGCTTGAAAAGGAGCTGCTTGAAAAATATCACGGAGTTTGTGCAGAGGGCTTGGTAGAGTCTGCTCTTGATAAGGTTAGAATAATTAATGAGCTTGGATATGACAACCTTGTTATAAGCATTAAATCATCAGACGTACTTATGTGCATTAAGGCACATGAGCTTATAGCTGGTAAAACAGATCTTCCGCTTCATGTAGGAATTACAGAGGCAGGAACTCTAAAGAGAGGAACAGTTAAGTCTTCTATAGGAACAGGAATTATACTCTATGAGGGCATAGGAGATACTATAAGAGTTTCGCTTACAGGAGATCCAGTCGAGGAGGTTCTTTGTGCAAAGGAGATACTTAAAACTCTTGGACTTAGAAAGGGCGGCATAGAGGTTGTTTCTTGTCCGACATGTGGAAGAACAAGAATAGATCTTATAGGCCTTGCAGATAAGGTTGACAGGCTTGTAGCTGGCTATGACCTTGATATAAAGGTTGCTGTTATGGGCTGCGTGGTCAATGGCCCCGGAGAGGCAAGAGAGGCAGACATAGGCATAGCAGGCGGAATAGGCGAGGGACTTCTTATAAAAAAGGGAGAGGTCGCCCTTAAGCTTCCTGAGGATAAGCTTCTAACTGCTCTAAAGGAAGAATTAGATAATATGGTAAAGAATAATCAGTAGGTATATGCATAAATTTATTGATGTATTTAATAAGCTAAATATAAGTAATGACCTAAGAGAACTGTTTTTGGATGTTGATGTAGAAAAGATTACAGCACCATCTGATTACAGTTATCTTGTTATATATATAATTTCAAGCCATATAATTGACAGAGCCAGCATTAGAAAAATGGAAGGGCTTATAAAGACTAAACTTTATCCATCTAAAAAAATAAAAATATATATTAAAGAAAGCTTTAGGCTCTCTGCCCAGTACAATGCTAAAAATCTTTATGACATATATAAGGACACTATATTAGAGGACGTTAAGGAGCATGATATTATAGAATATGCTATTCTTCAAAAGGCAGATATTAGCTTTCCTTCTGATGATACCTTAGAGCTTACTGTTCCGGATGATATAACCTACAGGGCAGTCGCAGGTGACCTTGCAAAATTTCTTGAGGAAGAGATATACAAAAACCGCTGCCATATAGATGCAAATATTAGCCTTAAATATGTCGAATATATAGACAGCCTTCCAAAGGAAGAATCTGTTACTCCAAAGCAGGTAGAGAGGGTAATTAAGGACGATAAATTTATAGGTGATACCGAAGATAATGGCAAAGAAAAAAAAGAAAAGGATATTGTCCTAGATCCGGGTAAGGATAGCAAGCCAAAAAAGATGGCAAAATCTGGTTACGTTAAAAAGCCTGCAAATCCCGACGTATTATATGGAAGAGATTTTGATGATAGCTTTATACAGCTAAAGGACGTAGAGGGCAATGTAGGCGAGATAACAGTTCGTGCATATATTTTTAGCCTTGAGGAAAGACTTCTTAGAAGTGGTAAAACACTTTTTATATTTAATATAACTGATTTTACAGATTCTATTACAGTTAAGCTCTTTGCAGATGAGGGCAGGGAAGAGCTAGTTCGCTCTGCCATAAAAAAGGGCAGCTATATTAAGCTGCATGGAATGACTACTATAGATAAGTTTGATGGAGAGCTAACTATCGGATCTGTTCTTGGAATTAAAAAATGTGAAAGCTTTCACGAGCTATCAAGAGTAGATACTGCCAAGGAAAAGAGAGTTGAGCTGCATTGTCATACTAAGATGAGTGACCTTGATGCGGTTTCATCTGCAGCGGATATTATAAAGAGAGCAGCTAAGTGGGGCTGGGATTCTATAGCCATTACAGACCATGGCAATGTGCAGGCATTTCCGGAGGCATTTCATACTGTAAGAGATATGAAGGAGGGTGCACCTAAGATACTATATGGAGTCGAGGGTTACCTAGTAGATGATATAAAGGAGATTATCATTAATCCGGGAGAGTATACTCTTGATGATTCGTATGTTGTTTTTGATATAGAAACAACAGGCTTTTCTCCTGTTAATGACAAGATAATAGAAATAGGTGCTGTTAAGGTATCGGGCGGAAAAATTATTGACAGATATTCGACCTTTGTTAATCCTAAGGTTCCTATACCATTTAGAATACAGGAGCTAACCCATATAGACGATAGCATGGTTATAGATAGCCCGACTATAGACAGTATACTTCCTGAGTTTCTAAGGTTTTGCGAGGGGAGTGTAATAGTTGCACACAATGCTTCCTTTGATACCAGCTTTATACGTGAGGCAGCAAAAGCTCTTAACTTAAGCTTTGAGTCTGCTATAGTAGATACTGTAGCTATGGCGAGACTGCTTCTTCCAAGGCTTAGCAGATTTAAGCTTGATACAGTAGCTAAGGCACTTGGCATATCGCTAGATAATCACCACAGGGCGGTAGATGATGCCGAGTGTACGGCTAATATATGGATAAGGTTTATGGATATGCTTAGAGAGCAAAATGTAAGTACGCTTTCTGAGATTATCTCTATGGCAAAAACAAGCAGTGATATTATTAAGAAAATGCCAACTCATCATGTGATTATACTTATTCAAAATGAGATAGGCAGAGTTAATCTATACAGGCTTATATCATATTCAAATATCAAATATTATAATAGAAAGCCGCAAATACCAAAGAGTGAGCTTAGCAAATACAGAGAAGGACTTATTATAGGAAGTGCCTGCTCTGCTGGAGAGCTGTATGAGGCTGTTATAAGAGGTGAGAGCGATAGCGAGATTCAAAGGCTAGTTGACTTTTACGACTACATTGAGATTCAGCCTATAGGAAATAATAGATATATGCTTGATAGCGACAAGTTTTCTGTAAGCACAGTCGAACAGCTGCAGGATATAAATAAAAGGCTAGTAGAGCTTGGAGAAAAGTACGGAAAACCAGTTTGTGCTACAGGCGATGTACATTTTCTAGATCCTGAGGATGAGATATACAGAAGAATTATACATGCATCTAAGGGCTTTGATGATGCAGACATTCAGCCACCGCTTTTCTTAAAAACTACAGATGAGATGCTTGATGAGTTTTCTTATCTTGGACAAAAAAAGGCTTACGAGGTTGTAGTAACTAATACTAGAAAAATTGCGGACATGATAGAATATGTCGAGCCAGTAAGACCAGATAAGTGTCCGCCTGTGATAGAAAATTCAGATACAGATCTAAGAAATGCCTGTTATAAAAAGGCACATGAGCAGTATGGTGATAAGCTTCCGGAGATAGTAGAAAAGAGACTAGAGAGAGAGCTTAATTCTATTATTACTAATGGCTTTGCAGTTATGTATATAATAGCAAAAAAGCTGGTAGATAAGTCTATAGCTGACGGCTACCTAGTAGGCTCGAGAGGCTCTGTCGGGTCTTCCTTTGCTGCATATACATCTGGCATAACAGAGGTTAATCCTCTGCCACCGCATTATTACTGCCCTAATTGCAAGTATTCTGATTTTGATTCAGACGAGGTCAAGGAATATGCAGGCATGGCAGGCTGTGATATGCCGGATAAGATATGTCCGGTTTGCGGAAAGCCACTTAAAAAGGATGGCTTTGATATACCATTTGAAACCTTCCTTGGCTTTAAGGGAGATAAGGAGCCGGATATAGACCTTAACTTTTCCGGCGAGGAGCAGTCAGTAGCACATGCATATACAGAGGTAATATTTGGTAAGGGGCAGACCTACAGAGCAGGAACTATAGGCGGCCTTGCAGACAAGACAGCGTATGGCTATGTGAAAAAATATTTCGAGGAGCGTGGCGAGAGAAAAAGAAAATGTGAGATAGACAGAATAGTTCAGGGCTGCGTTGGAGTTAAGAGAACTACAGGTCAGCACCCAGGCGGAATAGTAGTTGTGCCGCACGGTGAGGAGATATATTCATTTACACCGGTTCAGCATCCTGCAAATGATGTCAATTCACCTATTATTACAACTCACTTTGAGTATCACGCTATAGACCACAACCTGCTTAAGCTTGACATACTAGGCCATCAGGATCCAACCATGATACGTATGCTTCAGGACCTAACAGGCATAGATCCGGTTAAGGATATACCGCTTGATTCTAAGGAGGTTATGAGCCTGTTTCAGGATACCTCTGCACTTGGAATTAAGCCGGAGGATATAGGAGGCTGCAAGCTTGGTGCTCTAGGCATACCGGAGTTTGGAACAGACTTTGCTATGCAAATGGTTATAGATGCAAAGCCTCAGGGCTTTACCGACCTTGTTCGTATATCAGGTCTTTCACATGGAACAGATGTTTGGCTTGGCAATGCACAAACTCTTATAGAGGAGGGAAAGGCAACTATTCGAACTGCCATATGTACCAGAGATGATATTATGATTTATCTTATAGAGATGGGGCTTGACCCAAGTGAGGCATTTACCATTATGGAAAATATCCGTAAGGGTAATGTAGCTAAGCACAAGGTAGATGATAAGTGGACAGTTTGGAAGGAGCATATGAAGGAGCATAACGTTCCGGACTGGTATATAGAATCTGCCGAGAAGATAAAATATATGTTCCCTAAGGCACATGCTGCCGCATATGTTATGATGGCATGGCGTATAGCCTACTGCAAGATTTTTTATCCGCTTGCCTACTATGCGGCATATTTTTCTATACGTGCATCCGGCTTTTCCTACGAGCTTATGTGTATGGGAAAGGACAGGCTTAAGTATAATCTAAAGGATTACAAGGCTAGAAAGGATACACTGACAAACAAGGAGCAGGACTCACTTCGTGATATGCGTATAGTTGAGGAGATGTATGCTCGTGGCTTTGAGTTTGTACCTATAGATATATATAAGGCAAAGGCAAATGCCTTTACTATCACAGAGGATGGCAGGATAATGCCGTCGTTATCTAGCATAGACGGACTTGGCGAAACAGCAGCTAATGCAATCGAAGGTGCGGCAGCAGGCGGAGAATTTTTATCCAAGGATGATTTTATGGCTAGAGCAGGAGTTGGAAAGTCAACGGCAGAGCTGCTTGG
>CAVBBU010000023.1:0-22921 GCA_963593765.1 Bacteroidaceae bacterium | reverse complement strand
TTCCAGTACTTATCCATCGGTAGCACTATGCTACCGCCTGTGCCGCTTTCTGCAGTAACGCCTGTGCATGCTCCGACATACAGCGTTTTTACATATTTACCGTAAGCTTCTCTATCTAGGCTGCCAGGCAGGTAGAGCTTGTCGGTGGTTTCGTAGTAGCCATATGTACTTGACCCACTGGATCTTGTAATATCATAGGTGGCAACAGTAGTTGTCTGTAATAAACTCTTCTCCTTTGCAGTAAAGTATGTTGTATCATTTACATCAGATGTCATTGCTCTAAGCTGTTTTCTAACTTCGCTTAATCCATAGTGATTCCAAGACATAGGTGCATTCTCATCCGGTGTAGCAGTTCCTTTATAAGCTATATCGTAAGAAGATCTGTACTTGGGTTTATTATCAGTAGTAAAGTTATCAACATCTAGAAATTTGATTGAGCTAAGCATATCATTTGCCGCAAAGATTGCGATGTTATCATTGTCCAGATTTGTATCCTTGCCTAAAATGTACCACTCCTGTACATTCTCAGAATCATTCTCAGAATCATTTCTGCCGAACTTGATTTTTCCAACAGCTTTTGCTGCAGTCCCACTTTCACCTGGAGCAAATGTATCACCTATCAAAGTATCTTTATCTGCGTATGCGGTTACGCTTGGCTCAGCTGCTGTACTACTTCCAGCATTTACATTTGTCTTATCTATAGCTGAGAGCGAAATTCCTGCCAGCATACTTATAGCCAGCAAAAATGCAGTACCCTTCTTTGTATTTTTTCTTGTCATAAACTTTACAGTCTCCATGTTAATTAATTTTTATATAATATATCATACCCCCCCGTTTGTCACGGCTAACTCGTGCTTTTTCGCAAAATTCGTAATTCGTAAAATCCCCCTTAAAAATCTTCTCAGCCCCCTATCATCTCCTCCAACACCTGCAGTGAGTTCATCGGCTTTTCTATATATCTTTTCATCATATCACTAACGCTAAGCGAAAGCTCCCTTAATGCCTCATCCGTAATGGTAAATGTAAACAGCTTTTCTATAGGACTATGCAAAATATAATTCCAGGTATATTTGCAGGTATCTCCGACACTGCCCCTTGGCACCTCATCATACTCACCGCCTATAACCATAAGCCTTAGCTCGTATATTCTTCTTACTAATTCCTTAGAAAGCGATTTTTTATCAAGTGCCAAAAGAGACATATATAAAAGCTTTAATATATCCGGCTCTCTGACATATTCCCTTGCATAATAATCTGCAAGCTCTAAAAAATACGAGGCATAGCAGGTTGTTATAATGTCTGATTCTAAATATTCAAAATAATTTTTTATATCCGCCGAGTGAAGATTATAGGAATCCTTACCCTCGTATAGCTTAAAGCTTCCAAATGCAAATACACGGGTAATCCCCATAAAGGAATTGCCCGCTCTTCTAGCTCCTCTGGCAAATGCCGAAATCTTGCCACGCTCTCTAGTTAATATAGTTATTCTTTTGTCCCATTCGCCTATAGGCATAACCTTTATAATTATGCCCATAACCTCAACTAGACCATTCATAAAAACTCCAAGCTATAAGCTTTTTTTATCATAACCAAAATTTTTCATCTGCAGGTCGCTGTCTCTCCACTCTTTTCTAACCTTAACCCAAAGCTTAAGATTAACCTGCATATCACACATAGCCTCTATATCCTTTCTGGCAGCCATACCTATCTTTTTAAGCATAGCTCCGCCCTTGCCTATAATAATTCCCTTATGAGAATCCTTATCGCAAACTATACTTGCCTCGATATCCATAAGATTTTTTCTCTCATGCATCTTTTCTATAACTACAGCTATGCCATGCGGAACCTCATCATTTAAAAGCCTAAGTGCTTTTTCTCTTATTATCTCTGCTGTTATCTCTCTTACAGGCTGATTAGTTACTACATCTGGATCAAAGTACAGCGGTCCTTCCGGAAGCAGGCTAAATATAACCTTCATAAGTTCATCTACATTATTATCCTTAAGAGCAGATACAGGGACAATGTCTGTAAAATCAAACAAATCCTTATAGCTTGCGATAAGCTCCAGCACAGCCTCCTTGCTTTTTAAAAGATCTATCTTATTTATAGCAAGCACAACCTTCTTTTTAGTTTGCTCTAAAAGCTTCGCTATCTCCTGCTCGCTTGCCCCAAGGCTATCCGTTGCCGCTACCAGCCATATTATTATATCTACATCGGCTATAGCAGTTTCAAATGCCTTGCTCATGTACTCGCCAAGCTTAGTTTTTGCCTTATGTATTCCCGGGGTATCTACAAAAATAACCTGCCCTCTGTCATCTGTATAAACCGTTTGAATTTTATTTCTTGTTGTCTGTGGCTTGTAGGAGGTTATAGCAATCTTTTGTCCTATAAGGTGATTCATAAGTGTAGACTTTCCTACATTAGGTCTTCCTATAAGTGCTACAAAGCCTGATTTTAATTTTTTATCATCATTCATATAATTATCCTTAGCTTTTATATAAGGCTTCTATCTTAGTATATATATCGCTTGCCTTATCTATCATCGCTTTATTGCCTACAACGCATCTTTGATTGTCACTAAGTGCAGCCTTAATCATAGGTGCAAGCTTTTTTATATCCTCTGGCTTAGCATTAAGTATAGCTTTTCTTTCTGCAAGCATGTCGGCATCTGTAACTTTGGCAAAGTATGCACTAGTTCCTTTAAGCCCTCTTTGATATGGTGTTAGCGGAGTATCGAGTGCACTTATAGCTCCTATGATAGACTTTGTCATCTCTCTTTCATCTGCATTAAAGCCCTCTATATATTCTACTACATTATCATATGTCCTATCAGTTTCTGCTACATTAGGATCTCTATACGAGGAAAATGCTACCTTGCCGTTTCTAGTAAATTGTGCAAAGCAGCCATATGCACCGCCAAGCACTCTTATCTTATTCCATAGATAATCATAGCTAAGAAGAACCTTTAGTATCTGCAGCTCTCCTGTATAATAGTAACCATGCTTAGATATATTTCCTGTCCTTGCTACATAGCTAACCTGTGATGCAGTTACAAAGCCCTCCGAAAGTATATCCGGAACAAAGCTAAAGCCATCGCCTCTTTTAGCTGTCAGCGGATAATTTTTACTATAGTCCTTAGCTGCCATTTCAAAGCACTCTCTGCCCTCACTATCACATGTAAGGTTATATAGCATATTATCCTCTGTAAATATCTTTTTAGCTATATCTATAAGTATACTTTTAAGCTCTTCCTTTTTGTCATCATAATTATCTGACATATATTCAAGGAATTTATAATATTCTATGCCCTTAGTTGCATCCTCAAAATACTTACCCTTATCATCATGACTTGCACTTCTAGTGCTTGCGGTTATATGTCCTGATGCTAGTAGCTTTTCCTTTACCTTTGCCTTTACCTCAAGAAGTATATCCTTAATTCTGTCTGTATCATCAAGCCTTGTTGTAAGAAGTATCTCTGCCATGCAATCAAGTGCCCAGCCGATCTCACTATAAAGAGTTTTTGCATTTGCAGCTAGTACAAAGGCATATTCGTGAGTATTGCAATTTTCATAATTATCTAAGCTAAAGCCTATACCTCCTGTATGAAGATTAATTGCTGTATTAAGCTGTGCATAGGTATGCTTCTTTGTATCAGCATAGCCAAGTATCTCCTTAAGAAGTGCTATATATGGAAGCTCCTTGCTTGATAGAGAATCAATTCTAAAAAGCAGCTGAATATATGCTATCTTAGATGTAAATATATCATGATAAAGCATAGGCTGGTTACTGCATGAGGTCTTTTCATATATAAGCCTTTCTGGCTCTTTTTCTATATCCTCTCTTGATAGCATAGGTATCTTAGCAAGGTCTTCCTTAGTTGACGGCTCGCTTTGATACTTTTTTAGCTCATTAGTTTCATTAATTATATTATCTATTTCTTCTAGACTAAGACTATTCTTAATATCTGAAAGCTTTTTCTTCAGCTCCTCTTCTCGCTTTTTAGCAAGTCCCTTAACAGGCTTAAATGTAATAACTGCCTCGCTTGCATTATCAAGTAAATATTTTTTTATAAGCTTCTCAAAATATCTCTCATCAACTAAGCTTTTAAGCTTACCATATATATCCTCGAATCTAAGATTTAAACTAGGGTCACTATCATACAGCCAAGTATTAAGACATTCTAGTCCATATATAAGTCCCTTTGGATATGAGCCATAGTCTGCCTCTCTTGCTCTAAACTCGCCTACATTGATAGCTGCCTTAAGTGCCTGCTTATCAAGCCCCTCATCTGATAGCTTATATAAAACTCCCTTAACTACAGAGAGAAATTCTGCCTTTTGTTCTAGGCTTGCATTTTTAGCAATAACAGAAAAATACGGCTCACTAATTCCATATTGATATCCGCCAAGTATGTCCTCACCTATTCCAGCATCTATAAGTGCCTCACGAAGATATGCACCCGGTGCAACAAGAAGTACATAGTCAAGCACCTGAAATGCCGCACACATTACAGGATCACATTCTCCGCCAACTAATGTATGTATAGAAAGATATGCTGCCTTGTCAGTGCTCTCCTCATCTGATACCGGATAGTCAAAGCAAGCCTCACGTCTTTTATCCCAGCTAGCAACCTCTGGGATAGAGGAATCTATATCAAGCCTTTCATACTTAGATAAATATTCCCTATCAAGCCATTCAAGCCTTTCTGCCATATCTACGTCGCCATAAAGATATATATATGAATTGCTTGGATGATAATAGCTTTTGTGAAAGCTTATATAGTCCTCGTAGCTAAGCTCCGGTATATTATCAGGGTCGCCTCCTGATTCCTCGCCATATGGATGTCCATTAAAAAGAGTTTTTCCTATTCCTCTTTCTATTATGCCATCGCTGCTAGAATATACACCCTTCATTTCATTATATACTACGCCATTATAGGTTAGCTCGTCGTCTCTGCTAGATAGCTCGTAGTGCCAGCCCTCCTGCTTAAATATCTTATCCTCTCTGTATATATTAGGATTAAAAACAGCATCCATATATACATCACAAAGATTATTAAAATCCTTAGTATTACAGCTTGCAACCGGATATACTGTCTTATCCGGATAGGTCATAGCATTTAAAAAGGTATTTAAAGAGCCCTTAACTAGCTCTACAAACGGATCCTTACTCGGATATTTTTTTGAGCCGCAAAGAACTGTATGTTCTATAATATGTGCTACGCCTGTACTATCCTTAGAGGGAGTTCTAAAGCCTATATAAAATACCTTATTATTATCCTCTGACAAAAGAAGATAAATTCTTGCACCAGTTTTTTTGTGGTACATGCTTACGCCTGCTGCTGCTATCTCAGGTATATCTGTTTGCGATACAAATTCATATGCATTTAGCTTTTTTAATTCATCAATTCTTTTATCAAAATTCATATTATATATCTCCATATAATTTATCTCTAATTACTGCAAAAAATTCTCTAACGTATAGATGTACTGTTAAAAATGTCGGTGTCTTTGCGGCTATGCCATAAACCGACTCTATACTTTCTTTTTTTGCTGTTTGAAGTGCTCTATATAAATGAAAATCATTAGTAAGTATTCCTATAGTGCTTGGCTTACTTTCCACCTGCTTAGCAGGTCCGGGTGCTAAGGCTAGCTTAGGATTAGTTTTCTGACCTCTTACTCTTTGGTCGGCTATAAGTGCCATAGAATAAACTATATTCTCGCTTGTATCCCTTGACTGCAGCTCTAAAAAAAGCCTATCAGGAGCTATGCCTCTTTTTGTCATGTAATTAGCCATAACAAGTGCTTCCTCGCACGGCTCATCAGATCCCTTACCACCGGATAAAACTGCCTTAGTTCTTTCATTATTCTCTAGATATTCTATAGCCTTATCAAGCCTTAGCTTTAGAGACTCCCCAGGCTCGCTTTCATCCTTTATGCCGGCACCTAGAACTATAATATAATCTAGGTTAGCCACATCTTCCGGTCTTGAACCATTTATAATAACTGCTTCTGTAATTGCAAATGCAAGCACTGCCGCTATTAGGATAGTATACATTCCAACTACAAGCGGCAAAAGGTTAGAGCGTTTTTTATTAATATATAATATAATTGCAAATACAAAAAATAATGCAGCTATAACAAACCATATCCAATTTTGCGAGGCAAATATATTCGTTTGCATAGCCAGCAATATTCCATATATAACAGAGGCTATCGCAAGTATTACAAATAATAGCATCATATATTAGCTCTCCTTAGCCTTAACTCTAAGTATATCTCCGCTCTCGCAGCCCTCAGATAATGTAACTGTAAGTGCCTGCTGCGGATGCGGTGCACTATCCATACTATTACCCTTATCATCTGTAATAGCTAAAACTGTAGTGCTTATGTTGTCGCCATTTTTCTTCATTATCTCTATAGCATCGCCAACACAGAATTTATTTTTCTGTTCTATATGTATAAGCCTTCCATCATTTTCCGTATCATTAACAGTTCCAAGATATATATAATTTTTTACATAGGTATTATTATCATATATCTGAGTAGAGCTATCCGGCTTACCAAAGAAAAAGCCTGTAGTAAATTCTCTATAGGTACATTTTCCTATCTCCTCTTTATACCACTCAAGATTATTATTATATACCTCTATGCCCTTGCTGTAGTCGTCTAATGCCTTTCTGTAGGTTCTTGCAACAGTTGCAACATACAGTGCAGTCTTCATACGCCCCTCAACCTTAAGGCTATCTATTCCTGCTTCAACAAGCTCCGGTATATGCTCTATCATGCACAAGTCCTTAGAGTTAAATATATATGTACCTCTTTCATTCTCATAAACAGGCATATACTGCCCTGGTCTTTGCTCCTCAACTATACTATACTTCCATCTGCATGGATGGGTACATGCTCCCCTGTTTGCATCTCTTCCAGCCATAAAATTGCTAAGTAGGCATCTGCCGGAATATGATATGCACATAGCTCCATGCACAAAGGTTTCTATCTCCATATCATCTGGTATATTATCTCGCATGGTTCTTATCTCTGAAAGAGAAAGCTCTCTTGCAGTAACTATTCTTTTAGCCCCCTGTCTGTGCCAAAATCTAGCCGTTCCATAATTAGTATTATTTGCCTGAGTGCTTATATGTATGTCTATCTCGGGAACTATTTTTTTAGCAATATCAAAAACACCAGGATCAGATATTATAAGCGCATCAGGCTTAATATTTTTAAGCTCATTAAAATATTTTTCTACCTCGCTAAGGTCCGAATTATGTGCAAGAATATTGGCAGTGACATAGACCTTCTTTTTTCTTGCTCTTGCATAGTCTATACCCTCTGCCATCTCACCTATAGAAAAGTTTTTAGCCATAGCTCTTAGGCCAAAAGCCTCTCCGCCTATATATACCGCATCTGCACCATAATCAATAGCTGTTTTTAATACCTCAAGACTTCCTGCCGGAATAAGTAATTCTACGTTTCGCTTCATCATCTTTCCTTTTTTATGCTTATTGCTACTCCATCACCTATAGTAACTATACTTGTTATAAGCCTTTCATCTCTCTTAAGCTTATATAGATATTCTCTCATTCGTGTATGTATAGTTCTATCTCTTCTATCTACTATATATCTTGATTCTATTATAGTTCCCTCAAGGAGAACATTGTCCGAAAAGAGCATACCGCCATCACGAAGGAGTGCTAGTGCCATTTCAAGCCAGTTTATATACTGCGCCTTGGCAGCATCCATAAATATAAAATCAAAGCTGCCTGCCCTTTCTTTCATAAGCTCATTTAAAGCCTCAGAGGCATCGCCCTCTATAAGCTTTATTCTATTCTCCATGCCAGCAAGGCTAATATTTTTCTTAGCCTCTTTAATTCTAGGTGGATATTTTTCTATAGTTGTTATATGAACATCCTTTAATGAATCTGCCATAGCAATAGCAGAATATGCAACTCCTGTTCCAACCTCAAGGATAGACCTTGCATCTATAGCAGCAAGCATAGCTATAAGCAGGCTCTCTGTATCTCTTTTAATTATAGGCACGTCACTATCAACTGCCTGCTGCCGTATATTCTCTATAAGCCTTCCATGTCCTGCATCCAGTGAATCTATATATTCTCTTATTCTTTCATTTGCAATCATGCTAAGAAAATCTCACAATCTATATAATAATGCAAGCTAGCTCTCAGTGCTTTCTTCCTCTGATGGTCCTGCATCAAGGTCCTCAAGCAGCTCCTTAGATGTCTTTGATGTATTAAGTGTATATTCGCCTGCTGTTATATCATATTCAAAGAATACTGCCTGAACCCTAAATGATAGCTTGTTATCTATAAGTCCCTTTGAATAAAGTATATCTGCCGCCTCGGATGCATCGCAGCCCTCTGGTATGCTTACAGCTATATCCCTTCCCGGCTCTTCCTCTACGCTGCTGGCATAGAAGATATCATGTCCAAAGTCATACGAAACTACAGCACCTCTTACAAGCAGTAAAACTACTACAGCTGCTATAATAACCTTGATGGATATATTAATCACTGCTGAGCTTACCTTGTTAATGTTTTTAGTAGTACTCATATATCTCCTTAAGCTAATAAACTTCCATAATTATAGGCAGTATAAGCGGAGTTCTCTTCATTCTCTTCCATATAAAGTCGCTAAGCACATCTCTTGCCGAGCTCTTTATCTTGCCCCAGTCGCCTATATGGTTGTATACACAATCCTCTACCTCTTCTCTTACTACCTCTCTAGCTTCCTCTAAGAGATCCTCAGATTCCTTGATATATACAAAGCCTCTTGATACTATATCAGGTCCTGCAAGAAGTCTGTTTGTACCATGTTCAAGAGTCATAGCAACGATAATGATACCATTTTGTGATAAGTTTTGTCTATCCTTAAGGACTACATTGCCCACGTCACCTATGCCAAGGCCGTCAACTAATATTCCGCCTGCCTGTACCTTTCCTGTAATTTCACAGCTGCTTTGAGATAGCTCAACTACATCTCCGGAATTCATAAGAAGAACATTTTCCTTAGGAACTCCCATAGATATGGCTAATGCCTTCTGTGCTGCTAGGTGTCTGTACTCGCCGTGAACAGGAAGCGAATATCTAGGATGCAGCAGTGCATATAAAAGCTTTATATCCTCTTGGCATGCATGACCGGATACATGGGTATCCTGGAAGATAACCTCAGCACCCTTCATAGACAGCTCATTGATAACCTTTGAAACTGCCTTTTCATTGCCCGGTATAGGAGTAGAGCTCATAATAATAACATCTGTAGGCATGATAGAAACCTTTTTGTGTGTGCTAGATGCCATACGTGAAAGTGCTGCCATGCTCTCGCCCTGACTTCCTGTTGTTATAATAACAGTATCCTCTGGCTTATAGTTCTTTAGGTTCTCTATATCTATCAGTGTTCCCTCAGGTATGCTTAAATAACCAAGCTCACCTGCCACACCGATGACATTGACCATGCTTCGTCCTTCAACTACTACCTTACGATTGTACTTGCATGCCGTGTTTATAATCTGCTGAACTCTGTCTACATTTGATGCAAAGGTTGCAACTATTATACGGTTTCCTTTGTGCTCCTCGAATATAGTATTAAAGGTTTTTCCTACTGTTCGCTCAGACATAGTAAAGCCCGGCTTCGTGGCATTAGTAGAGTCACACATAAGTGCAAGCACGCCCTGTCGTCCAAGCTCTGCCATACGCTGAAGGTCTATAGGATCTCCGAATATAGGTGTGTAGTCAACCTTGAAATCTCCTGTATGGAATATAATTCCTGCAGGACTAAATATAGCAAGTGCCGCAGCATCCTGTATAGAGTGATTTGTTTTTACAAACTCTACTCTAAACTCACCAAAATTAATGCTCTCGCCGTACTTTACAACATGAAGCTTTGCCGTATCCTCCATCTTGTGCTCAACAAGCTTTTTTTCTATAAGTGCATTGGTAAGCCTTGTGCTATATACAGGGACGTTGAGCTGCTTTAGAACATATGGAAGTGCACCTATGTGATCCTCATGTCCATGTGTTATAACAAAGCCCTTTACCTTAGAAAAATTATCCTTTAGATAAGTAATATCAGGTATAACAAGGTCTATACCCGGCATGTCCTCACTCGGAAATGAAAGACCGCAGTCTACTACAAATATACTGTCCTTATATTCAAATGCAGTGATGTTCATTCCTATCTGCTCTAGTCCGCCAAGAGGAATAATCTTAACCTTAGAACCCATCTTGAATTTATATCCATCTATAATTGATGAAAGCTTTGTAAGCTTAGATGGCTTTGCAGCTTGCTTATTATTTGACTTAGGCTGCTGATTTTGATTTTTCTTTTCGCTTTGCTTTGTTGCTGGCTTTGCATTTTGCTTTGTGCTTTGCTTTATACTTGTCTTAGTGTTCATGCTTAAATTTTGTTTGGCATTTTGATTTGTATTAGGTTTAGCACTCTGCTTGTTATTTGCTTTTGTCTGCAGCTTTGGATTTTGATTACTGCTTGCCTTAGGCTGCTGGTTTTGATTTTTCTTTTCACCTTGCTTATTTGCCGGCTTTGCATTTTGTTTTGTATTTTGCTTACCTGCGCTCTTTGCCTGCGGCTTTGAATTTTTTGCTGCCGCCTTAGCATTAGACGGCTTATTAGATGTTTTAGCCTTTTCCTTTATCCTTTGTATAGCCTTTAAAGGATTTATCTCATTACTTCCCAAATTTCATACCTCCGTAAATATCTAATTAAATTTTCCTTTTATTATAATGACAGCTCTATATCCGAGTCGTCCATAAGCTCCTTAAATATATTAAATACACAGTCTAGCTCTGTATCATCTGATACAAATTCATATATCGCTTCATCGCTTTCCTTACTTGAAACGTCCTTTAATATGTAGCACTCGCCATCACCCCCATCGCTATCTGCCGCAAGTATATAATACATATTATTAAACTTAGTTTCTTCTATAACATATAATTCTATATCCTGACCTTCGTCATCCTTTATAACTATCTTGTTATCTGACATTTGTTCCTCCGTTTTTTATCTTTTATTATTCTTAAAGTTTACACTGTAGCAAAACAAAAAGTATCATCTTGCGATCCGTCGCAGGCATTAAATCCTATGTTTCAGAATTTTTTCTTGTTCGTGATATATAGTCCTCAAGTATAAGCTGTGCTGCAACCTGGTCTATATATTTTTTCTTATCCTCTGCCTTAACATTAGTTTCATCAAGTATCTCACTTGCTGTAATGGTTGTTAGCCTCTCATCCTGCCAAGCAACCTCTATGCCTATACGTCTAACAAGCATAGCTTTAAATTCCTCGCAGCACTTAACCCTCTCTCCTACACTTCCATCCATATTAAGAGGTCTGCCAAGAACTATTAATTCTATATCATATTCCTTTACTAATTCTTCTATACGTGCACAGGTACGCCTTAGCTTGTTTTCAGCCTTTCTGGTTATAGTTTCTAGTGGCTGTACAGTAATACCTAGTGCATCTGTTAATGCAACGCCTACGGTTTTAGAGCCGTAGTCTAATCCCATCCATCTCATGCTAATTCCTATAATATTAATAATGCTGCGAGCAAAATTTTTCTGATATTCTTGATACGCAAATATATTCCGACTTATCATTTATATAGCAGAAGCTTATCTGCATACAAAAGAAAACGACTGAAGCCCATACAGTCCATCCCGCGGCTTTTATTTGAGGAAGCATAGCGTCTTATCAAGCCATTTAAAAGAATCCTGCCTCGCAGGATTCTCCGCCTGCGGCGGGTCGCAAAGCGACATCTTCCACTTTGCCGCAGTGCGATCCACGCTTAGCTAAGCTTTGTATTTATATATACCTTAAGAAGCTCCTCAAGTATCTCATCTCTTTCTACCTTCATGATAAGACTTCTTGCACTATTGTGGCTTGTAATATATGTAGGATCACCGCTCATTATATATCCTACTATCTGATTGACAGGATTATACCCTTTTTCTGACAACGCTTCATAAACCAGCTCTAAAACCTGGCTAACATCCATCTTATTATCTTGAACAGTCTTGAAAAATTGGGTATTTTGATTGTCGATCATATTCACGTCCTCTTTTTGTTACTACATATTGTATACGAAATATATCTAATATACAAGTAGCAAATCTTACAAAATGTCTACATTTCCCCCTAAATAAAGCAAATCGTCTGTCAAAAAGCCCTCTGCAGTGCCGCTAATCATGTGATTTATCATATTTTCCTTATAATCAGTAGCAACCTTAACATACTCCGGAGTATGACCTATTATATATTTTTTGCCATTAAAACTAGTTTCTTCTTCAGAAAGCATAATCACATGCTCCCCTATAAAGCTCTCTCTAAAGGCTTTTGATCTTTCATTTTGAACTGCTGCAAGCTCATTTACCCTTTTGTTTTTCTCCTTTTGCGATAGCTGAGATGGCATAGCTGCAGCCCTAGTTCCCTCTCTTTTTGAATAAGGGAATATATGCACCTCATAAAAATTTACCTTTTTTACAAACTCTACTGTATTATAAAATTCCCTTTCGCCCTCTCCCGGAAAACCAACTATTATATCCGTTGTAAGAGCCGCATGTGGGAAATATTTCCTTAAAAGACATACTGCCTCAAAGTATTCGTCTGTAGTATAATGCCTGTTCATGCTTTTTAGTATATCATCATCTCCGCTTTGAAGTGAAAAGTGCATATGCGGACAAAACTTAGGAAGCCTTGAAAGCCTTTTTACAAATTCCTCATCTATTATTCTTGGCTCTAATGAACCAAGTCTTATTCTTTCTACTCCATCTATAGCAGAAACTCTTTCGATAACATCTATAAGGCTCGGTGCATTTTCATTCTTTATATCTGTTCCGTATGATGATATATGTATTCCTGTTAATACAAACTCCTTATAATTTAAAGCTGCAAGCTTTTTTATTTCTTCTGCTATATCATCTATACTTCTGCTTCGCACTCTTCCTCTTACATATGGAATTATGCAATAGCTGCAAAACTGATTACAGCCATCCTGTATCTTTATAAATGCTCTCGTATGTCTTGAGCTTGCATCTAGCTTTAGAGCTTCATATTCTGATGCCTTATCAATGTCTGTCATAGAAATATTATTTTTATTATCATTAATATATGCATCTATTAAATTAGCTATATCCTTTTTTTTATCATTTCCCACAACTATATCTACAGAGCTATCCTCTAGCAGCCTTTCGCCAGCCTCCTGTGCATAGCAGCCAGTTGCAACTATAATGGAATTAGGATTTTCCTTCTTTGCCTTGTGGAGCATCTGCCTTGATTTTCTATCTGCAATATTAGTAACAGAGCAGGTGTTTATTATATATACATCTGCTATATCATTAAAATCAACTAAAGTATAGCCAGCCTCTCTCATAAGTGCTGACATTGCATCTGTTTCATATGAATTGACCTTACAGCCAAGTGTGTGAAATGCGACTCTTTTCATATATTTTACTTTTATTTTACTTAAGTTCTATTGACTTTAAGTACCTTTCTTTGTACGATATAGCTAAATAAATTTGGTTAAGTAACTAGGAGGAGCTTCCATGAAAACAGTTAAAATATCTCTTAATTCTATCGATAAGGTAAAGTCTTTCGTCAACGAGCTTGCTAAGTTTGATGTTGATTTCGATCTCGTATCAGGAAGATATGTTATAGATGCTAAGTCTATTATGGGTATATTCAGCTTAGACCTATCTAAGCCTATAGATCTTAATATACATGCGGACAATGATGCCGAATCCATAATCGAGTCGCTAGCACCGTATATTGTTAAGTAGTTTTAGAGCTATCGCTTGTAAGGAATCCTGTAAAATGGGGTTCCTTTTTTATTTTATCCAAACGTGTGACCGTTTTACATTGCTTATATACGTCATATATATATGCCATAAGCCATGTTATATACTCAAATTAACGAATCCCAGCCCTCGAGCAGACACATACTATAATGCAGGGCATGTGTGAGGCCGGTTCTTCAAGGCTGCCCTAGGCAGGCTTGTTAGAACCGCTGCATCGAGCACTAGAGTGCGAACGTACCCGCATTATACATATGGTCTGTGCTGAGCGGCGTAAAAACAGATATATGCAAAGTCACAAAAAGAATATGTATTAACACAAAAGGAGCATTTGAATGAGCACTATCGAGAGCATAATCGACATACCTATAGAGCATGAAAAGAATGTATGCGGTGGCCTAGATATATATGTAAAAAAAATCGAGCGAACTCTATCTGTTAATATAATAGAAAGAGACGGCGAGATAAAAATCATAGGCGACGAAGAAAATGTTTCTAAGGCATGCTCTGTTTTTAATAGCTTAATCGAGCTTTCAAAAAGAGGAAATACCATAACAGAGCAAAACATAGATTATATACTTTCACTTGCATTTAATGAGGGCGAGGACAAGATACTTGAGATAGATAGCGACATAGTATGCAGAACGATTACAGGCAAGCCAGTAAAACCAAAAACTCTAGGTCAAAAGCAATACGTAGATCTGATAAGGCAAAAGATGATAGTCTTTGGACTTGGTCCTGCAGGAACTGGAAAGACCTACCTTGCTATGGCTATGGCTGTTCAAGCATTTAAGGAAGGCGAGGTAAGTAGAATTATACTTACAAGGCCTGCCATAGAAGCAGGCGAAAAGCTAGGCTTTCTTCCGGGCGATCTGCAAAGTAAGATAGATCCATACCTAAGACCTCTATACGATGCCCTGTATCAGATAATGGGAGCTGAAAGCTATTTGCATAATTCTGAAAAGGGACTTATAGAGGTTGCACCTCTTGCATATATGAGAGGTAGAACACTAGACAATGCATTTATAATACTTGATGAGGCACAAAATACTACGCCTGCTCAGATAAAGATGTTTTTAACTAGAATAGGCTTTGGATCTAAGGTTGTTATCACAGGCGATAGAACTCAAAAGGATCTTCCAGCTGGTGCTGTATCGGGACTAGACATAGCACTTAATGTACTTAAGGATATAGATGACATAGGCTTTGCAAGACTAACAAGTAAGGACGTGGTTAGACATCCGCTAGTTCAAAAGATAGTTGAGGCATATGAAAAATACGAAAAGAAAGCTGCTACAAGACAAAAAAGCAAAAAGTATTTTGTAAAAAGAGGATAGCTATGACTATAGAATATGCAGTTGATACCAAAAAAAAGCTGAATATAGCATATAAAAAAATAATCAAAGAGGCAGTAGAGCTTACCGCAAGAGAGGAAAACTGCCCCTACGAGATAGAGGTATCAGTTACACTAACAAGTAATAGCAAAATAAAAAAGATAAATAAAGAATTTAGAAATATCGATAAGCCTACGGATGTGCTTTCATTTCCACTTTGCACCTATAAAAAGCCATCATGCTTTAAGGGCTTTGAAAAACAGGATGATTATTTCAATCCCGAAACCGGAGAGCTTATGCTTGGCGATATAGTATTAAGCGTAGACAAGATAATAAGTCAGGCAGAAAAATACGGGCACAGTAAAAAAAGAGAATTAGCATTTTTAGTAGTTCACAGCATGCTCCATCTTTTTGGATATGACCATATAGATGATAAGGAAAGAGAAGCCATGGAAGCAAAGCAAAGACATATACTTGATATAGGGGGAATTACCAGATGATAAGAAAAAAGCCATATATAATTATACTTCCAATTATTGCTATTTTTCTTGTAGTTAGCTTTACTTGCTGTGGCACAAAAAATAAGAGCGAAGAAAGCACAGAAGAAACTATGCTCGAAACAACAAAAGCACCTATAGTTATAGAGGATGAAACTGAAGCTAAGGAGGACTTGCCGGATGAAAGAGTAGAGATAGATGGCAAGATAAGATCCTACCTAACAGGTGAGATGGTCGATGTTTCTAAGGCGAACAGAAGACCGGTTGCCGTTATGATGAGTAACGATAAGCAGGCACTTCCTCAATATGGAATTAACAGAGCAGGCGTAGTATACGAGGCTCCTGTAGAGGGAGTTATGGTTAGATATATGGCTATATTTGAGGACTATGATGACCTTGAAAGGATAGGCTCGGTTAGAAGCTGCAGAACCTACTATACATATTTTGCCAGAGAGTGGGATGCAATATATGCACATTATGGACAGTCTACATTTGCCCTGCCATATCTAAAAAATGTTGATAATATAAACGGTATCGAAGGAACAGGCGGAAAGGCATTTTATAGAAGCAAGGACAAAAAGGCTCCGCATAATGCATATACATCAGGAGAGCGATTAAATAATATTATAAAGGAGCTTGGATATGAAACCGAATATTCAAGTGACTACGAGGGGCATTTCATATTTAATAAGCCATCTAATGATGCAGCCCCAGAGGACGGCTTTTCGGCTGCAAAGGCAGTTCCAGGTTATCCATATAATGAGCCTTGGTTTGAATATAATGAGAGCGATGGCTTATATTACAGATATCAATATAACGATAAGCACATGGGAGATGAGGGGCAGATAGCAGTTAAGAATATAATTTTCCAATACTCACCAACAGGTCATTATGCAACTACGGATTATCTTAATATTAATGTACATGAAGAAACATATGGATATTTTATAAGTGAAGGTAAATGTTCTCCAATTAAGGCAAAAAAGGATGGAGAGTTTGGCGTAACACATTATTATTATAATGATGGAAGCGAAATAAAATTAAACACAGGCAAAACCTGGATATGTATAATTAATTCTGCTAGGTTTGCTGATACGGAGATATATGACGCAGAAGGAAACAAAACGAACCAATAACTTTTTGCTGCAGGGAAGTATACTGGCTATAGCAGGTATTATAGTTCGCATTATAGGAATGGTATACAGGATTCCGCTTACCCATATTATAGGTGACGTAGGCAATGGCTACTACAGTGCGGCATATAATATATATACTATAGTTTTGCTTGTATCCTCTTACAGCCTTCCGCTTGCAGTTAGTAAGCTTGTATCTAGTAGAATTACTGATGCAGGCTTTAGCAGTGTAAGAAAAATATTTATTGCAGCTATGTTTTATGCTACAGTAGTTGGATTTTTAGGCTTTGCACTGTTGTGGTTTGGTGCAGACCTTCTTGCATCTACTGTATTTAAAATGGCATTTGCAAAGTATGCCATAAAAAGTCTTGCACCTACTGTTTGGATAATGGCATATCTTGGAGTTTTCAGAGGATATTATCAGGGCAGATCAACTATGGTTCCTACTGCCATTTCCCAGATATTTGAGCAAGTGGTCAATGCACTCGTTAGCGTAGGAGCTGCTGTATTTTTAATGAAGCTTTCTACCGGAAGAAAGGCATATGCACTTGGAGCTGCCGGCGGAACTATAGGAACAGGTGCAGGAGCACTGGCTGCACTTTGCCTGCTTATTTTATTTTTTGTACTGGATTATAAAAATAAGAAATCAGATCAAGCTCAAAATGAGCTTAGCTATATAGAGATAACAAAGCTGCTTATTATAACTGTTCTTCCGGTTATTCTTTCGACAGCAGTTTATAATATAAGCGGTATACTTGATACAACAGTATTTGGACAGTTTATGGCAAATGCAGATGCAGAGGATGCGGCTGCAATAGGACTAGGAATATATTCAACCAAATATAAGCTTTTAATTAATATCCCAGTTGCTATGGCAAATGCACTTTCATCATCACTTATACCGGCACTTTCACATGCAACTGCAGCAAGAAACAAAGGACAGGTAGTTAAAAATGTTTCTACCTCTATAAGATTTTCTATGATAATTGCTATTCCTGCTGCCATAGGTCTTGCTATACTTGCATCGCCTATACTTATGCTGCTTTTTAGAAGCAGTGGAGAGGCAGTAACTATGCTTCATATAGGTGCTGCGGCTGTTATCTTTTATTCATTATCTACTGTAAGTAATGCCATATTACAGGGAATTAATCATATGAGGATTCCGGTTAGACATGCAGCAGTATCACTCGTTATACATTTAATACTTTTGGTTCTACTACTTATGATAATTCCAAATGGAATATATGCACTCGTTCTTGCAGATATGATATTTGCTATATGTATGTGTATATTAAATGCATTGGCGATTAGAAAATATCTTAATTACAAGCAGGAGCTTAGACAGACTTACATTATCCCAGGTATATGTGCAGTAATTATGGGAGTTTTCTGTTTTGCTGCTTATAAGGGACTAGGCTTTATTACAAGAAGCAGCCTTATTCTTACACTTATTCCGGGTGCTATAGCTGTAATTATATATGCAGCACTTTTAATTAAGCTTGGCGGAATAAGTGAGATAGAATTAAAGGGCTTTCCAAAGGGCAGAAGCATAGTTCTTGTTGCAAGAAAGCTAAAATTATTATAGTTGGTAGGAATAATTATGGATAAAAATATAGTTATAATAGGTGGAGGAGCAGCCGGTCTTATGGCTGCTATTTCTGCTGCTATTAATAAAAATTCTGACAGTATAAATATAACTATATTAGAGCATAATGACCGAGTAGGAAAAAAGATACTTCAAACAGGTAATGGCAGATGTAATTTTACTAATACATTTTTAACACCAGCTTGCTACCATGCAGCTGCTGATTCATTTGCCATGAAGGCTATAGACTTATTTGATGAGAGAAAAACTATTGATTTTTTTGAACATGAACTTGGAATACTTAGCTACATTAAGGATGGATATGTATATCCAAGGTCAGAGCAGGCATCTGCAGTCCTCGATGCACTTAGAATAAAATGCGAGCATTTAAATATTAATATAATTACTAATTGTAGGATTAAGTCTATTTGCAAAAAGGAGCATTTTATAATTAAAACAAGCATTAAGGATTTTAATGCAGATAAGCTAATTATAGCTACAGGCTCTAGGGCTGTGCCCATAACAGGATCAGATGGAAGCGGATATGAGCTTTTAAGGAGTCTTGGAGTTATTATAAATAAGCCGCTTCCTGCACTATGTGCATTATATTGTGATAATAAGGCATTTTTTAAAGCTGTTAGCGGAGTTAGAGTTAAGGCTAAGCTTTCTATATATTCCAAAGAAGGGCTTCTTGCTAGTGACAAAGGAGAGTTGCAGCTAACAGACTATGGCATATCGGGAATACCGGCATTTCAGGTAAGCAGATATGCATCAAGAGCATTAGATGCTAATAAAAAAATATATGCTATTATTAATTTTGCAAGCGATATAGCTGATATATATAAGCTTATTAAAAATAGAATTAATAAGCTAGGTGACATTACATCAGCCGAGCTTGGAATAGGCTTTATTAATAAAAAGCTTTGGATGGCACTTCTTAAGATGGCAAATATCAAGCCGGATATTAAGGCTAATAAGCTTGGCGATGCAGATATTAAAAAATTATCAGATATACTAGAGACTCTTAAGCTTAATATAATATCAACCGCAGGATATGATAAGGCACAGGTATGCACAGGCGGAGCAAAAACGAGTGAGATAGATTATAAAACTATGAGCCTTAAAAAAGATCCCGACCTTTACCTTGCAGGTGAGATAATAGATATAGATGGCAAATGCGGCGGATATAATCTTCAGTGGGCATGGACTAGCGGATATATAGCCGGCTCTAGCTGCGTGAGGTAGATATGATTAGAATAAATCCTATAGAGCTTTCTATTCATCATATGGATGATGATTTAGTTAATAGCATTAGACATATACTTAAAACAGATAATATAAACCTGGAAAATATTACTATTATTCGCAGATCCTTAGATGCAAGAAAAAAGGAAGCTATCAAATATTCTTACATGATAGATGTTGATGCTCCAAACGAGGATATTATTTTAAAAAAGTGCAGGAATAATAAAAAGCTAAGTAAATATATCCCTGCTCCCTATGTCCCCCCGATAAGCGGAAGTATTAAGCTAAAAAACAGACCTGTTATAGTAGGCTTTGGACCTGCAGGAATGTTTGCAGCTTTGTTTATGGCAAGAGCTGGTCTTAAGCCCCTTGTTATAGAAAGAGGAGATGAGGCAAGAAAAAGGCTTGAAAAGGTAACTAGCTTTTGGAATAATGGCATACTTGATACAGAGTCAAATGTATCCTTTGGCGAGGGCGGTGCAGGAACCTTTAGCGATGGCAAGCTTAATACACTTGTTAAGGATAAGGAGGGCTATAACAGGCTTGTATTAAAGGAGCTTGTTAATTTTGGAGCAGAAAGCAGCATACTTTACGAGCAAAAGCCGCATATAGGAACTGATATGCTTATAAATATAGTTACAGCTATAAGGAAAGAGATAATAAGGCTTGGCGGCAAGATAAAATTTAATACCAGACTTGATGATATTATATATAATGATAATCATATAAGTAGTATAAAGCTCTCGGATAACAGTACGGTAGATACAGAGGTTCTTATACTTGCCATAGGGCATAGCTCAAGAGATACCTTTTATAAGCTATATGATAGAAAGCTATATATGGAAGTAAAGGCATTTGCCGCCGGACTTAGAATAGAACATCCACAGCAGATGATAGATATAAGTCAGTTTGGTAAAAAGGAAGCGGAATTTTTAAGCCCTGCATCCTATAAGCTAACAAGCACGCTCCCCACAGGCAGAGGAGTATATACCTTTTGTATGTGTCCGGGCGGTTATGTGGTAAATGCCTCAACTGAGAATAATATGCTGGCAATTAATGGCATGAGCTATCATGCAAGAAATTCAAAAAGTGCAAACAGTGCAATTATAGTTACTGTTAATCCGTCTGATTTTAATGACAGCACTCCGCTTGCAGGAATTAAGTTTCAAAGACAGATGGAAAAAAAGGCATATGACCTAGCTAGTGGTAAAATCCCAGTTCAGCTGCTCGGAGACTTTATAAATAATAAGCTATCAAATAGCTTTGGCGATGTAGAGCCATGCTTTAAGGGTAAAACAGCCTTTTCAAATCTAAGAGAGGCTTTGCCAAATTTTATTTCAGACTCTATAATAGGTGCTATGCCTGAGTTTGATAAAAAAATAAATGGCTTTGGGCGTTTCGATGCCATACTTGCAGGAGTTGAAACAAGGACATCGTCACCGGTTAGAATTACAAGAGATGAAAGCCTGCAAAGCAATATAAAGGGTATATATCCTTGCGGTGAGGGCGCAGGATATGCCGGCGGTATAACAAGTGCCGCTATGGACGGAATACGAATTGCAAATAAAATAATATCAACCTATACTTTGCAGGATTCTTTCTAATATTACAGGAGATAAAAATGAATAACAGAGATATACTTAAGGACAAAAAAAGAATAGTTATAAAGGTTGGCTCATCATCTATAACGCACAAGGAAACAAGCAAGCTTAACCTTAGTACCATTGAAAAGATGGTTAGACAGATCGCTGACCTTCGTGGTATGGGTAAGGACGTTATCCTAGTATCATCTGGTGCTATAGCGGCAGGTGCACAGGCACTCGGTGCCCAAAAGAAACCAGATACGCTTGCAAAAAAGCAGGCATATGCATCTGTAGGTCAGGCAAAGCTTATGATGGTATATCAAAGAATATTTAACGAATATAATATACCAACCTCGCAGATACTTATGACAAAGTTTACTATCACAGATGATGAATCAAGAAATAATGCAAAAAATACCTTTGATGAGCTGCTTAAGCTAGGCGTAGTTCCTATAGTAAATGAAAATGATACAGTATCAACCTACGAAATCCGTTTCGGTGACAATGACAGACTATCCGCTATAGTTTCGGCACTTGTAGGTGCAGACCTTTTAATTCTTCTTTCAGATATAGATGGTCTGTATTCGGACGATCCAAATACTAATTCAAATGCAAAGTTTATAGATTTAGTTCCGGCTATAGATGATAAGCTTATGAATATGGGCAAGTCTACATCATCATCAAAAGTAGGAACAGGCGGTATGCATACTAAGCTTGAGGCGGCACAGATAGCGACAGACATAGGTGCAGACATGGTTATAGCTAATGGTGCCAACATGGGCATAATAGGTGACATAGTTAGCGGTAAGCAGGTTGGAACATTATTTTTAGCACATGATAATCCTGATTTTGATTTTAATATATATATAAGAGAGGCTGAGGACTAATGGAAAAAGAGCTTGTAGAAAGAATTAATACCCTATATCATAAATCTAAAGGGGAAGGCCTTTCTGACTTAGAAAAGGAAGAATATGCTAAGCTAAAAAAGGAATACGTAAAAGCTGTTAAGGAAAGCCTTAGAGCAAATCTTAATAATATAGACATTAAGGAAAAGGACGGTTCAATTACAAACCTGGGAGAAAAATTTGGAAAGAAATAATTTTGGAAAAATAGAAGATAAGGACATAGTCCGAAAGAAAATTCTAAGCATAAGAAAAAATATGCCATCAGAGGACATTAATAATTTAAGTCATATAATATCTGATAAGGTTATAGCTATGGCAAAGGAATATATAGATAGACCTATATGTGCATACTCATCTATTAAAAATGAGGCAGATATAAGCTATGCTACAAAGGGACTTTTATCAGAAAAAAGAGTAGTAGCCCTGCCAAGAGTTTTTGGTGAATATATGGATTTTTATATAATTAATTCCTATGAGGATTTGGAGGTTGGGAGCTTTGGCATACTAGAGCCAAAAAGAACCTGCAAAAAATTAATTCCTACTAATGCTCTTGTTTTTTTGCCTGGGGCTGCCTATTCTAAGGATAAAAAAAGAATCGGCTATGGCAAGGGATATTATGATAGATTTTTTGAGGATAAGAAGGATAATATACTAGTTGGAGTTGGATATAGCTACCAAACAGGGCTTGAATTTAAAAGCAGCAGCTATGATATAAGAATGGACTTTATTTTAAATGACAAGGAGGTAGTATGAGCATACTTGACATATGTAAAGGGGCTAAAAGAGCATCCTTTGCACTAGCAACCCTAGGA
>CAVBBU010000022.1:19699-23075 GCA_963593765.1 Bacteroidaceae bacterium | reverse complement strand
ACATCTCCATCATATAAAACCACTGCCTGCCCAGATGTTATAGCACGCTGGGGTGTATCAAATTCTATGCTAAGTATGTCGCTGTCAGTTTGGACTACGCTTGCCCACTCCTCTACCTGGCGGTATCTAGTCTTAGCCTTTAGATGCATTGGCTTATCTATACTATCTACTGATATTAAATTAATATTATTTGCCTTAAGCCTTGTAGAATACAGGTCGCTATCCCTGCCAAGAATAACTCTATTATTAGGTATATCAAGCTTACATACATACAAAGACTCCTTAAGAGAAAGCCCAAGTCCACGTCTTTGCCCTATAGTATAATAAATTATTCCCTTGTGCCTTCCGAGGACATGGCCCTCAAGGTCTACAAAGTCACCCTCAGGATAAGCTCGCCCCGTGTAGCCTTTTATAAAGTCACCATATCTGCCATTAATTACAAAGCATATATCCTGACTGTCATGCTTTCTTGCATTAACAAAGCCCTGAGAAGCAGCTATATCCCTTGCTTCATTTTTAGTAAGACCGCCAAGAGGGAAAAGAGTATGTGATAGCTGCTCCTTAGTTAGAGAATACAAAACATAGCTTTGATCCTTGGTAGCATCAACAGCCTTTTTAAGAAGAAACCTATCGCTTTTAGAATCATATTCTATTCTTGCATAATGCCCTGTTACTACATAATTATATCCAAGCTCGGCGGCACGATTATATAGCTTGTCAAACTTAAGATAGCGATTACAATCTATGCAAGGATTAGGCGTGCAGCCATGCTCGTATGAGCTGACAAATTTTTTAATAACACATTCATCAAACCTATCAGAAAAATTAAAAACATGATAAGGCATATCAAGTGCATATGCCACGCTTCTTGCATCGTCTATGTCATCAAGAGAGCAGCACGAGTGTTCCTTAGATATACCTATATCCTCATTTTGAAAGAGCTTCATAGTTACGCCCATACATTCAAAGCCCTGCTCCTTCATAAGATATGCGGCTACACTTGAATCAACTCCGCCGCTCATAGCAATAATCGCTTTTTTGTTCATATTTCCCTCGAATTAATTATTATGTCGCAAAATGCCTACACATTCATTTATCATAGCTATCATATAATCTATTTCTTCCATAGTTGTATAATGTGCTAATGATATGCGTATAGAGCTTTTTGCCTGCAACGCACTTAGACCTATAGCAAGAAGCACATGGCTTGGATTGTTAGATCCGGCTGCACATGCAGAGCCGGTAGATATACATATACCTCTTTGATCTAAAAGCAGCAGCAGTGCCTCGCCCTCGATTCCATCAAAGCCTATGTTAATGTTACCGGGTATTCGTTTTTTTTCGCTACCATTTAGAAAGCTTCCGGGAATTTTAAGCAGTGCATTTTTTAGCCTGTCCGTTAATGCCAAAAGCCTTTTATTATTTGCTTCTATATTAGATGTAGCATCACTAAGGGCAGCTGACATAGCAGCGATAGCAGGAACATTTTCCGTGCCGGCTCTTTTAGCTCTCTCCTGCGAACCGCCCTCTATAAGACTAGTTAGCTGCAGATCCTTTTTTGCATAAAGCAGACCTATTCCCTTTGGACCGAAAAATTTATGCGCAGAAAGAGAAAGCATATCTATATTATCCTTTGAAACATCTATAGAAATATGTCCTATAGCCTGCACGGCATCTGTATGGAATATAATGCCATGCCTTTTGCAAATGCTGCCAATCTCGGATATAGGCTGAATAGTTCCTATTTCATTATTAACATACATAATGCTTACTAATATAGTATTATCACAAATCGCAGCCTCAAGCCTTTGTGGATCTACAATTCCGCTTCCATCCATATCAAGCAGCGTAATATCAAAGCCCTGCCCCTTTAGCCTATCTAAGCATTTTAAAACGGCAGGATGCTCTATGCTGCTGGATATTATATGCATTTTCCCTTGGCTTTTTCCTATAGCTGCAGCAGAAAGTATAGCCTGATTATCCGCCTCGCTTCCTCCTGATGTAAAGATGATTTCTCTTGGCAGACAGTTAAGAGCCTTTGCTATATTCTCTCTTGCATTAAAAAGTGCTTTTTTTGATTTTTGCCCGAGAGAGTGCATGCTGGATGGATTGCCATATGCATTGTCAAGATATGGAAGCATAGCCTCTATGGAATTTTTTGACATGGGCGTAGTAGCAGCACAGTCAGCATATATAAACATAGCTATCTCCTATCTATAATCCTTTATCATCATAACGCATGAAATGACAAGCAGTATGCACGATACCCATATGGCAGGTATGCCTACAAAGGCAGACACAAGGCAGCCACATCCGGCACCTATCGCAAAGACAAATATTATGCCATAATAGTGCATTGCCTTTTTAAGCGCCTCCTTGTTTTTTGAATGCATAAAAACAGAAAGACTTTCCATGCCGCTTCGTAGATTGCCTATGCACATAGTGCTTGCATAAGCATATCCGTGTACCTTTCTAAAGGACTGCACCTGCATAGCACATGCAAATGAAACCAGAGCCGCTGCTAATGCATCATGCTTATGTGGTAAAAAGCCAACTAAAAATAAAATTATAATTTCCATAAATACTATAATCTGCCGCCAATGCAGGCGAGTATTTTTTCTGTGCCTGTAGGATATTTGTTCGGCTATAAGAATACCCAGTGCAAAGAAAACAACAGGCAGCAGATAGTGAAGAACGCCGGATATATTACCAAGCATAAGCTGCTGGCTCAGCAGAACTATGTTGCCAGTTTGAGCATTAGAGAAGACCTTATTTCTAATTATATATGTATATGCATCCTGAAATCCGCCGGATAATGCAAGCAGTGCACTAAGTGCAAAGGTTTCGGATGTTTGGATTTTGTTCATAGTTTAAAGTACCCCAATCAAGCAATATGATATATAATACCCATTATTGGGAGAAAAAACAAGGAGCACCATACATACATGAACATAAGAAACGCAACCATAAACGACCTAGATGCCATAGCAGAGGTAGAAGAAAAATGCTTTCCGAAAGCTGAGGCAGCAACCAAGGACGAATTTAAGCAAAGACTAAGCTTTTATGCAAATCACTTTTATCTCATGTTTGATAATGACAAGCTTATAGCATTTACAGATGGCTTTGTAACAGATGAAAAGGATCTTACAGATGAGATGTATGAAAAGGCAGACATGCATAACGAAAACGGAAGCTGGCAGATGATATTTGGTGTAAATACATTGCCGGAATATAGAAAGCATGGATATGCGGCAACGCTTTTAAGGGCTATGATTGAGGATGCAAAAGGGCAGGGGAGAAAGGGATTAGTTCTTACCTGCAAGGACAAGCTTGTTGATTATTACGCAAGGCTTGGCTTTAGGCTAGAGGGAGTATC
>CAVBBU010000022.1:0-19312 GCA_963593765.1 Bacteroidaceae bacterium | reverse complement strand
TAAAAAATGTTATAACATTTTCCCTGCCATATTTACTTTCATATTTTTTACAGACGCTTTATGGCATGGCAGACCTTTTTATTATAGGTCAGTTTGATGGAGTGGCGAGCACAACTGCAGTTTCTGTAGGCTCACAGGTTATGCATATGATTACAGTTATGATAGTAGGTCTTGCTATGGGAACAACTGTAAGCATAGGACAGGCTGTCGGTGCAGATGATAAAAAGCAGGTATCAAAGGCGATAGGAAATACAGTACTTCTTTTTATGATAGTTGCTATAGTTGGCATGATGGCACTGCTTGCACTTGTTAATCCCATAGTGGGTGCAGTATCTACGCCGGAGGAGGCAGTTAGCGGAACCGTTGATTATCTAACTATTTGCTTTATAGGTATTCCTTTTATAACGGCATATAATATTATCAGCTCTATCTTTAGAGGAATGGGAGATAGCAAAAGCCCTATGTATTTTATAGCCATTGCCTGTGTATCTAACATTGTCCTCGACTATATTTTCATGGGGGGACTCGGACTTGGACCGGCAGGAGCAGCACTAGGAACAACTATCTCTCAGGCTATAAGCGTTATAGTATCGCTAGCAGTAATTTTATATAAAAAAATCATAGTCCTAAGTAAAAGTGATTTTAGAATTAGCCATATGACTATGAAAAAAATTCTGTCTATAGGAATTCCTATCGCAACTCAGGACGGACTTATACAGATAGCATTTATAGTAATTACAATTATTGCAAATCGCCGTGGACTAAATGATGCGGCTGCGGTCGGGATAGTTGAAAAGATTATCAGCTTTCTTTTCCTAATTCCGTCGTCTATGCTCTCTACGGTTTCAGCACTTGGAGCGCAAAACATAGGCGCAGGTAAGCCGGAAAGAGCCGTCGAAACGATGAAATATGCGATCGTGCTAGCGGCAGGCTTTGGAATTATAGCAGCTATAGTAATCCAGTTTACAGCAGAGCCACTAGTTTCATTATTTACAGATGAGAATGCAGCAGGCGGTGCGGAGGTTATAAAACTTGGCGGTCAATACCTAAGAGGATATATATTTGACTGTATATTTGCAGGAATACATTTTAGCTTTAGCGGATATTTTTGTGCATGCGGGAAATCGGGATTGTCATTTTTGCACAATATATTAGCGATAGTTCTCGTTCGAGTTCCGGGAGTATATCTTACATCGCAGATATTTAAGACTACGCTTCTTCCTATGGGACTTGCGACGGCAGCAGGCTCGCTGCTTTCGGTAATTATATGTATTATTGCGTTTAGGCTTATGAAAAAGGGCGGCGGAGCGGCAGCATGAGCCAATGGGGGGTTGACATAAAGCAAGACAAAGACAGACCGAAATCGAATTTGCTCCTAAAACCCAAGCAAGAACCACCCCAAACAGCCCTCACAGCCCACAGAATTATCCCAACAGGGCAAAAATAACAACCCGAAAACCCTTGAAAATACGTGAGAGTTAAAAAGTTCACAAAAAAGCGGGGCTATCAAAATACAAAATTGTAAAAATTATACAAAATAATGTTGACAAAGGCATTTTCAAGTAGTAATATGCACTTAAGGTTAGTGAGTCGGTTCACGCTGAAAACAAAATAACTAATTGTATGGTGAATGGAATACGATTAAAACTTACAGATAGGGATGTGAGTTTTGGTCGTGTTTTTTGTTTTCCGGTAAACAAATCTGCGAGAAGGCTTTTGACTAGGCCAGTCAAAGGTAAGCGGACGCCATACAGCCAAGGGGCAAAAAGAAAGGAGAAAGCAGTATGCAAATATTTAACTTAATTATAGGTATGGGAGCAACCGTTATGATGCCGATCATATTCTTCGTGCTCGGACTTATCTTCAGAGTAGGACCTGGTAAGGCATTTAAAGCAGGTATGACGGTTGGTATCGGTTTCACAGGAATTAACATGGTAGTAAACTTGCTGCTCGGAAGTCTTGGACCAGCAGCACAGGACATGGTTGAAAGATTTGGACTAAATCTTACAGTAGTAGACGTTGGTTGGGCTACAGGCTCTTCTATAGGATGGGCATCACCACTTATTCCATTCATAGTAGTTGGAGCAATCGCTCTTAACGTAATTCTTCTAGTAATTAAGGCAACAAAGATTCTCAACATTGATATATTCAATTATTGGCTTATATCTTTAGTTGGTACACTTGCATATCAGCAGACTGGCAACCTAGCACTTGGTGTTGCAGTTGCACTTATTTATTATCTCATAGCATTTATCATAGGTGACCTTACAGCAAAGCCTATACAGGAAATGTACAACCTTAAGGGTGTTGGATTCGTACATGCAACCTGCGGTATATATGTTCCTATAGGTATAGCAGTAAACTGGATAATCGAGCACATTCCTGGACTTAACAAGATAGAGCTTGATCCAGAGGGCGTTAATAAGGCTCTTGGTATATTCGGAGATCCTGTAACACTTGCAACTATCCTTGGTGCAGTTCTTGGTATCCTAGCTGGATGGCCAGTAGAGAAGACTCTTCCTCTTGCAGTAGACGTTGCTGCAGTTATGGTTCTTCTTCCTAGAATGGTTGATGTTACTGTACAGGGTGTTATGGTTATCAGAGATGCAGCAGAAATACAGATGAAGAAGCTATTCCCAGACCGCGAGTTCTACTTCGGTATGGATACAGCACTTCTTATAGGTGAGCCTAGTATAATAGCAACATCACTGCTACTTATACCTACATCACTTGTACTTGCAATGGTTCTTCCAGGCAACAAGATGCTTCCATTTACAGACCTTGCTTCATTAGTATTTATAATCTCTATGGCAGCTCCGTTCTGTAAGCGTAACATGTTCCGTATATATATCGCTGGTGTTATCATAATCATAATCAGCCTTTATGCAGGAACAAGCCTTGGACCGGAATATACAGAGGCAGTTCATACATATGCAACAAACGAGCTTAACATCGAAGGTCAGGAATATGGTAACGTAGTTTCTCCTTATAATACTCCACTTGGTTGGGCTATGATTAAGGGATCTGAGATGATATTTGGCAACAAGTAATTATTTAAGTAAACATTAGAGTGATATAGGATAAATTTAGAAAAAGACGTAACAAGTTTATGACAGAGAGGAGAATTTGACAAATGAAAATCGTAGGTATAGGCGATCTTCTTATTCCTGAGGAGTATATTAAGATAGGATTTCAGGAGTTTGAAAAGCAGGGACATACAGTAGAGACAGTTCAGTGGCAGATGAAGGATTATGAGGAGCTTCAGAACATCAACCTTAAGGTTGAGACACAGGGAGCAGAGAGCGTACAGCCTTCAGATGAGGTTATTGCAGCAGTTAAGGATGCAGATGTAATAATCACACAGTTCTGTACTATTACAAAGAAGCTTATAGATGCATGTACTAACCTTAAGGTTGTAGGTGTACTTAGAGGCGGATATGAGAACGTTAATGTAGAGTATGCAAAGGAGAAGGGAATACTTCTTTATCATACACCAGGACGTAACTCTAACGCAGTTGCAGACTTCACCGTTGGTATGCTTCTTGCAGAGTGCAGAAACATAGCAAAGAGCCATCTAAACCTTAAGAAGGGCGAGTGGGTTCGTGATTATACTAACAAGGATACAGTTCCGGATCTTCCTTATAAGACAGTCGGAATCGTAGGCTTTGGTGAGATAGGAAGAAAGGTTGCTCAAAGACTTCGTGGCTTCGAGATGAACATACTTACCTACGATCCATATGTTAAAGAGGTTCCTGATTATGTTACAAAGATCGACTCTCTTGAGGAACTCGCAGGACAGGTAGACTTCATGACACTGCATATGCGTCTGACAGATGAAACAGAGCATATTATCAATGCTAACATTCTTAGCAAGATGAAGCCATCAGCTTATGTTATCAACACAGCACGTTCTGGACTAGTTGATGAGAAGGCACTTTACGAGGCACTTAAGAATAAGACTATAGTAGGTGCAGCACTTGATGTATTTGACGTAGAGCCACCAAGTGCAGACTATCCACTAGTAGCTATAGACAATGTTACTATCACACCTCACCTAGCAGGTGGTACAGTGGATGCATTTACAAATTCACCTAGATTACTTGCAGCAGAGATGATAGGCGTTACACAGGCTAAGCCATCTCGCTACATAATCAACCCAGATGCTTTAGCAGAAGTATCTAAGAAATTATCATAATAAAAGAGGCACAAAATGGAACTAGGATTAAAGGGTAAGAACATTCTTATAACAGGCAGTACAAGCGGAGTTGGCAAGGCTACCGCACAGATAGTAGCAGCCGAGGGTGCTAATGTAATTATATCTGGACGTGACCAGGAAAGAGCAGACAAGATAGCAAAGGAGATAGAAAAAGATTACGGTGTCCATGCTGTCGGTATAGCTGCAGACCTAGGAGCTAGAGATGCAGCAGAAAAGCTGTTTGAGGATTCTACAAAGGCACTCGGAGACCTAGATATCCTAGTCAACTGTGCAGGCGTATGGCCTACAGCCTATGTAGCAGATATGGAAAAGGAGGAGTTTGAGAGTACGATATATGTCGATCTCGAGGTTCCTTATATCCTAAGTAGGCTTATGGCAAATCAACTTATAAAAAGAGGAGCACGCGGTAAGATAGTGCATGTTGTATCACAGGCAGCATTTCACGGATCTACCACAGGACATGCTCACTATGCAGCAGCAAAGGCCGGCTTAGTAACCTTCATGATCTCGCAGGCAAGGGAGGTTGCTAAGTATGGCATTAATATAAATGCTGTTGCACCGGGAATAGTTCATACGAAGATGATAGGCGACCAACTAGAGAAAAATCCTGAATACTATTTGAACAGGATTCCGGTCGGGAGAGTAGCTGAGCCGGAGGAGATAGGAAACGTTATAGCATTCCTAGCATCAAACAAGGCTGATTATCTTACAGGAATTACAGTTGATGCCACAGGCGGTATGCTGATGAGGTAAAGAGTTATAGGAGAACAAATAAATTTTAGACAATTAAAAGCGATACAGCAGGAGGAAAATCAAAATGGCTTTAGTAAATATTAAGGATATGCTGGAAAAGGCAAGAAAAGAAAAATATTGTGTAGGTGCTTTTGATGCCAGCACTCTTGAGATGGGTCAGAAGATTATAGAGGCAGCAGAGGAGAAGAAATCTCCGGTTATCATAATGGGTCTTACACCAGACCTTCAGGGCGATATGCTTGATTTCTGGCTATATGGTATGAGAAAGATGGCAGAGAAGGCTTCTGTTCCAGTATGCCTTCATCTAGACCACGCTACAGATATGGACTTCCTTAAGAAGTGCGTAGACAGCGGATTTACATCTGTTATGTATGATGCATCTGTTCATCCACTAGAGGAGAACATCCGTCTTTCTAAGGAAGCAGCAGACTATGCACATGCTCACAACGTAACAGTTGAGGCTGAGCTTGGACATGTAGGTGATGGAATCGTTTCAGGTGTAGCTAAGGCTGATGGAAATTATGATAATCCAGATGATTACCTTACAAACCCGGATGAGATGAAGAGATTCCTTGAAGAAACAAAGGTAGACTGCCTAGCAGTTGCAGTAGGAACATCTCACGGTGTATATGTACATACACCTAAGCTTCACTTTGACCGCCTAGATACTCTTAACGAGATATCTACAGTACCTATGGTTATGCATGGCGGTTCTGGTACCCCTGATGACCAGATAAAGAAGGCTATAGAGAGAGGAATCTGTAAGCTGAATATCTATTCAGAGATGCTTATAGCTTATTATGGAGAGCTTAAGAAGAAGCTCGAAACATCAGCTTCACTTGCTATATGGGTTAGCAAGGCAAATGAGGAGCCACTAAAGGCACTCAAGGAAGTTGTTAAAGAGAAGATAGATTTAATGGGTTCTGCAGGAAAAGCTTAATAAAATATGCGGAGGAAAAATAGTATGAGTGAATATTTAATAGGAATCGATGCTGGTAATACATCCAGCAAATGTGTAATATTTGATCTTAATGGCACGATAATTTCAACAGCTAGTACATCTAGCATGCACTTTGAGCAGAGAGGTCCAGCCTTTGAGGAGTTCGATATGGACGAGCTCTGGTCACTTATCCACAAGAGTATCAAGGAAGCTATCGATAATGCAAAGATAGATCCTAAGGATATCAAGGGAATAGGTGTAACAAGCTTTGGTAATGGTTGTACATTCGTAGGTAAGAACGGTGAAACTATAGCTCCTGGAATTTTCTCGCAGGATCACCGCGCAGATGATATAATAGAAATGTACAAAACAGCCGGAATTTATGATAAAATAAATGATATAGTTAAGGGCTCACTCTTTGCTGGAGAGCCAGGACCTATACTTCGCTGGTATAAGGAGCACGACCGTGCAACCTATGATAAGATAGGCGGCGTTATGCTCTTTAAGGATTATATAATGTATAAGCTGACAGGAGTAGTTGCAACAGACCTTAACTGCTGTGGTGGTTCATTCCTAGTAGATATGAACACTATGGATTACTCTATGGAGCTTATGGAGCTTTACGGAATAGAAGAGCTTTATGATGCACTTCCAAAGCTGGCAGCAGAGCCTACAGATATCGTAGGACATGTTACAGCAGATGCAGCTAAGCTTACAGGACTTGCAGAGGGAACACCTGTTGTTGCAGGTATGATGGATATCCTTGCTTGTCTAGTAGGTGCAGGTGCTACAGGCGACGGCGTATATACAGCAGTAGCAGGTAGCTGGTGTATCAACGAGACACATTCTAAGAGAATTATACCTAACGCTTCTTCTAACATGCCTTACCTACATAAGGGTGAGTATCTGAACTGTTCATATACAGGAGCTTCAGGCTCTAACTATGAGTGGTTTACAAAGACACTCGGAGCACAGGCTAAGAAGGAAGCAGATGAGAGAGGAATGTCATTCTATAAGGTACTTGATGAGCATATAGCTTCTATACCTGTAGAGAAGGCAACGGTATTCTTTAGTCCATTCGTAGCACAGCCAAGTATCCATGTTAATGCAAGAGCAAACTTCATGAACATAGACACTAATACTACATATGCTGAGATTTGCCATTCAGTAGCTGAGGGTTGTGCATTTATACATAAGTATCACATAGACTTCCTTAAGAACGCAGGACTTCCACTTGAGAGCATCCGTCTAACTGGTGGAACAGCAAGAAGTAAGGCTTGGAACCAGATCTTTGCTGATGTACTGAGAGTTCCTATGGTTGGTGTTGACTGTGATGAAACTGGAGCACTTGGTGCAGCTATAGTAGCAGGAATAGGTGCTGGAGTTTACAGCGGCTACGACGAGGCATTCAAGAAGGCCGTTAAGGTTAAAGACCCAGTTATGCCAAATGAGTCTACATTCGATGCTTATGATAAGAGATACAAAGAGTGGACAAGAATCAATGAGGTATTAACAGAGTATTGGAACAGAAAGGAATAAGGTAACAAAATGGGGAAAGTGAAAATTTTATGTGTCTATGATGGTGGTATTACAAAGGATCTAATGGAGCAAATGAAGGAGCTCGAGAATTACGGAGCTGAGGTCACATTAGTAGAAGACAAGGATATGTACGCTATGGGACCTATCACAGACCGTATGCTGCTTATAGAGCAGCACGGTGTGGATGCAGCGCCTGATTGTCAGGCACTTCTGGATGCATGTGCAGACAAGGATATAATCGTTGTACACGTTGCATCTATTAACAAAAAGGTTATAGAGGCATGTCCTAATCTTAAGGTAGCAGCTGTTCTTAGAGGCGGTTATGAAAATGCCGACGTAGAGGAGCTAACTAAGAGAAATATCCCACTTATCAATGCACCATGGAGAAGTGCGGATGCCGTTGCAGATTTCACTGTTGGTATGATGATTGCCGAAAACAAAAACATAGCAAGAAGCCACAAGCTTATATTCGAGGGCAAGTGGTGCAAGAAGTATGTTAATCAGGCATACATCCACAACATGCGTAACTGCACAGTAGGACTTATAGGATATGGCTATATAGGAAGCAGAGTAGCTAAAAGACTTTGGGGCTTCGAGAGTAAGGTTTTGGTATATGATCCATTTACCGATCCGGAGAAGCTTAAGGCAGAGGGTGCAAACCCAGTAAGCCTCGACGAGCTGCTTAAGGAATCAGACTTTGTATCTATGCATCTTCGTCTTTCTGATAAGACAGAGAAGTTTATGGGCAAGGAAGAGTTTGCTAAGATGAAGGAAACAGCATACTTTATCAACACAGCACGCTCAGGCCTTGTAGATACAGATGCACTGGTTGATGCCCTAAAGAATAAAAAGATAGGCGGAGCAGCAGTAGATGTATATGACACAGAGCCGCTGCCAGCTGATCATCCTTACCTAAAGCTAGATAATATAACACTTACATCTCACCTTGCAGGTACATCTTGCGATACTATGCGTACCAGCGTTGAGATAGGTGTTGAGGAGCTTAAGCTCTACCTAGAGGGTAAGCCGATGAGAAATGTTAGAAACAATATTCATTAAAAATCCATACATTACATATGCCATATATCCCACCGGCGAATAACCGGTGGGATAAAATGCGTTATATAGCCAGGGGGATATTCGCTATATGTTTGATGAAAATAAGTTTTATGTTATACCATCTGTTAAGGATGTACGGAATTTGGATAATGCACTAAAGCAGTCTCAGAGGTGGGTACTGCTTTCGTGTTCACATATAGGTAATTTAAAGGAGCTTGTCAGCCGTTGCCATCAGGCAGGGAAAAAGGCTATAGTTAATCCGGAGCTTGTAGGAGGCCTTGGTAACGACAGGACAGCATTTGCCATGATGAGGAAAATGTTCGATGTAGACGGAGTGATGAGCGGAAGCAATACAAAGCTTCTTATGGCAAAAAAGGAAGGCATGTATACTATACGAAGAGTTGCACTAGAGGATTCACTTGCGGTAGACCAGGTGCTTGCATCTATCAACGAGATGAAAAGTGATGTTATAGAGCTAAGACCATCATTTTATGCACTTAGGTTTATAGATATATTTAGAAAGGAAAGAAGCTGTCCGTATATAGCAGGCGGCTTTGTAGATTCGCCGCAGATGCTTGAGGATTTAAGAAATGCCGGCTTTAGAGGTGTGACAAGTAGCGATATGAGGCTGTGGACGGTAAAATAGGTAATAGGCAAGGAGGATTATATGGCAGGAGTTTTAGTTTTTTTAGCAAAGGGCTTTGAGGAGATAGAAGCACTTACTACAGTAGATATACTTAGAAGAGCGAAGGTAGATACATTTACTGTTTCTATAACAGGAGAGAGGCAGGTGCTTAGCTCACACAAGATTCCTGTTGTAGCAGATAAGCTTATAGACGAGATAGATTTTGATTTATATGATATGATAGTACTTCCTGGCGGACTTCCTGGAACAACTAACCTCGAGGCTTGCGATAAGCTTATGCAGGCAGTAGATAAGTATTACAAGGAAGGGAAGATGCTTGGAGCTATATGTGCTGCACCTAGTATATATGCACATAGAGGTATGCTAAGCGGTATTAAGGCTTGCTGCAATCCGGCATTTGAATCACATCTTTTAGATGGCGGAGCAAAGCTCTCGCAGGATAGAGTATGCACAGACGGCATATTTATAACCAGCAGGGCTATGGGAACTGCGGTGGATTTTGCACTTGCGATTTTAAAGGCATTTAAGGGCGAGAAAGTAGCCCTGGCTATGGCAGATGATATAATAAAAGACTAGAAAGATATAAAGGTGGTAAGGCAGTGGTTTTTAATTCAATAGGATATGTTATATTTTTTCCGATAGTACTAATTTGCTATTATGTAGTTCCGCAGAAACTAAAGAACACATGGCTGCTTCTTGCAAGCTATGTGTTTTATGGTATATGGAATGTTAAGTATTGTGTGTTGCTTTTTTTCTGTACGCTTGTTACATATATAGCAGGGCTTGCGATTTCCGCGGACGGAGAGAAAGAGATTAGCAAGGCTGCACAGGATGAGGCTTGCAGGGTAAGTCAAGAAGCAGTAGAAAAAACTCAGGGAACAAGAGGCGCAGGCACCACATCAAAGAACCCTCAAAAATCAAAATGGGGGGGGTATGACAGGAATATTTTCTTAGTCGCACTTATCATTTCCTTTGGTATACTTTGCATATTTAAGTATACTGATTTTGCAATTAAAAATTTTAATTATATCTTAGGCTTTGCAGGCATCGAAAAGGGGCTTGAAACAACAGGTATAGTTCTTCCAATCGGAATTTCATTTTTCACATTCCAATCAGTAGGATATCTAATAGATGTTTATAAGAAAAAGTACAAGGCGGAGCGTAGCTTTATAAGCTATGCATTATTTGTGTCCTTCTTTCCACAGATTTTATCCGGGCCTATAGGAAGAGGAGGCAAGCTATTGCCGCAGTATAATGCTTCAAAAAAGCTAGATACAGATAATCTTATGATAGGTGCTGAGAGATTTGTTTGGGGACTTTTTCTTAAGCTTGTTATAGCAGACAGAGCAGGCGTACTAGTAAATACAGTTTATAATGATTACAATTCATATGCCGGAGTTGTGATTATATTTGCAACTATTATATATGGGCTTCAGATATATGCTGACTTTGATGGATATACGCATATGGCTATAGGTTCTGCGAAAATGCTTGGGATAGATATTCCGGAAAATTTTGATACGCCATATCTTTCAACCTCTATAAAGGAATTTTGGCACAGATGGCATATCTCACTTAGTACATGGCTTAGAGATTATGTATATATTTCGGCAGGCGGCGGACGAGTTAGCAAGGCTCGTAAGTATTTTAATATCATGCTTACATTTTTTGTAAGCGGAATATGGCATGGCTCAAAATGGTCGTTTGTAGTTTGGGGACTTTTGCATGGCACTTATCAAATCGTGGGCGATGTCCTTATGCCGTTTAGAACAAGGCTTTGCAGGATGCTTAGAATTAATACAGAGGCTGAAAGCTTTAAGGCAGTTAGAATGTTTATAACATTTGCACTGGCGGATTTTGCATGGCTGTTTTTTAGAGCGGATGGACTTAGGAATGCATTTAGAATGATAAAAAGAATTATATTTGAGCTGCATCCTTCTGGTCTTATGGAGGGAAAAATCTACAACCTAGGACTAGATGAGAAGAACTTTAGGCTGCTTATATATGCGGCGATTACTTTATTTATAGTTGATATATGCAAATACAAGGGCATAGACCTAAAGAAAAAATTTAGAGAGCAAAACTGGCTGTTTAAGGAGCTTGCATTTGTTACAGCTATACTATTTATAATTGTATTTGGATGGTGGGGAGGTTCATATAATGCAGCAAGCTTTATATATTCGCAGTTCTAAGAAGAGCCTCGCTAAGGTTATAGTAAGTGTGGGCATAGGATTAGGCTTACTTTTTGTTGGATTTATATTTTTAAATCGTGTGTTTGAGAGAGCTGACTTTTATGACAGTTTTGAGGGATTTTATACTGAGGACACGGAGTATGATGTTTTTCTTTGTGGAAATAGTCATTCCTTTAGAAGCGTTATTCCCATGCAGCTATGGGAGGATTATGGGATAACAGCATATGATTTGGCGTTACCAGGCTCGCCAATTCCAGTAACATATTACATGTTTAGAAATGCTATAAAGCATAAAAAGCCTAAGATAGCTATGCTTGAAATTTATCAATCGGAAATAAGGGGTGGTTCTTCTCCGATAGGTGTAGCACACAAGTATTTTGATACGGTGCCTTTAAGCCTAGAAAAATATAAAGACATAAAGGATATATGTCTAGAAGATAAAAATGCAGTAAATGAGCTTGTATTTCCGCTTAGCACATACCACAATCGATGGACAGAAATAACAGGGGCTATGATTAAAAATGGCTTTGGAATAAAGAACGATAGTGATAATTTTTGGGTGATCAGTAAAGGCGAGGAGGAGGTGACTTTAGGAAAGGTTGCGAGATTATATGCACCAGAGTATCAGGATGTTCTCGTTTCAAGTAATGATTATGATGACAGACATCTAGCAGACTTAAAAACACAGTATATAGAAAAATTTATAGAACTATGTGAGGGAAATGACATAATTCCTATAGTCTATGCTGTGCCTTTTGATGCAGATGAGGATATGCAAAGGTGGATTAATGCATACCTTAAGGTTGCAGAGGATAAAGGAGTGACAACACTCAACCTTTTTCACGAAAACGTGATTAACCCATATACAGATTTTCATGACAATAATCATTTAAACAGATCTGGAGCAACTAAGGTAACAGCATATTTGGGTAAGTATCTTACAGGGAATTATTTGTTAGAGAACAAGAGAAACGACCCAGATTTTCAAGGCTGGAATACTGATTATGATAAGTATAGAGAATATCTTGCAAAATTTATAAGGGAAGATAATGGCTATACAGAAACACTTGTATATCTCAAACAAGAACCGTTTGCATGTGAGCTAGAGTATACATCCGCCCATGACATAGAAAATGCCGACAAGGCAGAAAAAATGCTGATAGAGCAGCTAGGTGATAGAATCACATGTAAAAAGGCATCTAAAATAATAATAGAAGATAAGAATAACATTGATAAAGAAACAGGCAAACCAAAGTCCAAAGAGGTAGATATAAAGCTAACTATATACGATGATGAAACTGGAGATAAAATTATTACAAAATATTATGAGGAGAGCGAGAGCCAGAGCTTGGTAAAGAGCGAATAGTGTAGATGAAAAGTCTTAGAAAAAATTTTAGTAATAAAGCTGCAAACATAACAAAGCTAATTATAAGCATAAGCATCGGATTAGCTTTGCTTTTTGTAGGCATAACATTTGTAGATAGAATGTTTAAAGAGGGGAATTATACAGATACATTTTCGGATTTGTATTATGTTGAGGACAGTGAATTTGATGTATTTTTCTTTGGAACAAGTCATGTATATACAGGTGTTTCGCCTATGCAGCTATGGGAGGATTATGGGATAACAGCATATGATATAGGTATTCCAGCAAGTCCACTCCCAGTAACCTATGCAATGCTTAAAAATACACTCAAGTATAAAAAGCCTAAAATAGCCATGCTTGAGGTATATCAAAATGAGATAGTGGGCTTTGGTTCACCAAATATCAAATGGATAAATCAATTTTTTGACTTCGTGCCATTAAGCATAGAAAAGTACAATGATGCAAAAGCATATTCTGATGATAAGGATGTTGTACGAGAGCTTATGTTTCCGCTAAGCAGCTACCACAACCGCTGGACAGATATAAAGGGAAATATGATTAAAAGTGGCTTTGGCATAGATACAGATAAAGAAAGCTTTGTTCCAATAACAAAACGTGCAGAACTTATTTTCACATCTGTATATAAATCTAAGTATGCAAATGCATTGGGGAGGGTGGCAAGCGATGAATATGACAAGGAACACTATAATGATAAAAATGCAGAGTATATAAAAAAGTTTGTTAAGCTATGTCTTGATAATGATATAATCCCGATAGTTTATCTGGCGCCGTTTGATGCCAGCAAGGATATGCAGCTTTGGGGAAATGCATATCTTAAGGCAGGAGAGGATGCAGGGGCGGTGTCACTTAACATTATCAATGAAAATATTATTAATCCGTATACAGACTATCAAGATAATAACCATTTGAATATATCTGGGGAAACAAAGGTAACTGACTATCTAGGGAGATATCTTACAGAAAATTATGAGCTTAAGGATAAAAGAGATAATCCTGATTTTCAAAGCTGGAATGAGTGCTATGACAGCTTTAGAGAGCAGTATATCCATACAAAGATAAAAGACTTGAAAGAGTATCAGAACTGCTTAGTGTTCTTAAATGAAAAAAGCCTAAGAGCAGAGCTCGAATATACATCCGCCCATGACATAGAAAATGCCGACAAGGCAGAAAAAATGCTGATAGAGCAGCTAGGCGATAGAATTACATGTAAAAAGGCATCTAAAATAATAATAGAAGATAAGGACAACATTAACAAAGATACAGGCAAGCCAAAGTCCAAAGAGGTAGATATAAAGCTAACCATATACGATGCCAAAACTGGCGAGAGGATAGTAACAAAATACTATAAAAATGAAAACAAGAGCGAGCTTGTGATGTCGGAATAAAAAAGAATGTTCCCGAGCAGATTCGAACTGCCGACCTTCCGCTTAGGAGGCGGACGCTCTATCCAGCTGAGCTACGGAAACAAACCAAAGGCATTTTACCATAATTTACGCAACATTTCCATAGGATATTATTTATGATATAATGGCACTTGAACTTAGAGCATAGGAGATTACTATGAAGCAGTATATAGTGCTTGATTTGGAGTGGAATCAATGTGCCAGCGGCAAGGAACATTCCGTTCCGGAGATTCCATTTGAGATAATAGAAATAGGTGCAGTCAAGCTGGATGAAAATTTTAATATAATAGATGAGTTTAAGCAGATAGTTAAGCCGACTGTATATAAGAAGCTTCATTTTATTGTAATGGATGTAGTTCATATAGGAATAGATGAGCTTAGGCGGCAGGGAGTTCCATTTAAGACTGCATGCAAAAGCTTTTTTGACTGGTGCGATAAGGGCGCAGATGGCGACAAGCCTATATTTTGCACCTGGGGTAATATGGATATAACAGAGCTTGAGAGAAATATGGTATATCATAAAATACCGCTAAGCTTTCATTATCCTATGCTTTATTATGATGTGCAAAAGCTGTATGGATTTATACAGGTTGGCGACATGAAAAGACGTATGCCGCTTGATAAGGCGGTAAAGGACATGGGACTTTTCGATGAGAAAAGACCATTTCACAGAGCATTAGACGATGCCTACTATACGGCACTTGTTATGCAAAGGCTGGATATGTCAGCTGTTAAGGAATATATGTCGCTTGATTATTACAGACTTCCCGAGTCAGCGGACGAAGAGGTATATCTGGTTTATCCCGACTATTCAAAATATGTTTCTAAGCTGTATAAAACAAAGGAGGCTGCTATAGCAGACAAGGCAGTTACAGATATGCTTTGCTATAGATGCAAAAGACTTCTTAGGAAAAAAATTCGCTGGTTTACCTCTAATCAAAAAATCTACCACTGCCTTGCATACTGCCCTGAGCATGGCTTCGTTAAGGGCAAGATACGCATGAAAAAGGACGATAAGGACAGGGTATATGCAGTCAAAACCATCAAGCTGGTAGATGAAAACGAAGCACAAAAGGTAGCATCTAAAAGGGACGAGTCAGTAAGCAAGCGATCAGAGAGAAATCGCAGAAAGAGATTAAAGGATAAGCATGCATAAATATTTGCGAAGTGTAGGCTTTAAAAAATACAAAAGAAAGATCGAGCTGGAAAAGGTTCTATCCCATGTGCGAGATAACAGTCAGGGCGGCGCGACATATTTTGTAGACCAAGCAGACAGAAGATTTGAGGATCATATAAGAATATCGCCGCAGACTGATACAGATATAGGCATAGGCTATGTAATATGCTTTGGGGAAAATGATTTTATGATCTCTGATTGCATCCCATATATAGTTAATACGCAGATATCGTCGAGCGCACCCTGCACTATTCAGGAGAGGATAGAGGGCGGAAGCTTTGCAGGAATTTTAGAGGACAACAGAGTTGGCGTTTCGATTATATTTGCAATTAATAATCCCGAAAGGCTTGGAGCTGGCTTTAGAGAAGATACCAAGGATTGTAAGATAAATGGAGTATGCCTTAGTGCACTTGCAACAGAGGGCAAGATACTTCTTCCGATTAAAAAAAGCTCGAAGCAAAAAAAGGCAGATCTGCAGGCAAAGAAAAATCGTGACAGCATGATAGAGGCTGCAAAAAAGGGCGATGAAAATGCTATCGAGGCTCTGGCTATAGAGGACGTTAATCTCGTTGCGGACATTACCAGAAGACTATGCCACGAGGATATATATTCTATAGTCGATTCCTGCTTTATGCCATATGGCATAGAATGTGATTTGTATTCGGTAATTGGCGAGATAGAAAAGATAGAATACTCCTGCAACGTATATACAGACGAGAAGATATATGTTTTTTATCTTGATTGCAATGATATTAAATTCCCGGTTGCTATAAATGCAGACGACCTCGAGGGCGAGCCGCAGGTTGGCAGAAGATTTAAGGGCAATATATGGCTGCAGGGAAGAATTATAGAAGAAAAAGAAGCAAAGGCTTAATAGGGGAATAAATGAAAAAAATTATTTCATACTTACTTATATGTATGCTTATACTTGGCACAGTAAATGCAGCATATGCAGATGCATACTGGCCGTCCGACCTAGGCATAGAGGCAGAGGGCGGCATACTTGTAGATGCAGACACAGGAGCAGTATTATACGGTCAGAACATACATGTGCCATACTATCCTGCAAGTATAACTAAGATACTTACAGCACTTATAATTATAGAAAATTGCAGCATGGACGATGTTATAACATTTTCACATAATGCTGTTTACAATGTAGAGGCAGGATCTAGCAGTGCCGGCTATGACGAGGGCGACACACTTACCGTTAAGGACGCCCTGTATGCTATGCTCCTTAAGTCAGCAAACGAGGTTGCAAATGCACTCGCAGAGCACTGTGCAGGAAGTATAGAAGCCTTTGCAGATATGATGAATGAAAAGGCGGCTAGCCTTGGCTGCACCGAGTCGCATTTTGCAAACCCAAGCGGACTTAATGATGAAAATCACTATACAACTGCATACGACTACGCACTTATAGCAAGAGCGGCATATGCCAATGAAACCTTCGTAGCTATAAACTCGACTACCTTTTATCAGCTTCCGCCGTCTAAGAAAAATCCAGAGGGGCAGACTGTTTACTGCGGCCACAAGATGCTTAAGAAAAATAATTCACTTTACTATGACGGAATTATAGGCGGAAAGACTGGCTATACCACCATCGCAGGCAATACCCTAGTTACCTGTGCAAGCAGGGACGGACTTAAGCTAATTACAGTTATACTTAACGGTCACAAGACGCATTATACAGACACTAAGGCACTGCTTGATTTTGGCTTTGCGAATTTCACGCATTATCCTATAGAGGATTATCTAGGGCAGTACACGAGGTCGCAGGAGCTTCTTACCTACGGTAAGTACAACGGGGGTCATGTCTCCGCAGCCTACGTAGATGCCAGTGGTTTTGTTACGCTGCCTACATCAGCAGATACCAGTCAGGTAACAACAAGCATAAGCTATGAGCTTACAGGAGCTAGACCAGAAAATGCTGTTGCAAAAATCTCCGCCATCTACGATGAAAGAGAGGTAGGATATACCTTCCTGTGCCTAGATGAAGAAAAGCTAACAAGCGAGAGTGCTGCATCAGATGAAGTAAGTAAGGAGGCAGCAGTAGAAACTACGGAGGGGGCGATTGATAGCAAAAAGGGCATAGCCATAAAGCCTAGCCTACCTATTATAATAATTGCCGCACTTGTTATTTTGGTTGCAGGAGTAGTTATATTTATAATGTATCAAAAGCGAAAGGAAGAAAGAGAGCTTATGCTCTTTAGAGAAAGAAGAAGGCAAAGGCGTAAGGAGATAGGACTTCCGGGTATAGATGAAAATGGCGACATAGCGTCAGACAGTGCCGCCTCGGTAGGTAACTATACAGGAAGAAGAGGAAGAAGATAATGTATATACTTATTCCTCGCTCAAATCCGCAATCAGCTTTACCTCGCTGACAGCCAGTGCAAGCTGCAGCTTATTTTCAAGTCCGGTTTTTTGGAGCATATTTGTTACATGGAATTTAACGGTCGACATCTCGATTCCCATCTTTTCTGCGATACGAGGATAGGACATACCACGAATAAGATAACGCAGTACCTTAAGCTCCGTCTTTGTAAATTCCGTACTCTTTGCAAGACCTATCTGAACAGGCGGCGGTGCATCCGGAAAGATATGCTCGCCGCCCATAGTCTGCTTTACAATCTCCATCAGGCGATTTTCCGTAGAATCCTTATACCACAGACTGTCCGCTCCGGCTGATTTAGCATTTTCTAAAACCACGCCATCTATAAGCGAGGTCACAACTATGATTTTTATTTTCGGATTTGCAGCCTTAATTTTTTGCACGGCAGTTAGTCCGTTCTCACGATTTTGTGTCTGCACATCCATAAGGATAAGGTCGACAGGTGTAACACGGCATATCTCAACAGCCTGCTTTGCACTCGGAATAGATGCGACTATCTGATGTCCGTCCTCTGCGTTAAAGTAGCTCTCAAGCAGGCTTCGAATCATAGGCTGATCCTCAACAATCATTACTCTCATCTTTAGTTACCTCCTTTTTTGGCAGCGTTAGTATAAGCTTAAAAATAGGCAAGCTTTGAAGCTCCATAGTGCCGCCAACTTCTTCTACTCGGCGGCGCAGCATAGAAAGACCACCGCCCTCACGTATCTTTTCCTTTGGGGGAAGTCCATTATTAGTTATTATAAGCTCTGCAAGCTTAGAGTTCTGCCTAAAGCTCACATACAGCTCGGTACCGTCGGCATGGCGAACGCAGTTTGCAGCACATTCGGTAATTGCCAGTGCTGCGACAGATTGCATACTCGGCATATCAAAGGCTTCACCCTCTATCAGTACACGAACGCCCATTTCACTGCTTTTTTCTATTACTGCTTCGAGTGAGTCAGACTCAGTACGTATCTGATTAGAGCGATAAAGTACCGAAATAGCCCTTTCAAAAAGCATAGCACTTTCCTTAAGTGATGCAAGTCCCTTTTGCCTATGCAGCGTGCGTCTTGCGGCAAGTATACTTCGCCCTATATCATCATGGACACGCTGCTTCATCTCAAGTGTTTCCTCTTCTCGGATAATCTCAGGCATCTGCTCAAAAAGCCTTTTAAGCCTTTCATTAACCTTTGTAAGCTTTGCATTTTCCTTGCTTAGCTCGCTTTGCCTATCAATTAATTCCGTTACATCAAAGGCGGTAACCTGAGTATATAAGGCGCCGTCTTTTGTAGTAAGTTGCTCCTTTGTAAAGCGAAACGCACTGCCATCTGGAAAACAAAAGATCTGCAGCTGCCGCTTTCCTATAGGGCATATGCCATCTGGCGGATTTTTAAGGGCAGACTCATACTCCGTAAGTGTCTGCACACCGTTTTTTCGCAAAAGGCTTGCTATGGAAAGCCCACGGTGATTGATAAGACGCACTATACCATTTGAGTCAAAAAAGCAGACCGCTATAGGAAGGTGGTCAAAGCTCTCCTTGATTTTGTCCATATGCATCTACCTCGTTTTTGTTAATTTTGGTTACAGTGTCAAAACTCATCTTCCACGGCATGCTCGCATGTCGGTGGGAGA
>CAVBBU010000021.1:15366-23966 GCA_963593765.1 Bacteroidaceae bacterium | reverse complement strand
ACCAAAGCTTATATTAATGAGCTTACTGCTGAAGAGGTTATTATAACAGACGGTAGTACAGTTGTAGCAGGTATGACATCTAGCGAAGGGGGTAAGTCTACATTAACCGGACAAGGCGATGTTCGCATCTGGGCTGGTACCAATGGTAGCAATATTGCAAACGCTCCATTTACAGTTACTAATACAGGTGCTGTTACAAGTAGAGGTGATAATGGAGTAATCCGTATTGAGAATGGTGTAATCTACTTTATTATTAATGGTAATACGTGGTATCTTGGCATTGATTCTTCTACAGGTAAGCCTAATTGGCTTGGTGGAGGTGCTGCGGATTCCGTGATAACACATTATAGCTTAAGTGGTACAACATTCACTCCAGTTAAAACCCAGTTGGGTATAAAAGATGGTAAGTATTATACTGATGCGACGTTACCTAGTTTATGTAATGGGGAATATTACTTTGCTGCTAGTCAAACGGCATATTGTGTATACAATGCTCCAAACTATGCTATACTAACTGGTGTTAATGTTGCCAATGCTAACTTCTTTATTAAGTCTACAATAACTAATGGGGTTAGAAATGATCAAGGAATCGTAGCAGTGGCAAATCAATTAAGTTTGTATACACTGCCTAACAACGGTAGTGGTAAGCTTAACGTAGGAGATCCCGCATGGATGAAGATTACTAAGATTAATCCTAGCAGCTATATTACATCAATCGGTATTGTAAATAACACTCAAGCAGATTATACTACTGTAGATTCTTCTAGGGTATCATTAGATCCTACAGCTACTGATGGAGTATACGCTATTTCATTAGCATCAACATCTCAGCAATATTTGAACACTGATATGAAGTACGCTACATGGATGGAAGAAAACACAGATGCTGATGATCTTGGTAAATACGTAATTAGTAATGTCAGCAAATAATGTTTGATATAGTAAAGAATAAAATACAACTAAGTACAGAAGATTTAGCTATACCTCCATTTAAGGATTTCTATAATAATGCAGAAGATAAACAAGATGCATTAAAGAAGATAGAGTTCGTTATATGGAGGTATAAGTGGAATAGCCCATATGAAGCATATCCTGAAAAGGAGCGCACATGGAGAGTAGCTGAAGCTGTACTTAAGGATAAAAATTACAAACCAGACGACGCTGTGAAAGAATTAGCAAAGAAGTTCCAGGAGTTGCAAGAGACTCCTGCTACTCGATTGCTTAAATCTTCAAAGAGCGCGGCTGAGGGTATTATGAATACAATGGACATGTACGCCGAAGAAGATCTAGATATAGATACAGCTAAGAAGCTTTCAGCTATATTGAAAGATGTTAGCGGTATTATTAAATCTCTAGACTTAGCATCTAAACAAGCTAAGGCGGAACAAGCTGAAGCTGGTAGAGTTAAGGGTGGCGGTGTCATTGGTATGTACGAATAATTATGGTGGATTTTAATTAGAGGCTCCATAATACAGATAAGTTTAGATAGGCTGCTATCTTCTTTGAGTAGAATGGATGTTACACCCTAGCTCCCATGGGCACAACTGATTATAATAAATATTGGGAGCAAGAAACAGACAGATGTTTAAATGGGTATACTGCTCCAGATGGAGAAGGTATCACAGGTTTTAATTACTTCTATTTAAACTACAGCCCTATTATGGCTCTGAAAGAAACAGAGTACACTGATAGAGAAGGTAATGTAAGAAAGCGAAGAGAACGTATACTTAAGTTCCCTAGCTTCTGGGATTACGACTACTATTACTTCTGCGCTATAGAACAAGCTGAAGTAGAAGGCAAACATATGGCGGTCCTCAAGTGTAGACAAAGAGGATATGAGCAGCCGTATAGCGAATTAGTTGCTACACCTAATGGATTTGTTGAAATGGGATCTCTTAAAGTAGGAGACGAAATATGGAATCCTGATGGTAAGACAACGAAGGTGCTAGAGATATATGAACAAGGGTTTAAAGACGTTTATAGATTAACATTAGCCGATGGCAGATCGGTTAGATGTGGCGCGGATCATTTGTGGGAAGTAATATGTGCTAATAATCATTTTAAACGCAAAGTTATAACAACACACGATTTATTAACTAATGGGTTGTTTAATTTATGTACGGTTAATGGTAAATAGTATAACGCTTACAAGTATTATCTACCAGCCATATAGCCTTTACAGTACTCAAAGAAGCAACAAGATATTCCTGCATATGTATTAGGGGCCTTACTTGGTGATGGTGCACTAACTAAACGTACTCCGAAAATATCATCTATAGATCAAGAAATACTTGGCAGAATTTAGGAATTACTCGGCAATGGGTTTGAATTTAAATACGATCCTACTACAACATGCGAGTATAGAATTGTTGATAAGGAAAGATTCTTGCATAGAGATGAATTTAAGAATGGATAGTATGGAGTAAATAGATTGCATAGATGGCTAGAGTAGCTTGGATTATGTGTTTCTTGTTCATATAAGTTTATACCAGATTCTTACAAATACGGTTCTATAGAACAGAGGCTTGAGCTCATAAGAGGCTTGATGGACACTGATGGATATATATCAAAAAATGGGTGTATGTCTTTTGTAAATACGTCCAAATAGCTAATAGATGACTTTGTGGAAGTATTAAGAAGCCTTGGTATACTTTGCTCTGTATCTAAGAGAGCGCCAGGTAAAGGCGGAGTTTAGAATGGTAGAGCTATATTTGGCACTAAGTTTTCTTATGTAGTATATATAAAAGGTAATCCTGATATATTCTTTTTATCTAGAAAGCGTAATAGAATCAAAAAGAATAGAAAGTTTAGTAATAAGGTAGCTATTACAAATATAGAATATCTGGGAGAATAGGAAAAGCAGAGATGTATATTTGTAGATAATGATAACCATTTGTACTTAACTAGAGATTACATTCCTACACACAATAGCTTCAAAGGAGCATCAATGCTAGTACGAAACTATATGCTTATTCCTGGTTCTAAGAACTTCGCTGTAGCGTCAGAACAGAAGTTCCTTATTGGTGACGGCTTGCTTACTAAGGCTTGGTAGATAATGGACTTCCTTGATAAACATACAGCATGGGCTAAACAAAGACTTGTATCTACTCGTATGGAAAGAGTATCGGGTTACAAGATAACTGATGAGTTTGGTAAACAAACTGAGCAAGGTTACCTTTCTAGTATAGTAGGTATTACTCTTAAGAATGATCCAGAGCGTATCCGTGGTACTCGTGGTAAACTTGTACTATGGGAGGAAGGTGGTAAGTTCCCTAGCTTACTTGACGCATGGCGTATTGAGCAGCCATCTGTAGAAACTGACGATGGCGTAGCATTCGGTACAATGATAGCCTTTGGAACAGGTGGTACAGAAGGAGCATCATTCGATGGTTTGAAAGAGTTGTTCTATAAACCTAAGGCTTACAATGTACTCAGCTTCCCTAACCAATGGGATGAAGGTAGAGAGAATACAGAATGCGGATTCTTTGTTCCGGCTTACTCTAACCTAGAGTCTTTTGGTGATGATGGTAAGTAGTTGTATATGGATAAGGATGGTAATAGCTTTAAAGAGAAGGCTATAGAAAACCTCCTTGAACAGCGTAATAAAGTAAAAGAAGGTGGAGCTAGTTAGCAATCTATAGACCGCTTTATATCAGAGCGTCCTATTAGACCAGCGGAAGCTGTATTGGAGTTAGGTAAGAATATATTCCCTAGAAAGCTTTTAATGGATTAGCTTACAAGAATACGTACTAATACTAAGCTATAGAGTATGAAACATATAGTTGATTTAGCTTGGGATGGCAACGGTATGGTATAGGCTACAGAAAAGAAGACTGGTGATATAACTAACTATCCTCTTAAGAAAGGTGATAAGCCACATGGCTCTGTAGTAATATGGGAGTACCCAGTTAAAGACCCTCCTTTGGGATTATATATAGCAGGATGTGACCCGTATGATCACGATGATAGTTTTACCAATTCGTTAGGATCTACATTCATATTCAAACGCGTACGAGCAGGAGAAGCTTGGAATGATGTAATAGTAGCAGAGTATTCAGGAAGGCCTGATACAGCTGAAGAGTACTACGAGAATGTACGTAAGCTATTAACATTCTATAATGCACGTCTGTTATTTGAGAATGAGCGTAAAGGAATTTACCCTTATTTCACTAATAAACACTGTGATTATTTATTAGCAGATCAACCAGATAAGGTGATCTCGGAAGTATTTAAAGATAGTAAAGTATAGAGGCGCAAAGGATGTCATATGACTAAACAGATTAGAGCGTATGGTGAAGGTCTTATACTGGAATGGTTACTAGATGAATATGAACCAGGTCACCCTAATGTAGAAAGAGTATACAGTGAACCTTTAATAGAAGAGCTTATAGCTAATGATGGTGAGAAAAACGTTGACCGTCTTATAGCTTTATGTATGGTAATGATATACAGGGAAGAGTTATTCTAGTTAAAGGTATCATCTGCTAAAGAACAAAACAAATAGGTTGAACTCTTCGAGATGCCATTGTTTAGCCAGTAGTGGTTTAACCAAGATGATGGTGCAAGTGAAGATGGTATACCAACATTCACATTTTAAACATGGGAGACAATTTATACAATTCAGCTTTCCCTAGACAAAAACTCGCTTTATCAAAGAAGAACGAGAAGTGGCAACACGACTGCGTAGACTATATCATAGGTGAAGGAAACGTAGTGTCTGGAGGAAATAGCACACAATATTACGGAGAGCTGTAGACCTATTACAATCTTTATAACAGCATCTTCGACGAGAAGGACTTTAAGTCCATCACTAATCCATTTAAAGTTGAAGATGGATTCCCTGCTACTCCACATGATTTTAATATCATTAGACCTAAGGTAGACTTACTTATAGGTGAAGAGACAAAACGCCCTCTTAACTTCAGAGTAATACGTACATCTTAGGAAGCGACATCTGAGATTCAAGAGAAAGAGAAGTAGATGATTCTGCAATATATTGAAGCATCTATTACAGCTCGTATGAGTCCAGAGGAGCAGCAATAGTTCCAAGAGTAGATGTAGTCTGGTGAGGTTATGCCTCCAGAGGCTATAGCTAAGTACATGGATAAGGATTATAAAGATATTATTGAAAACACAGCTTATCATACTCTTACGTATTTACGCGAGAAATTAGACCTAGACAACGAGTTTATTAAAGGTTGGAAAGATGGTCTGATTGCTGGTAGAGAGTTTTACTACGTTGGAGTTCTAAATGCTGAACCATACGTAGAAAGAGTAAACCCTATACAGTTCTCATACGACAAAAGCCCAGACTTAGAGTTTGTTGAAGATGGCGCTTGGTGTTGTAGAAAGATGAGAATGCCTATTACTGAGGTGTATGATAGGTACTATGATAAGCTTAAAGAAAAAGACCTCGATAAACTTGAAGAAATGATTAGTGCTACACCTGGTAGAAACCTAGGTGATAGAAGCCCAGTAGATACTGGCATACAGTTACGATTCTATGACAACCCTCTATTCGAGAATGGTGGCAAAGGATTAGTTAATGTATGGCATACATGCTGGAAATCATTTAAGAAGATATACTATGTAACAACTACTGATGAAACAGGGTAGCTACAAATTGATATTGTTAGCGAAAACTACCAGCCGGTAGGTAACGAGGTTAGTGTAGAACCTGATTGGATTGTAGAAGTGTGGGAGGGCTATAGAGCTGGCAGTGATCTATACTTTGGTATACAACCTATAGAGTATCAGCATGTAAGTATTGATAACCCTAATAGCCAGAAGCTTCCTTATTGCGGCGCTATTTATAGTAATACAAATAGTAAGCCTAGATCATTGGTTAGTATTCTTAAGCCATTACAGTATATGTATATTGTATTGTGGTACAGACTTGAGTTAGCTATTGCTAGAGATAAAGGTAAGGTGGTCAATATGGATATTACATAGATTCCTAAGTCTATGAATATTAGTCCAGCTAAATGGATGCATTACCTTTCTAGTGTTGGCGTTAACTTTATTAACCCATATGAAGAAGGTTGGAATATCCCAGGAAGGGAAGGCGGTAAACCTGCATAGTTTAATCAGATTACCGCTCTTGATCTTACAATGTCTAATGTAATAGCTGAGTATATTCAGCTCATGGATAAGATTGAGGAGTTAGCTGGTACAATCTCTGGTATTACACAGCAACGTGAAGGTGCTGTAAGTTCATCAGAAATGGTTGGTAATGTTGAGAGAGCTGTGGTACAGAGTTCTCATATTACAGAGCCTTTATTCTGGGTACATAATCAGTGTAAGCGTAGAGTACTCAATATGTTGCTTAATACAGCTAAGGGCGCTTGGGAAGATACAGGTAAGCAAAAGCTCCAGTATATCTATGATAATGGTGAGCGCGCTTTCCTTGATATTACTCCTAAGTTCTACTACGAAGACATGGATGTGTTTGTAAGCGATACTTCTAAGGATATGGAGAATATTCAGAAGTTGCAACAGCTTATACAACCTGCTATGCAGAATGGCGCTAGCTTACTTGAAGCAGCTGAGATTCTTACAAACGATAACTTTAATATCATTAAGCAGAAGCTTAAAGACATGTAGGCTCGTCAAGAGCAAATGCAACAGCAACAGCAAGAAGCTGAGGCTCAACAGCAACAGCAATTGCAGCAGATGCAGAATGAAGCTAAGCAACAAGAGCTTATGTTACAGGAAGCTCAGATGGATCTTCAGAGATATCAGATTGATCAAGATAATCAGACTAAGATAGCTGTAGCTCAAATTAATGCTTATCGTGGTGCCGAGGATATGGATCAAGATAACAATGGCGTACCGGATGTTATGGAGCTCGGGAAACAAGCTCTTGAACAGCAGAAGGTTAACCAAGAGGCTTACAATAAGCGTTACGAAGCTAAACAGAAGCGTGAGATTGAAGATCAAAAGGTATAGCTTGAGAGAGATAAGATGAAGCATGAATCGGAGCTACAGAAGCAAAAAGATGATGCTGCTTATGAACGCGAGAAGCTTAAGGCTCGCACTGCCCTTAAGAATAAGGTAGCAGGTGAGAAGTAATGAAGTACGACAACAAATCATTTCAAGAGAGGTATGAAGCATGGAAGAATGGTGCTGATTACTGGAAGGATATTAGAGGGGTCAACTTGGGTGGAGACACCCAGGCTGATGAGCCTTCTGAAGAAGAGCAAGCTTAGATGAATGCTAAGGTTAATCAAATCCTAAATGAGTATGATGCTGGTAAAGATTTACCTAGATATGAAGACGGTAAAGGGTTCTTTGATAGAACTGCTGATTACGTAATAGGCTTTGAAGGATTCGAGCCAGTTGGTAGAGATACAAAAGATGGTAAAATTACAATCGGTTATGGTACTACGGATCCAAAATGGGCTTAGGTTGGTAGAAGAATAACAAAACCAGTTGCAAGAAAGCTAGTAATAGATTATTTGAAATCTAGACATAAGGCTTTAGCAAAATCTATATCAACATATAACGAACTGCCAGAATCGGCAAAGATGGCATTACTTAGCTATGATTACAATTACTATACAGGAAATAACAATGCTCCAAAATTATATAAGGCCTTAAATGAAAGAAATTGGGTCGTTGCAGCTAGAGAAATGGACGCAGGTATAAATCAAAAGAAATTTCATGTAGGATTAAGGAAAAGAAGGGAAAGCGAACAATCTCTATTTTTGCACGATCTATCCAAATATAAAAAACCTTACAAATATAAAAAACCTTAGTAGAGTAACCTTGTAAAAGATTTGCAATCTAATTAGGAAGCTCTTTAGATGCAGCTTGCTTCAACGCTTCCCAAAGAATCTCCTAAACCAGTTGTTTTACCTGCTGAATCTACATACCTTATGCCTAAGACTTAGCAATAGATTGATGCTGAAGCTAAGGCTGATTATAACAATATGATACAACGTAATCTAGAGGTGCTTACTACTCCTACTCCTTTACCTAATGCTATATAGAATATGCTATAGGGTAATAATAAAGGTAAAGATGCCTATGGGCAGAAGTTCTGGTAGAGACGCGGGGTGAATTTACATTTCTATGATGGGAAAGATCCGTATTTATATCCGCCTACAGATTACGACTTCGTACAAGCTAGAGATCTTGGATATTAGCCTGGAGATGATGGTCATTGGCCTAGTAGAAACTATAAGACTGGAAGATATTTAAAGTCGCCAGTACACCCTACATTGTATAAAGGTATAATCTCAGATAATAGTTTGGGGTATTATCCATATTATAAAGACGGAGCTATATATACCAATACATGGCAAGGTAATGAGCCTTATACGGACTTGCTTGAGAATTATATCTAGTATAGATCTAAGAAAAAGAAAGGAGCTAAGAAATGACATAGATGGAAAGCCCTAAGCGAAAGATGCAAAAGAAGAATGACTATCAGCGTCATAAACTCTTTCGTAAGATTAAACGTAGAAGAAAGGCTCAAGCATAGGCTGATTAGGAGATTGCAGAGAAGCAGTTGAAAAAGAAGCTTAAGTTGCCTAAGTTCGGTGATGGCAAAGAAAAAGTAAATCTTGATAACGCTCATTTTGACAGCGATGGTAATC
>CAVBBU010000021.1:0-15356 GCA_963593765.1 Bacteroidaceae bacterium | reverse complement strand
CTATCAGCGTCATAAACTCTTTCGTAAGATTAAACGTAGAAGAAAGGCTCAAGCTGAAGCATAGTAGGAAGTAGCTGAGAAACAGTTAAAGAAGAAACTTCGTAAACCAAATGGAGGAAACGCTCATGCCTAAACGTATAAATAAACCAATCAGGATTCGTACGAGAGACGAGAATGGCAATTATGTAACCGTTGATATGTAGTCTGGTCGCAGAACTACTAATGTCGCAACAAAATAGTCTACTACTACAAATAAGCCAACTGCAAAACAACCTTTAAAACGCAAATTAAAACCAGGCGAATAGGTATTTACGGATTGGCGTACTGGAAAGAAGACTGTATTTACTCCAAAATATGCAGAAGTAAGTAGTGATAATCGTAGCGAATATCAGAGGTAGGAAGATTAGAAAACTGCAGATATATTACGCCAGAAACACGAATAGCAAAAAACTACTGAAGAAGGGTTAAAAAATCTTGAAGCTATAGGTAAAATTATTAGCCCGTCTACATACTTAGGTCCATTAGCTAACAAAGTTGCGCAATCTATTTAGAATGGTAAACAGGATTCTAGGTCTCTAGGAGAACAAATTTTATCAGGAGAAGGTACCGGAAATGAAGCAGTAAATTTGGTTGGAGATATAGTTTTACCTTTTGCTTTTTCAAAATTACCAAATGCTACCAAATAGTTATATAGAGCTGCAAGATGGGCTAATAATAAAGTTTTAGACAATCTTGGATCTGCCGCAATATACACAAATGGTTTGCGGTTTGATGGAACTGTAGGGGAATCTTTCTTTAGAGACTCGAATAAAGCTTATAGAATTACCGAGTATCCGGAAGTCCAAGGTATTAGAGAAGCTGGCCAAAATGTTACAACTAGAGACGCCGGTGTAAAAATAAATGTTCCAGCTGACGATTGGAGACTTTCCGCACTAAATAATTACGAATATTCAAAAGACGGGAGTTGGTACAAGTTACCACAAAGTGTAAGTTCTTATGAAGAGGAGAATCCGTTTTCGTTTGTAGATATCGGCGACGATAGCAATCCTACTGCTATACGCCTTATGACTAAAAGCGGATCTGCTCATGGTAATAGGACTCAGGCTTCTCTCGGAAAGCCATGGGAGGGCGGAATATCAACATCTAATGGTTTATTCCAAAGAGGAATATTAGAAATACAGGGCGGAAATACAGTTCCCTTTGGAAGAAGTAGAACCTAGTTCTCTATAAAAGATTGGCAGGATATTCCTATTGGGTCTAGAGTTGGGTACAAAACTGGCGAAATGCCGTTAGATAATTTAACATGGTATCAAAGGTTGCCAAATGGTAGGTATACTATGGGCGAACCAGTACTCCCTAATAAGACAATAAAATACACAACCAACCTTTCGCCAGGATATGACAATAAAATGTTTTGGGTAACAGATCATTATAATTAAGATTCTGGTAAGGATATTCATATAAAACCATCTAAATGTGGCACATTTACTAAAGCAGCCAAATCTCACGGAATGAGCGTACAAGGTTTTGCTAATAAGGTTTTAAAGAATCCAAGTAAGTATAGTTCGGTTATGAGAAAGAAAGCTAATTTTGCTCGTAATGCAGCAAAGTGGAAACATTAACATTATTGGTAGTTGCGCCCCAATAGTGTACAACATTTAAAATATTAACTTAGTTATAATATTATAATTATGGCAAGAAAGAAGAAAAATCCATTAGGTGATTTTGAGAACGCTTTGAACTCCCTTGGGTTCAACGGCTCGGAAGGGAGCGAAAGTGTTACTAACATTGATGCAGTAGATACCTTTGTTAGTGAACCTAATGATGATATTGATAATCTAGATACAAAACCAGAAGACTTAGATAAGCCTGCTGAGGATAATAAAGGTGATCAAGCTGCCCACGAAGATGAGACAGAGATCCCAGAACATATATTGAATAATACGTCCGACACAACTGATAGCACAGACGAATAGGATACAACTGACGAGACTACAGAAACAGAGGAAGTAGATGAGACTCAGCCAGTTCCTGGAGAGGCAGAACAAATTGGTGCTTTCTTTGACGCATTCGCAGAAGCTAACGGTTGGAGTGTAAGCGAGGATGAGAAACCTCAATCAGTCGAGGGCCTCGTTGATTACATTAAAGATGTTGTGGAAGAGAACTCTACACCACAGTATGCTGATGATCGTATTGCACAACTTGATCAGTATGTAAAGAATGGTGGTAGATTTGAAGATTTCTATCAAGCACAGCAAAGATCTATGTCGTATGATAACATGGATATGGAGGACGAATCTAATCAGAAAGCAGCTGTTCGTGATTATTATAAACTACAAGGTATGGATGACGAACAGATTAGTCGTAAGATTGAGCGCTATGAGGATGCTGACATGCTAGAGGATGAAGCAGCTGACGCTATAACATATCTTAAAGCGTATGAACAGCAGCAAACCCAGTACCTAGCACAGCAACAGGAAGCTCAGAGACAAGCTCAGGAGCAACAGGCAGTACAGTTTGCAGAAGACTTAACAAACGGTATTAACAGCCTTACTAATATTAGAGGTATCGCTATCCCAAAGGAGGATAAGAAAGCTCTGTATGATTATATTACTAAGACTGATGCCGATGGACTCACATAGTATCAGAAGGACTTCCAAGGTAACCTTGTAAACAATCTCCTTGAGTCCGCATACTTTACTATGAAGGGTGATGCACTGCTAGGTGAAGCTAAGCGCAATGGTCAGACATCTGCTGCAAGTAAACTTAGAAATATGCTTAGACATCAAACTAAGAACCACAGTTCTTATAATGTCGGCACAGAGAAAACACCACAGGCATGGGAAATCGCGTCAAGATACCTATGATGTGTACAACTTTAATATTTTATGAATAATTCATTTTTAAATAATCTTCAGCTCTATCGTGGTAAGCGTTTCGCAGACTTGGTAGACGAAAACATGATTGCAAACGCAATGCTTACAAAGCCTCATGAGGTAGCAGGCTTGTTGTCATTGGTATTTGGTACAAAGGATGATGGTATTTCAACTACTATCGACTTGTTGACTGGTGGTCTTGGTTCTACAATGACTATCGAGAATAGAGAGTATGAGTGGTCTGTAATGATCGATGCTGATCACGCTGTTAATATCCGTTGGGCAAAGTGGAATGGTAAAGAGATTACTCCACAGTCAATTGCTGATGGCATTACTCCAGGTATTAACAACACTCCTATTTACTTGGGTCTCGAGGAGAAATGGTTCGGACCTGGTGCAATCTTGGCATTCGATAATGTTAACTTCCAGGTACGTGTAAACGGTACTCCATATCAGGATGGTAGCACATGGGTATATGAGTGCTATGTAGCAGAAGGTTTCCAGGGTTCTTATATTCCTTGTGAGTATTTGATGCCAGGTCGTCAGGTAGACCGTATTGGTTCTGCTTATGAGGAGTACAGTGATGAGGCAGATATCATCAACTATCAGACTCCATTTAAGATGCGTAACACATTGATGACTATGCGTCTTTCTTACGATATCACAGGTGATGCTTACTCTACAGTATTGGCTATCGCTTTGACTGATCCTGAGACAGGTAAGAAGTCTTATTTGTGGTCTGACTATCAGTATTGGAAGGCTCTCCGTGAGTGGAAGAAGCGTGAGGAGAAGCAGTTGTTGTTCGCTCACTCTAACCGTAACGCAGATGGTTCTTACAACTTGAAGGGTACTAATGGTCGTTTCGTTCCAATCTCTGCAGGTTTGTTCGAGCAGATCGCTCCAGCTAACGTACGTTACTATACCAAGTTAACTACAGAGTTGTTCGAGGATTACTTGTTCGATCTCTGCTACAACATCATCGGTACTAACGAGCGTAAGTTCGTTGCTTTGACTGGAGAGATGGGTTAATAACTAGCCCCTTATAATAGTGATATTATAAAGCAAATCTATTTAATTGCTGGAAACTCTATTAAAATAATTAACATAGATTAAAAATATTATGACGAATACATAGAAGTTCGATAGAAAATCAGCAGCAAAGACACTACATAAATCATGTAGGGGTTTTGAATACAGATACGTTGTATATATTGATGGTAATATATATGACAGATATACAAAGAAATTAGTAAAGAATAATAATGGTAGAGTTACTCTTATAGGTATAAATAACAAAGAGTACAACATGCCAGTACAAAAGATAATTGATCAAACGTTTAGTGATTTAGATCTTACAAAGTTTGATATTGTTAAAGGCCATGAGGATTACGTAATCAATAAGAATGGTACTTTATACAATACTAAATCAAAAAGGTTTATTTCTACAACAATCAAGCATGGTTATATGAGATACAATGTTGATTGGACTAGGCGAATGGTTCACGAAGTTCTTGCTGATCAATATATTCCAAACCCTAATCATTACGAAACTATAGATCATGTAGACTGCAATAAACTTAATAACAGTATACAGAATCTAGAATGGTGTACTAGAGAAGAAAATAAAAGAAGAGCTTATGATAATGGCTTAACTTGTGTATTTAAAACTCTTGTTACATTCGCTAAAGGTAATGATTCTTTTTCTCTACTGGGACTAGAGAATGCTAGTAGAGTATTTAATATCAAGAAATCTTGTTTATGCACAATGATTAAAAGATATGGTGATAAAGACATGGTTGTTCCAAGTGGTTCTATGAAAGGTTATAAAATAACTACATAGAAATGTAAGTGTAATGTTCAACGACTATCCGATAAGGAGTAGGGATCAAGTGATTCCGAAATGATAGATGCCTAATATATTAGGTAAAGATATAGTCTGGTCCCTTATGAAAGTAAGGGCTCGAAAGAGGTTTGGGTTAACGCCCCAAGCAAACATTAACGTTGAGAGAATTCGACCGTATCTTGAAGGAGAAGGCTGCAAGCTTTAATATGATCGACACACACTTCATTACAGGTTCTGGTCAGGATCTCGTATTGGGTGGTCAGTTCACAACTTATAAGATGGTTAACGGTATTGAGTTGACTGTTAAGCGTTGTGCTATGTTCGATAACATGGAGATGTTCCGTCAGCTTCACCCATTGACAGGTAAGCCATTGATGTCTTACACATTCTTGTTCGTTGATCTTGGTCGTCGTGATGGTCAGAACAACATCGTAAAGGTATGTCGTAAGGGTCGTGAGTTCGTTCAGTGGTGTACTGGTGGTTCTGTATTGCCTTCTGGTTATGCAAACAATATCAACACTATGCGTTCTAATAGCCGTGATGGTTATCAGGTACACTTCCTCGGTGAAGAGGGTATCATGTTGAGAAACCCATTGTCTTGCGGTATTTTGTACTGTGATGCTGAGGACAGCGAGTCAATCGCATTGGAAAATAGAGCAGCTGAGCTCTAATTAAAATTATAGATTTACAATGTTCAACCACGCCCTTAATTGGGCGTGTGCTTGGCATTGCAACAACTAATTGAAAAATTATGGTAGTTGAGTTAAAAATTAGAAAGAAAAATCCCTGGGCTGGTTTGTTGAAGTACAAGCAGTGCTTTGATTACATTGCTCCATATCTTACTAGATCTGGGTCGATTTACACAGGTTTAACACCTGAGGATGAAAAGAAATACGAAAAAGAGTTAGGTTTGGCAGAAGGTACTTTAGCTAAGACTTCTCCATACTGGGATACTTTCTGCGTAAAGGTAGGTGCTAGAAGCCTTATCTTGGACGATCAGTTCCCACGTCAGTCTATGATCATTAAGTTCCTTGAGGGGCATAAGAGAGTAGCTACATCACTTGATAAGCTTAATGCTGGCAAGGATTACTTGTTGATTAACCGTCAGGCTGAAGCTATTGAGAAGAATAAGATTAACAAGTTGCGTAGAGATGCTATTATTGCATTTGGTAAGCTTTCATTGGAAGAGATGCGTAAGTGTCTTAGATTGTTCGGAGTTAAGTCTGATACATTGTCTAATGAGCTTGTAGAGTCCACATTGTTCTCATTGGTTGATAAGCAGCCACAGAACTTCTTTAACAAGTGGGTTAACAATAAGACTAAGGAAACTGAGTTCTTGATTGAAGAGGCTATTGCTAAGGGTATCATTCGCAAGGATCGTACACAGTACTATTATGGTACAGAGATGCTTGCTGATTCTCTTACAGATTGTATTGCTTATCTTGATGCTAAGAAGAACCAAGACCTAAAGCTTTCAATTATCAATCAGATCGAAAGTAAGTAATAACGAATACGACGTATGACGCATAGTGATATTTATACTAAGTTTATGATTGAATATGACAAGGCTAACATTACTTCGTCATATCCGTCGCTAACGAGATACGAAGTTGCTACAATATTAGACAAAGCGTACCTAGCTTTAATAGCTCAAAAATTAACAGGTAATAATCTTAGAAAGGCTACGTTTGAAGGCGATATTAAAGCAATTGAGGATCTTAGACCTTTGATTAAATCATATGGTCCTATTACGGGAGCTCAATCAAGCCTAGTATCTAACGAGTACATATACAATATTATATGTGACGATTACCTATACTACATTGATAGTACGATCAAATTGAACAAACATAATACATCAGCAGATTATTCTGAACACGTTACAATGTATGTGCAGCTTGCTTCTCATGAGGAAGCTAGACCATATATGGCGACAAATTCTAATATGCCTTGGGTTAATAACCCAGTGTGCTTCTTAGAAGGTAACGAGGTGCATGTATTAGTTGATCAATATGATGTACAGAAAAATAAAGGGGATATGACCCTGATCGTAAAATATATAAGTAAACCTAAGAAATTTGCTGTAGGTAATGGTACATCTAAAGTTGACTATGACTTTGGTTAGACTAAGTTTGAACTCTCAGATACTATGGCTGAGGAACTAATTAACTTAGCTATTATATTGTCTACTGAGATTGTCGAATCTAGTAGACTAACTACTAAAGCTAACACTAGATCACTTGAATCATGACACAAGACCAAACAAGGAAATTAGGGATCGAGTTTGAGCGTAGGATAATAGAGGTTAATCCTTTGTTTGCTACTACCCTTAAACTAGATACCGATACAATATATTCGATACTAAGCGAGTATCAAAGCTAGTACGTAAAGACGTTGTATATTGCGGAAGGTCAAGTAGAACGTGGTACTAGGTAGGCTAAAAAAATACAAGACACTTTAAAGGATTTGGTTAGACATACATTGCTTTTCCCAGATAAGTAGAACATAGACTCTGATGAATCTACAGTTGTATTTGATCTCCCTAAGGATTACGCAATGTATATTAGATCCAATAGTGTTATTGATAAGAATTACAAATCCAACAAAGTTTTAAATACTAGCGTGATTACACCGAACTCCACGATCAAACAGGAGGAGGTTGGTAGTGTTATTCAAACCTTCTACAACTAGAAGTGCATTATACGAAATCCTTTAGTTGTATTGGAGAGCACATCTGTGAATAGCGCATACATTAAGGTTATTCATGATGTATATACGAATATACTAGAACTAGATCTAGTTTACTACTGTATGCCTTACGCATTCAATGTTATGAAGTATGATGATTTGGATACTTCAGACGGTGCTGTACACAGTTACTGCGAGCTCCCATACAGTTGTTTTGAAGAACTTGTATCAGGCGCAGTTGATATGTACATAACCTAGTATAAGGCTAAACTTAGTGGAGGTAATCAAAGATAGTCCCAACCTAAAGAATAGGAGGCTGAGCAATGAGAAAGGTAGATATACTAGCAGCCTTTGAACGAGAGATTAATTTGATAGATAACATCGTAGACAAACCATCGACCGATGACTCTTTGTTCTGGCTCAACTAGGCAATTGTTAAATTCATTAAGGTGCGCTTTAATGGCGATACTGTACATGAAGCATCATATGAGTAGAACGAGAAGCGTAGACACGATCTAATCAAGCTCTACGTAACTAAGAACTACATTGGTAAGGATATGCGCAAGAACTCCTTAGAACCATCATATGATTCATACAATATTGTATACCCTGAAGACTTCCTCTTTTCACTCAATGAAGATGTGGTTATATCAGATAACAATGGGGATCATAAAATGAATACTTGTATGTTTGAATGTACACAGGATAGTTTTATGTATAGGGTTACAAACAGCTTGACAGATTTTCATTATAGATACCATAGAGCTCGACCATTAAGGGTTAGGACAAGTAATGGCTGTAATCTGTTGACAGATAAACAGTACAAGATATATAAGTATGTTCTAGGTTATTTGCGCAAGCCTGAAGAACTTACTCTCGAACATCCGTTTGAAGAGTACACGGATTTCGATGATACTATTATGCCTGAGATAATTAAGATAGCAGCTCAGATGTTCCTTGAGAATAAGAAGGACGAGCGCTATAAGACAATTACTGAGGAGGTAAGTACTCAAGAATAATAATTTTAACGCGGAAAGCCCAGCTAGTTAGGTCTAGTATTAAATTTTGTAGGGTGAGTAGAAGAAATTATATAATATATTATGATTACATACGTAAATACAGTTCTTATCTCTAATAAGAACGGTGAGACCCTCGCTACAGCAGAAGAGTTGAAGGGTTCAGCAAAGAAGGAAGATCTTAAGAAGTTGGTTGGTAAGTTCGTATTCATGAACTGCGATCCAGCTAAGCAGGACGGTTCAGAATTGGATGACATCTTTACATTTGACGCCGAGGCTGATCGTTTCAAGATTGGTGTTATTACATCAGATCATATTGTAAAGGCTGACAAGGCTACAGGTACTAACATTTTCGTTCCTGTTGTTAAGTGGTCTAACATTATCAACGCAGCTGACATCAAGTCAGTATCTAAGTTGGATTATGTTGAAGATACAGAGGATACTATCAAGATTGATTTCTCACACATCGATGGTGAGGTAATGGATCTCCTTGCAACAGGCGGTTGCCCTATTGTACTTCGTTTGACTTTCAAGGATGTTCCTTGCCGCTATCGTAAGTGGACTGAATCTTACAGCTATACAACTAAGCCAGGTGATGATGCTGCAGCTATCGTTGCTGGTTTGGCTAAGGATATCGCTAAGGCTCCACGCCGTCAGCGTGTATATGTAAAGGCTGAAGGTGAGGTTCTTACATTGGAGGCTATGCCATACGATGATGACAATGCTGAGAATACAGAGAATGTAGCAATGAAGGGTCGCTTCGATGCTAACATTTATTGGATGAATCCTGCTGCTCCAGGTTGGGCATCAAACAATAAGTATGACCTCGGTGTAGTATTCAGCAAGCAGCTTGGTATTAACTACCCAGCTTCTGGTAAGAATGTACGCGATCGCGAGCGTGCAGCACTTGACTACACAGGTGTACTTCATCGCTGCTGCTGGTATGATCCACAGCCAGCTCGTGTAGCTAACATTGATAACCATTACGATGGTATCACTTTGGAATTCGAGAACACATATCGTACAGCTGACGACTTGTGGAGAAAGACAAAGCAGACTGTTGAGATCTACGCTTCTAACAATGGCGAGGCTATGGGTTCTGATAATATTGCAGACGGCCTCGTAGCTAAGTTGAATACTATGATCGCTAACCGTCAGAATATTGCTAACGCAATTAGCAATAAGGGTGCTTATGACCCAACTAAGTTTTAATTAACTGAGACATAGGATTGCCGGGGTAGGGGGATTACCCTATCTCGGCATTTCTGTTTTTAAACATATTAATATGCAAAGAATTAGAATTGGAAACGACATCAGACTTAATCTGACGCTTCGTGGTCCACGTACGTACGATCAAGCCAACATTAAACAGCTTAGATGCTATTTGATCAACACATCAGTTGTTGATTACTTCCCATCAAAGCACGACCTCTGTGGTCCTCATTTTGTTGGCAATCCATACAGAATTAATTCATGCGGTCACCCAATGTATCATGTGGATCCATGCCACCATCACCACGATTGTCGTGCATGTTGTCATTCACATAATCATTTCTGCATGATTGATCAGCATGGATGTGGCGATCCTTGTATGGGTCAAGGACCTCTGCCACCACGTTATCATCAGCCATTCGATCCAGTTCACTGTGGTATTGATGATGACTTCTCATACTTGGCATACTCAAGAGTTTTGCCAAAAGCTAATTCAATTCAGTGCTACTTCCCTGCAAAGGATCAGATGTTCTGTGGTATCTACAAACTCGTAGTTGTTGCAGTAATGTATGAGCCAGGTTGGGGTCGCACAGATCTTCATACTTATACTATGGACTACGGTGATGTACTCCAGCTTGTAGATGATAACACAGGTGCAAGCGGTGATATTACATTGGATGTAGATAAGGATGATATGCTTAATAAGAATATTTTGTCAATCAAGGTTAAGACACATGATCTCTATATGTATGGTAACACATCATTGAGACTTGGTGAGATGGATGCTAAAGATCACTTCTATACAATTGAAGTAGAGCTTGAGAACGGTTCTGTTCTAGAGTATGACCCAGATAACTGGCCATACGAACTGTTAGACTTCCACGCTGCTAGATCAGGTGTTATTGCTATTGATGAGCATACAGGTCTTATTAAGGCTCTAGATCAGGATGAAACAGTATCAACATATGTTACTGTTGCAGCTAAGAATAATGAAGTTAGCGCAGGCTTTAATGTAACTGTAGTTGGTGGTGACTACGATTATATTGGTTACTTGCCTGTACGTCCATTCCCTAAAAATATGGAGGATGATTATAAGTACGGCTTTGATCGTAGTGATCAGACATTTGAGAACGAGGATCAGGAGTCTTATACATCAGTTGGTGTAGAGAATGTAAACCTTGCATTGCTTACACGCACAGAGGATCTTACAAACCCTACAACTGTAGACAACGATACAGATGGTCAATACTTGTGGATTGTTACACGTCAGCCTATTGCTTACGCTGCTAACATTAACACATCTGGTATTGGTAATGTAAATGCTGCTACATATATTCCTCTTACAAAGCCTCAGCAGAAGATGAATGATAGTAGATACTACTATTGCTGTCCTAACCCAATGAAGGCTAACAAGACTAAGGGTGGCGCAACTATTTATGTTAAACTTAAAGCTAATTAATTATGAACGCAACAAACGAAGATATTGAAATATATGGCAAGCTTGTCAATGTATCTACAGAAGGTGTTGTTGCTGATGCTAGCCAGATCTGGAGTGAGAAGAACAAAGCTAACTTGGAAGAGGTAGTAAAGAACATCGATAACAAGGTTGAGGATTTCAAGACTAACCCTGAGTTCGATAAGGCTATCTTCCATGGTAATACAGTCTTCGAGGGTAATACTACAGTAGAAGGTTCACAAGAGGTACAGGGTAGCCAGTAGGTAAACGGTAATCAGGAAGTACGTGGTACTCTTGATGTATACGATAAGCTTACTGCTCATGGTAACCCAATTGGTATCGAAGTAGACCATAAGCTTGTATGTAACGACCTCGATGTAATGGGTGTATTCAAAGCACTTCAGCTTGACTGCAATACTCTTACTGTTCATAATCTTATTAAGAACGAAGGTGACCTCCGTGTTGATGGTAATACAACCCTCAACAACGTAACTATCAATGGTAATGTTGATGGTCTTACATTGGAAACATTGCTCCCAGATGGTAAGGAAGGTGACGTTCTTGTGTTTACTAATGGTAAGTGGTCGGCTAGTGATCTCAGCACATTGATTAAGCAGAATCAGGATGTAAACAACTATATCGACGCTCGTATTAATCAACTCATCAATCAGGCTGTTGGTGGCGATGATATTGAGAATAAGATCGAGCAGGTACTTAATAGGTACTGGGTTAAGAGCGGTTCTACATTGACTCCTGCTACTGGTATCAGCAATGTAAATGCTGAACATTTCTTTAAAATCTCAAATTAATTTATTATGGAGCTTCTAACACAAAAACAAGTATATAATGAGGTAGGAGCTACTTCATTAAGTACAAATGAATTAATTACTAAGTTCGAGGCTCAGAACATTGCTAGTTAGAAGCTAAAGAGAGTAACTACAGACTTATCTTCATATGGTAACACAGAGATAATCGATGAGTTTGCTTGTGAAGATATGACTACTGCAGAGTATAGTATTCAGATCTCTTACGATAAAGAAACATGGAGTGACCAAGTACAGATCTTGTTTGCTGCCGATACATATGGTTAGAATCACTCTAAACCTGTATACGTAAGAGCTCTGAAGACTTTATACCTGTTGAATGGTACAAAGTATAGTGAAGAGGAAGTAGATTATACATTATCTCCTTCATCTGCACAACACTTCGAATCATCCAAGACAACTGATGGTTATTCTTTTTGGGCTAAGACTACAAACGACAATAGTTCGTTTATAACAGAAAAGATTAAAGTAGTAAACGCAGAGGATCCCGAGAAGTCCTGTGAGTTAGCGTTAGTATAGGTTAAGAATGGTATGCAACTCGTATACGGCGATGTTGTAGACTTTACTTATTATTGGTCACAAGGTACAGACTTAGATCAAAAAACTACAATAGAATGCTATATTCCTGGCGTACAAGATTAGAGCGTTGGTTATAGTTGGGGTAGTAGAGTATCCCTCAACGGCGCAAATGTATTAGGCTGGGGTGGAGATAACACAGGAACTGGTGAAGAACATGCGCTGGTTGACTTTGACTCCATAGCTAAGTATGTTGTATCTAACGGAGATGACGCTTCTACAATCAGCGGAAAGACTATTAAAGAAGCTCTTACCGATGAGAACGGATTTCTTACGTGTAAAGTATATTTATATACATCTTGGTTTAATACAGCAGGATATGATATATCTCTAAGCTATACCGCATACAATAAGACTGGAGACTTCTCGTTTAGCAACAACAATGATAGCAATAAAACATTTACTATCAATGGTGTTACATAGACAGCTAGAAGCCAAGCTCCTGCGTATTGCAGTACAAGTTGGAAAAACTATACAAGAGCAGCAGTATTTACTTACTACTTTAATAGTGGAATGTTTAGTATTGAAACTAATAAATCAGCATAATGGAAATATTAACAAAGAAACAAGCTTACCAAGCTGTCGGAGAATAGACAGTTGGTAGCAATGAATGTATCATTAAGTCTGAAGCCATTAGTCTTGCTGAGAGTCATAGAAAGAACATTACTGTGGACTTATCAGGGTACTTGGATAACGAGTACATTGATAAGTTTGAAGTAGAGGATAAGCCGGATCTGAGCGCGTTTGCATTTGCTAATAAGCAGTACAATCCTACAGCAGATGGTCTTACTGCTACAACTACAGCTACTTCATTGGATATAGATGGCAATGTAATTGATTACACCGCCACATCTGATGTTAGCTGGATTCATGTAACAGTTAAGGATGATAAGGCTACTATTACAGTTGATGCTAACTCTGGAGATAAGCGTACAGGTCATATCACTGGTACTAATGCTACTGGTAAGACTGATACCATTACCATTGTACAGGAAGCTTACATAGCTCCATTGAAGTATACATATAAGCTTATTGCTAAGGGCGCTACAGGTACCCCTATTGTTACTATCAATGGTGAGACTATTACTCTTACACAGAGTGGTGATGACTACGTTGGTGAGTATATGATGCGCGTAGCTACAGAGGATGAGGCTCCAGCTACTGTTCCATTTACTATTATTGGTGGTGGTACAAACGTTAGCTATAGTAATGAACAGCTTTCTGTTAGTCCTACTAGCTGGGATTTGAGAGATGGATTGAGTAAGACATTTACTGTTACTTACAAACAGGATAAGTCTACTACAGCTTGGGATAAAGCTTCTGGTACTATTGCTAGAGATAGTAGTGTAACTACAACTCTTAACACAACCGAGGTTACTGAAAGTCCTAGTGTTTCATATACTGTAACAGATACAACTTCTAGTGGTGATTCATTTACTATTAGCAAGAATGGTATGAGCTTCACAGCTAGCGCATCTAGTACAAACTGTGCTCCTTCTACCATTACTGTTGCAGCAGGTAGCAAGACTGCTTCTATCAGCGTAACTTATACACCTCCTGTATATGATCTTACATGGTCTGATGGTACTAAAGCTATCACTGAGACTACAGGTATCTCTGCTGCTACATTCACTGGTACAGTTAAGGCTACAGTAGATGGTACATCATATAGTCCTACATTAACTGTTACAAGCAGCCAGTCTTGGCTTACAGCTTCTGCTAATGGTAACAACATTACTATTAACTGTACAGCTAATAGTGGTTCTACAAGTAGAACTGGTGTAGTTACGGTTGCTGATGCTCACGCTAATTCTGTAACATATACTGTTACTCAAGACTACAATGCTTGGTCTCACACTTATACTCTTGTTGCTACAGGTGCTGGTAGTCAGCCTACAATGACCATTAATGGTTATTCTGTAACTCCTACTAGAAGCGGTAGTACTTATACAGGTGTATATACTATGAGCGGTACGGGTACAGATAATGCACCTAGCTCAGTTAACTGGTCTATCAGCGGTGGCTTAACAGCTACTACTTATGGGTCTGTAAGTATTTCTGTAGGCTCTTCTAGTTGGAATTTGGATGATGGATTATCATTCTCAACTAGTGTAACGGCTACTAGATCTTATACAAGTTATCATTGGTCTACCACTAGTGGTACTATTACAAGAGATAGTTCGTCTGCTACATAGCAATCTTCTAGTACCGGTACAGATACTCTTACTCCTTATGTGAAGTCTAGCCCTACAGGTGTAACGGCTTCTATTAGCAGTGGTACGCTTACAGCTAGCGCATCTAGTACAAGCAATACAGGTACAATCTATATTGCAACCAATGATGGTGGTAGTGAGAGTATTAATGTTTACTACGATCCTGCATCTATAACTTATAAGTATACCGTAAATGTTAACTGTTCAGAGAAACCTGATATTACAATTGGTGGAGAATCCGCATCTGTAAGCGGTAGTGGTAGTTCTTGGGTTGGTACTATAACAGTATCTAGTACAACAGATCCTGGCGAAAAGAGTTATTCTGTAACAGCAGGTAGTTCTGGTAGAGACTGGAAGGATTGTCATGTATCAATTGGTCCAGATTAGACTATTACAAGTAAATCCGAATCTGTAAGTTTTACTGCTACAGCATATCAAGATTACGAAGACTATACAGCTTATACAGCTAGTGGTACAACATCTGGCAAGACGGCATCTTGTACACCTAGTAGAAGCTATAGTTATGGGTCTTCGAATAGCGAAAATTGTAGTATAAGCACATCTGGCGCGCTTAGCGGATTCCCTACATCTTCAACTATTAGTGCCAATGGCACAACATTGTCTGGTACAGCTACCGGTGATGGTACTATTA
>CAVBBU010000020.1:21100-24565 GCA_963593765.1 Bacteroidaceae bacterium | reverse complement strand
TGGATATAGCTACCAAACAGGGCTTGAATTTAAAAGCAGCAGCTATGATATAAGCATGGACTTTATTTTAAATGATAAGGAGGTAGTATGAGCATACATGATATATGTAAAGGAGCTAAAAGAGCATCCTTTGCACTAGCAACCTTAAGCAGCGATAAAAAGGATGCAGCACTTTTAGCTATGGCAGCTGCACTTGATACCAAGGCTTCTATAGACAAAATTATTAGTGCTAATCTTATCGACATGGAAAATGCTAAAAAGGCTGGAATTAGCAGTGGTATGCTAGATAGACTAAGCCTTAATGCTGACAGAATAAAGGCTATGGCAGATGGCATAAGAAGCATAGCAAAGCTGCCAGATCCTATAGGCGAGGTGCTTGATACTATCAAAAGACCGAACGGTCTTATAATAACAAAAAAGAGAGTGCCGATTGGTACTATAGGAATTATATACGAGGCAAGACCTAATGTTACATCTGATGCAGCTGCAATTACACTTAAAACAGGAAATAGCGTAATACTAAAGGGTGGAAGCACAGCAATTAATTCAAACATTGCCATAGTTAAAATTTTAAGAGAGGCACTTTCTACGCAGGGTATAGATGAAAACTCCATCTGCCTTATAGAAAGCACTGACCACGAGTCAACAAAGCAGCTTCTTAAGATGAATGGATATATAGATTGCATTATTCCAAGAGGAAGTAAGAGACTTATAGATACTGTTGTTAAGGAAAGCAGCGTTCCTGTTATAGAAACAGGAGCAGGTAACTGCCATATATATGTTGCCTCTGATGCAGATATAGATATGGCGATAAATATTATTAATAATGCTAAAACTCAGCGTATAGGTGTATGTAATGCGGCTGAATCACTTTTAGTTGATAAAGAAATCGCAAAAAGGCTTCTTCCAAGGCTAGAAGAAAAGCTAGCTGAGCATAACGTACTTCTAAAGGCAGATGAATATAGCTTTGATATATTAAAACATGCAGATAGGGCAGAGGATGCTGACTGGGGCATGGAATATCTTGACTATATAATGTCTGTTAAAACGGTTGACGGAATAGATGAGGCTATAGAGCATATTAACAAATACAGCACTAAACACTCAGAGTGCATAATTACATCAAGCGATGAAAAGGCTGAAAAATTTCTTGATAGCATAGATTCTGCCTGCGTATATGTTAATGCATCAACTAGATTTACAGATGGCGGTGAGTTTGGCTTTGGTGCAGAAATAGGGATAAGCACTCAAAAGCTGCACGCAAGAGGTCCTATGGGGCTAAAGGAGCTTACCTCATACAAGTATCAAATCCGTGGCAATGGACAGGTACGTCCTTGATTTTATAGGCTTTTTACATTATAATTTGTGGTATGAGCGAAAATAATATACCAGTACTAGAACCTGAAAGACAGCAATATTATATATCATGTCTTAATGATATGATTCATAAATGGATACAGGAGAATGGGCACAGACCAAGCTACCATATAGAAACCTATGGCTGCCAGATGAATGCCCGTGATTCGGAAAAACTATCAGGCATCTTATCTGAAATAGGTTATGAGGAAACCGATTCAGAGGATGCCGATTTTGTGTTGTTTAATACCTGTACCGTTCGGGAAAATGCAAATGAAAAGCTATATGGACACCTAGGCATAGTTAAGCATAAAAAGGAAACAAATAAAAATATGCTTATAGCTGTCTGCGGCTGTATGATGCAGGAGCCTGACGAGGTAAAGAGAATAAGGGAGAGCATGCATTATGTGGATATAGTTTTCGGAACACATAATATATATATGCTTGCCGAGCTTTTATATAAAAGGCTTACAGAAAAAAAACAGGTAGTATCTATACTTGATAAGGCTGAAAATATAGTTGAGGATATACCAAACAAAAGAAAATATAATTTCAAATCCGGTGTTAATATCATGTATGGCTGCAACAACTTCTGCAGCTATTGCATAGTTCCGTATGTAAGAGGAAGGGAGCGATCAAGAAAGCCAGAGGATATAATCTGCGAGATTAAAAGGCTGGTTAAGGACGGAGTAGTTGAGATTATGCTTCTTGGTCAAAATGTAAACTCGTATGGACTTGGACTTGAGGAAAGGATTACATTTGCACAGCTTCTTACTATGGTTTGCGAGATAGAAGGACTTCAAAGAGTAAGATTTATGACATCGCATCCTAAGGATCTATCAGATGAGCTAATAGATGCAATGGCTAAAAATTCTAAGATATGCTCTCAGCTCCACCTGCCGCTTCAGTCAGGAAGCAGCCGCATACTTAAGGCTATGAACAGAAAATATACAAAGGAAGATTATCTAAGCCTTGTTGATAGAATTAGAAATAAGCTTCCGGATATTTCTCTTACTACAGATATTATAGTTGGTTTTCCTGGTGAGACTGATGAGGACTTTGAGGAAACTCTTGATGTTGTAGAAAGGGTTGGATATGACTCGGCATTTACATTTATATATTCAAAGAGAACAGGTACGCCTGCTGCAAGCATGGAAAATCAGGTTCCGGATAATGTAGTTAAGGAAAGGTTTGACAGATTACTTAGCACTGTAAAGGCTACATCATCAAAGAAAATTGATAGATTTACAGGCAGAACGCTTCCGGTTTTAGTTGAGGATATTAATTCCCACCTAAAGGGATATGTCAGCGGAAGATTATCGAGCGGAATTTTAGTTCACTTTGAGGGCGATGAAAGCCTTATAGGAAGTATAGTTAATGTTAGGCTAGATGAGCTAAAGGGCTTTTATTATATGGGTAGCAGAATGTGAGGCAATAAAAGTGGCATTATCACCTATGATGGAGCATTATTTAGAAACAAAGAAAAAGAATCCAGACTGTATAATTTTTTACAGGCTGGGTGATTTTTATGAGATGTTTTTTGAGGATGCTACATTAGTTTCTAAGGAACTTGAGCTTACTCTTACAGGTAAGGACTGTGGTCTTGAGGAAAGAGCACCTATGTGCGGAGTTCCATATCATGCTGCAGATAATTATATAAGCAGGCTTGTTAAAAATGGTCACAAGGTAGCTATAGTTGAGCAGCTAGAAGATCCTAAGCTTGCAAGGGGCTTAGTTAAGAGAGATATAGTTAAGATAGTTACTCCGGGAACATTAACATCAGAATTTGGACTTGATGAAACAACTAATAACTATCTTATGTGCATAGCATATATAGGAGAGTGCTTTGGCATATGCTCTGTTGATATAAGCACAGGTGAGCTTTATCTAACGCAGCTAGCTGATTCTAAGATGGTTCTTGATGAGATAAACAAATACTCACCTGCCGAGCTTATATGTAATCATGCATTTGAAATGTGCGGAATAGACCTTAGTGCATATATTCAAAAAACAAATATTACAATTACCTACCTTGATGATAATTATTATTCAGATATGACAGCAAATAATATTATCAAGGAGCATTTTCATATATCATCTATAGAGGGG